>JAPLCU010000058.1 GCA_026392045.1 Armatimonadota bacterium
ATCAGGATGGCGGCATATCAGGATGGCGGCATATGCAGGATGGCGGCATATCAGGATGGCAACATGACAGGGAACAGGGAATAGGGAACAGGGAATAGGGAATAGGGGGGAGGGCGAGGCTCCCGCCGAGCCGATACAGAGATAAATTATGAAAAAGCGCATAGTAGCAAAGCATAATAGTGGTTTCACGCTTATTGAGCTTCTGGTGGTGATGGCCATCTCCGTCATCCTCATGTATCTGGTCATGCAGCCGATTATTGAGTCTTTCCGGATGACCAGGGGAGCGCAGGCGATGGTCGATGCACAGGACTCCGCCCGCCGCGCAATGGAGCAGATAAGCCGTGAGATAGGCGAGTCTATGGATGTTCTCGATTACGGTACGACGAGCACGTTAGGTTCGGACTGCATTGAGTTGCCTGTGCGCAACTTGACGACAAATGCAGCGTATTGGCTGCCTATGTCTTATGCGAAGATCGACCTGGCAATGCCCAAGATGATAGCGCATTGCAATAATCCAGATCATGATCCCACCGAGCCTCGTGATTTCGAGCAACCTGATGAGGATGCTCCGGCTTGCCCGGTTTGTGGTTTGAGAGATGTCATCATCCGGCCCAAGCTGCCTTTGGAGCAGAGCAACATAGTTGTGCGCTACTTCCTGGGGCTGAGATACAATGATCCAAATCCTGACCCCGCAACTGATACGCCGGCGTATTTCGGTTGGCAATCCCCCTGGGGCGACAATGTCGAAGCAAACGCCGGCAACCAGGTCGTGCTTTACAGGATAGAGTTTGATCCCAACGATGCAAGCATCTTCGGCGCAGACAAAACCGCTGCCGCTATCAAACTCGTGGACGTTTTGAAAGACCCGCAGTTCTTCTATAGCGACGAGGAAGTGCCGGGAACTTTAGGAACGCAGAATCACATGAAGTTCTGGCAGGTGTGGGCGGAGAAAGCCCGCGTTGTGGGCCTTGATAAGTATGTTGACCTTGTCTCCGGCGCTGTTAATGGAACTACTGGGCTATACCAATCATTGACGCCGTCCGTGTCGTTCAGATTTGCGAAGGTTGATAAAGACCCGTTTGTGGGAACGAACTACAGCGATTCGAGTTCAGACTCACCTGATTCGATGCCGACCGCCTTTCGTTCGAAGTTCGGATACTGGACTCCAAATACTTATGCTGGAATCACGGGCCAATATGGCATCCAGGTGTATCGCTATGATACATCATCCGGTGCGCTGGTCATCTCTTCTTACAGAACGGGGATTAGTGGAAGTGGCGGGAATCTTGTGGTGGAGACCTGGGTAGATAATGTCATCAGCACTGCGCCTGTGTTCGACATTACGCAGTATATGACTGACAAGCAAATAAACTTGGCATCCATCAATGCCAACACACAGATGGCCTATTTCTTCGATTTCGCCGATAATGCGCTCAACTTCAACCGTGGTACAGTCAATTTTGCGCTGAGCGTGGAGCCTTGTATTTTGACGCCGGATGATCTGTTTGACATCAATAATCACTTCAACATCGCTCTTGAGGATGATCGAGGAACGGCTGCGCGAATGTTTACTCTTGACGCTTGCATTACGCTTAGATATGCGACAATTGTGCCTGGCAGCGATGTTTTAACCGGCCCAAACATGGTTGTTGGCGCAGGATACGGTCAGCCTATAAGATACGAGCGCGTGCCGCTGAACCTGGGCGACCCCCAGTTTAATCAGTATAAAATTGATTATCGCACAGGCAACGTCTATTTCAGCCGGGTGCCGGATCAAAAACTACCAGATTCTGATGACAACCCTATTCCCAGCGGCCTTCGCGTGGACTATAAGATTCAGTTTAATAAGAATGGTGATGTCGTCCAGGGAGACTATCAAACCAAGGCAATGATCAACCTGCACATAGGTATCAGAATGTATGATCCTGAGGCTCCTGCTAAACCTCGCGTGGTTGATCTGAATAATACAGTTAAGGTGAGAAACGCATACAGGTAGAAACCCTTGTCCGGGCCGGCAGGTGTGGTAATACGAATTATGATATCAAAACGCAGTTCATATAATAAAATAAAGCGAAATGCAGCTGGTCAGACCCTGATCATAGCCTTGATGGTTATGTTTGCCGTGTCGCTGGTCGCTGCCGTATTTATTGGTTTGGTTGCTCGGAACCTTTTCAGGTCTGAGAGATACTCAAACATCGATGTTGTTTCTCAGATTTCTGAGGCAGGAATCAAGTACGCCGATAAGATGCTGACCTCTAGTGAAGAAGGCGCAGATTGGCGTCCCATACCGGATAATGTTACGCTCGATCCGGGACTTTTCCTTGTGCCGACTGATGGAACCGGCCTGAATACTAACTGGCAGGAAATGCGCGATAAGTATCCTGATTATCGCTGGGTGAGGCCGTATTACCCCACCGAGCTCCCTACAACCGCCGGCGAGGGAATGGGCTATGCTGGCCCGACCGGCGGCTATACCACATTCAACACCGGTCAGGGCAGATTTCTGCTGAGAATATCATATAAGCCGAATATGCGCGATCCGCTCTCAAAATACATCAAGATTGAGTCGATTGGCCGTCTTGGCGTGTTCGATGAGAACGATCCGACAACTTATAAACCCTACGGTAATATCAGTCTTCGCCGCGAGATTACCGCATATAAGCCAATCGGCGTGACTGATTACCTGCGTTTCATCACCAATAAAGACAACCGCAACACAAAGTTTGCGCTGGGTTGCCCTGGCTACAACATGAAATTCGGGCGAGCGGCAATTGACAGCAAATTCGGCATGCGCGGCGCTCCGATCAGAGTAAATGGAAACCTGATGTGGTATGGCGCCGGCGCTAACGCTGTCCAGCTTTGTCTGAGAGGGGCTGGCCCCATAGGTGACCTGACACCCATAGATAAGGTGGAGGTTGCAGGTGAGATATTCAAAGATGGCGATCCTCTTGTCCCTCTCTCCCAACCTGGTGTCTCCCTCTCACGATTGGGTCTGGATGGCGTCATCTTAGATACTAATAATTTGGTGACCAGTGATATCGACACCGGCAACGTTTCGTGGACGGTCGGCGGGTTTATCAGGGACAGCTATCCGAGCGCCAGTGAGCCGACCAGGCGTATCAAGCGCATAGAACCGCCATTGGTCGATCAGCCCGGTCCTACCAATACAACGACCCGTTACCGCTTGCTCACCCTTAACTCGGGCGAACGCGTTAACGTGAATAATGCCTGGGTGAACCTCGGCGAGCTTGGTTGGGGCCGCGGTATATACATTGGCAACACCAATGACAAGCAATCAGACAGCGAAACCCTGTATGGTGGTTTGACTGTGCGTTCAGACTGGCTTCAGCCTAACAACCCAATGTCCATCTGCTGGAAAGGTTCGTATTACATTCCGCCGGGTGTCGTTATAGCGCTGAATCCGGGTGATACTGACGATGATGGCCAGGATGACATTTCAATCACCCGCACCGACTCCAGTTTTTCGACCTGGTATGATGCGTGGGGCGAGCCAAGACCTGAGTGGGGACACACGGTAATCATGCCTTATCCAAACGCGAACACCGGGCGAACGGCTACTCGCGTTGTAAATAATCTTACCCAAACAAAGATGATTGACGGCAATGGCGTAATATACGCCGAGGGCAATATCCGCATAAAGGGCATGCTGCCCAAGGGCGTGCAGTTGACCATTGTGTCGGGTCAGAATATCTATATCGAGGGTAATCTTCTTAAGAATCGCGATTTGAATTGGACAAACACTTCAAATGGTGATCCCTATCGCGGCGCGGATGCAACGGGCGGTCTTGCACTCCTTGCGCAGCAGAATGTCTGCGTGAACACCACTCAGTTCTTTACGCCGCAAGATGGATTGGACCATATTGGCTCAGACGCTCAAAACGGCCAGCCGCCTTATCATATGATTGTCTCCGGAGAGCCTGATAGCAGGGCGGAGATAGGCTTTGACCTCGGCCCGTGGGAATCTGAGAATGGCGACGCCCCCTTCGAGTGGTTTATGCTGCTGCGTCATTCGGGCCAATATGGAACATCGTATATCAATGCCTGGCTTAACCCGGGTGATTTTCAATCTACCGTCAACGGACTCTTGCGTCTTAACACTGCTTGGCGTGCCGGACTGCCGGTTGCGACTCTCCCGTCATGGGTTTGGGGAATCGGCGACCCGGCGTTCAATGCTCCTGGCTGGGGTATTGACAGCGCATTTATCGGTGAAGCGATTCCATTGATCGCCGGTACGGCCGATGGCCAGACAAACGCGAACCTCATTACTGTAATTGGCGAGCCGAACATGCTGAGAATAGCGTTGGACCAGACAACTTTCACCCGTAATAACTATCTCCTTGGCGGGGTTGCCATTCAGCCTTTTGACGTGCGTATCGAAGCTGTGATTTACGCGCAGGAGGGATCGTTCTTCGTGCTGCCGGGTAACTGGTTCAATCCAAATGAGGGTGATACCCAGGACAAATTTCGGCCGGCTGGAGTGGCTGACCGATTCCCGTATTATGGCCAGCCGCTGGATATCAGAATAATTATTGATGGCGCGATCAGCGAAAATGTGCCTGCTGCCATCGGCGATGTGGAAGAGTGGATGGCTAAATGGGGTACAATCCCAGCGTATTATGGCATCAGCGACATTCCGACCGCGCACCCGGGCGAGGGTCTTGCTATGCTTTACGATGATCATGTTGGTTGGCCGCTGACAGACCCTAACAATGCAGCTTCCCAACCTATTCGCGCTGATATTTACGGACGTGTCTTACCGATTGCCCCGAGGCTTCCTGTGAGCGGCAGTCTTATCTACTTCGGCGATGGAATGTAACCGCGAACGAGTAAGCCCTCAGACTTGGTGGTAATTATTGGTGGTAATTACATGTCATCCTGAACTCGATTCAGGATCTGTTAAGTTTGAGGCTTAGATTCCGAATCAAGTTCGGAATGACAAAAATATCAAGAGTGATCAGTAACCGCGAACGAGGTGAATTATGAAAAAAACTTTGGTTTCAGATTTTATGCCTGGTGTTCTCCGTGCCTTTGCGCTGCGGTTGCTTCCAGTAATGCTGTGTATTGCCGTATGCTGGCCGGCGCCTGCCGACGCGGCGGGTTACCTGTATGCAGGCAAGCGTAAGACGGTCAACTGCGGAATACTGTGGCTGGATATGAAGTCCACGGGCGGCAATTGGACTCAGCCGGTTGATGCAGCGGGCGTAGGCAATCTATTTAACCTTTTGGACTATTACACAGAAATGAAGCCTGCGGGCTGGTCATTGGATAACCCTTATGCGCCGGTAGATGAAACTGGCGTGAAATATCCAAAATCGGACCCGCGATTTTGGAAGATACCACTGGCTAGCGCGCGGAACCTGTCTCGAATGCATGTGCTCTACCTACCGGCGCAGGGGCATGTGCTGCTGAGCGACGATGACAGAGAGAAACTGCGCAGATTCGTGGACAGCGGCGGCGTCCTTTGGATAGATAATACAAGCCCTGCTGACAGGTTGGATTTTGGAGCTGTTCCTACAGATGCGGGCACGTTCTTTATATCGAAGTTTTACTTTACATCCCCCGGAACCGGCGGTTATGATGTGGCATGGAGCAGACATCATCCCATTCTGACGCTGCCTTACTGGATTGATGACCGCGAGATTTTGATGATCGGCGCAAACTGGGGCGGAAGCTCATGCGTTCCTGGTTATGACGAAGCAGAAAATATCGGCACAATGAAAGCCCCGATAACCACTGATATCCTCTTCCCGATAGTGGCAAAATCTGGGGGCACGGGTCCGAGCGTTGTTGCAAACACTTATGGCAGCGGACGCGTGGTGGCGACAGCTAACTATGCCGGCAAAGGATGCTTCCTGCCATATCCGCAAGCAAGCGCAAGCCTGAAACTTGCGTATAATATCATTGCATGGTCAGCATCTTGGACCGATCTTCGCAAAAACCCCAGGCGTTCTGCGGCCGGCATAGATACGGTCGGCGGCACGAGCCTCGTTAAGGTTTGGTCTGCGCCGGTTCCGGCAAATGGAGAGAGCGGCGCCGTTATTTACAAGAACATGGTGTTTTACTCCAGCGGCAATACTGTTTACGCTTTTGATGTAATGCCTTCCGAGGACTTGGACCGCAACGGCAATTCCGATGATGGCTCGCCGGATGTGCTCAACGGATTTGCGCCCGATGGCCAGGACCTTATCTGGAAATTTGATTGCGACAGCATAATATCCGCCCCGACGGTCGTTACCTGCCAGGACCCCACAGCGCCCAATAAAACCGTCGAGGCCGTGTTAGTGTTATCGGATACCGGTAAGGTTTATATGTTGGATGCATTCCCTCGCAGCGGCACCTCGTTGAGCGCTACGACATCGCTTATCGTGCCGGTAATGTCATGTTGGGAATCAGACACGGATGATAGGAACTCAGACATTGCAGTGTCGACGCCTCGCCCGAGTCCGCCGATCTGCGTGAACGGTTGGATATATATCATTGCCGGCGATGGTAGATTATATGCGCGCAATCCGGCGCTGGAGAAGTGGCAGGCTTCCCACACAACGGAGAACGTTTGCAGTAAATGGATAATACCGGGTAGGAACTTTACCCAGGCGACTACACCGAAATCCGGTCCGATGTTTGGCTATGTCAACGCCAGCAACGGCGGAGCCGTGATCGGTATGGTGTATTGGTGCGTCAGCGCTCCATTCAATGAAGGCATTCAGCAAGAACAGAACGACTACATCTACGGCGTGCCCGTTTACGTCAAGAATGACCGTCTGAGATGGCGTTCTCTGGATTCCACAGGCAAGTTTGCTGATTTTCAGTCGTCATTCCCCGATTTGAAAATGGTGACAGACCCTGCGCCGGTCGTCAGACCGCAGTTCAGTTCTAGTTCTAGTGTAGTCAGCATTACCTCAGTGCAGCCGAATATGTCGCTTATTAACGACACCCCGACTGCCAGAAATGGTTTCCTGGTGGTTGAAACCAGCACTCCGATACCCACCGATACCATTTTGTTTGCTGATTACTCTTTGGACTATTCAGTGCACGGCGGCATCGTGATTGCGCCGCTGCCCAGGATTCGCGCGCCGCTAATTCCTTCGTCCATATCCGCCGGCACTCTTGGCGGCGGAAATGGTGTGCCGAAAACGGAAGTCTCCGCTATGCCCGCGATGGGCCCGGACAATGTGATATATATCCCAACCAAGCGCGAAGCAACCCCTTATGGGGCAGGCGGATCAGTATACTCAATAAAGAACGACGGCAGCTCGGGCCAGTCCACAAAATGGAACTATATGCTGCACAGCGGTCTTGACAACTCCCTGATGCAGGGAGTTGTCACCCCCGTCTTGCCTGTGCCTGGTCTGCTCAAAAGAAAACCGCTAGGTCTTGGGGATCTTCAAGCGGCTACAATTTCAAAGCCGCAGGCTTATGGCTCGCCGGTGGTCTATCAGGACAAGGTCTTCGTGACGGTAAGCTCCCAGTCCGGTCAGGGCGGCGCGCTGCTGTGCTTCAAGGCAAATAGCGACTTTGTAATTCGAGTTATGCAGGTCTCAGGCGTAGATCCGAATGGGACTCCTATCAAGGAGCCCAAAAACCTGAATACCAGAAATGCGGCGGGGGCTGTGCCTGTAGTTAAGATATGGCAGCCAAACCTGATTTCCGGCTCAAGCGGCCTTGGCCCTTCAGTTGAGGCGATTAACGTGTCGGGCAACATGTTGGATCGTGAAAAGGGCACCATAACTTTTAGCAACTTCAATCAGCTCAAGTTGAGGGGCGGCGTCGGCATATTGCAGGAGACGAACACGTTTAGCTCGTCGTTGCCGGTATGGGTGACCTTAGACGAAGTCGAGATTCCGATTGACTGGAACACATGGGGCCCAACCTCAGCGCTGACGGACTTGATCGGCGGCAGCATACCTAAGCCTGGGACCGATTGTGTTGATCTTACCAGCTGGAACAACCTGCTCTGGTATTATGTGCCACCGCCAGAAATAGTCAACGGCAACCCGACAAGTCAGAATATTCATTCATCGCCGGTTCTTATCGGTAACTGCGTGTATTTTATCACGGACTCTGGCAAACTGTATGCAGTCGATGCCGAGACGGGCGAGACACGCGGCGCTCCAATGGATCCGTTCGATTCGACAAACTTAACCTGGGCGCCGAATCCCAAGTTCGTGATTTGGGAAGAACCGTTGGGCGGCGGCGGCGGTTCGACAACGATAAATCTTTCGCCATCCGGCTCAAACGGTGTTCTCATGGTGCCTATGAGCAATGGGTTGAACGCTTATGCTAACCCGACCACTCTTGTTGCCGATAGCAACAGGCTTGTCGAGGTGGATTCATCGGGTAATGTAAGCTGGTCGCTGGATTCCGTCCAATTGCCTGTTTCAGTGCCAACAGACGCCACACCCGGCGTCAGTCCTCTGCCGCGGCGGGCGGTTCCAATCAACAAGCCCGCGCGCGCCAGATTCACTGAAACCGGCGAGATACTGCTTGTAAACACGGGCTCTAACATGGTCTGCAAGACAGACAAGAGCGGCAGCATAAGCATTCAGCAGATAGAGATGCTTTCGGGCGCAAGAGGCTGGATCAGAATGGCTTACGACCACTTCACCGATCCAAAACAACTGCTTCGTCCGGGTCAACCACTGGACTTAAACAACCCGACCGACGCTCTTGTTTGGTCTGAAAGCGAAGAAGGCGCGAATAGTCAAGTGGCTGTGATCCATTGTATAGTGGCCGATTCCGGCAACAGCCGGGTGCTTGACCTCGTCTACAGATTCAACAACTTGGGCCAGCTTATGAATATGGGCCAGGATCAGGATAGCGGCTATTATCTACCGGAACTGAACTGGGTCAGTAACACCGAATCCAAGGCGGAGCGCTATGTGTTCGAGTGCCTGCAACTGGCGCCAAATCCAAGAACTGCTGAAAATGACCCATACACATACCAAATATGGGCGGCAATATCCAATTATCGCGTCGATAGTAAGACTCCAAATCCGCAGGGATTGGGTGGAGCGATTGTAGGGTTGAATTACCGCACCAGGTCGGCAAATGCCACTTTGTGGAACTATTCCGCACCCAATTTCCCAGCTCCAGTGACAGGCGCAGGCAAAATTGCTTCTGGTTGTGAGCGAATTACCATCGGCGGCAGTGAGCAGCCTTTCGCTTGCCCAAGGTTTTTCCAAGTGAGGGATGAACTTTTAGGCCGGTTCATTCTTGTGTGTGACAATCGCGGTGTCTACAAAATCGGCCCTCTTGGCAGTCCTGCTCCGCCCGTTATGCAACAACTGCTGGATGCGGATTACCGGGCTGCTGACCGTGATCGAGTATTGCCTGGCACGCAAGATTTTGGAGCCCCATTGCTGGCTTCAAGCGTGCAGGAATTGCCCAACGGCAAGTGGCTGATTGCGAACAGCTACTCAGGAACAGACAAATCAGGAACCACTAAATTCTCTGGTGAGATATTCGAGTTTGATCCGGGCCTGCCTCCGGGCCAGGGCATAGTTTGGTCATCGCCGAAGCTGCAACTCATCGGCGATGACTGGAAGCAGACCGTGGGTTCAAGCTACAAGTTCCAGCAGCCGCGTTCCGCGTTCAGAGGGTTCTAGTGATTTAGTGTGCGATGGGAGGGCGAGGCTCCCGCCGAGCCTTGTAGTTGCGAAGGGAAACGGCTCAGGGGACCTTCGCCCTCCCGTGGGCGCAGTTGGTATTTCGGGATTTGAGCGCAGTGGAAATCCCGAAAATGCTGACTATTTACGCGGCTCGCCCAAATTTGCTCGTATCGATTCCGCCGTGGGCAATAATGTCCGTAATGCTCTGCGGCTTCAATGGAGCGCAGAACTTAAGGCCTTGCACTGCATCGCACATCAGCGAACCCATCAAGCGCATCTGTTCGTCTGTCTCAACACCCACGGCAATGACTTGGAGCCCCATGTTGTGTGCGGTGGCGCTGATGGATGCGGCCACACTGGCGATGGTTATATCGCTCAAAGCGTCGGTCAATAGCGAGCAATCTATCTTAAGAATGTCTATGGGCACTCGGCTGAGGCCGATGAGCGGCATAGGTTTGGTTCCGAATCCGTCGAGTATTACTTCCACCCCCAGGATGCGCAGGCGCTTTATAGCGGCAAGCTCACTTTCGCCAGCTTCAAACAATGCGTCACCGGGCACTTCCAGCACAAGCAAGCCGGGGTCAAGATTGTATTCGTTAAGAACGTGCTCTATGCGTTCCAAAAACTCAGTTCGACGCACATGCTTTCTGGATAGATTGATTGCCACCGGAACCACATCCAGCCCCTGATTTTTCCACGCGCTCTGTTGTGCGCACACCGTCTCAAGCATGTAGTTGCCGATTTGCATTATCAGATCGCTATCCTCGGCAATGGGTATGAACTCGCCGTCCGAGATTTCCCCGCGGGTCTTATGCGTCCATCTCAATATGGCTTCCAGACCCAGCAGTTCACCGCACAGGGGATCCAGGAGGGGTTGATAATGGATTTCAATATCTCTAGCCTCTGTGGCGATACGCAGGTCCTGTTCGAGGCGCATTCTATCGAGGTTGCCGGCGTCCAGACCTGACGAGTAAAGCTGACAGTTGTTTCTGCCCAGCTCTTTGGCGTGATACATCGCCGTATCCGCTTTTTTGAGGAGATCGGAAACGGTGGTTGCATCAGTCGGGCTGAATGCGACTCCTATGCTCGCGCCTATGTTGACCTCATGACCGGCAACCGTAAATGGCGCTTTGAGTTTTGTGAGAATTCTATTCGTAACGACCGTTATGCTTTCGTTATCACAGCAGCCTTTCAGAATGGCTGTAAACTCATCTCCGCCCATCCGGCAGAGTATGTCATTATCCCTCAGACACTCCTTCAGCCTTTGAGCGGTTTCCACAAGAAGCTCATCGCCTGCATCGTGACCGAGTGTGTCATTGACGAACTTGAAACGGTCGAGGTCGATGAACAAGACTGCCAGTGTCTTGTCGGCTTTGCGCCTGGCGCTCAACAACATAGCCAGAGTCTCATTGAACATCAGTCTGTTGGGCAATTGTGTGAGAGAATCATGCCTGGCTTGATAACCTAGCTCATCCTCATGGATCTTGCGCTCAGAAATGTCAAAAAGAACGGTTGCAAATTGGCCGGGTGAGGGCGAAAAAACTGAAATATCAAGAAACCGATCAGAAGCGTAAAACTTGGCCTCAAACCTCTCGAATACGCCTGTTGAGACAACCCTTGCGTAGATATCCATGTATGGAGGTGGAGTTACGCCGTAAATAGTTGAACCAAGAGTCCCCACGTCGTTCTCGGTTGCCAGGCCCGTCATTCGTTTGTATGCAGCATTGACATCCAGAATGCAGTAATCGACGGCGTTGCCTTGTTCATCCTTTATGATTTCGCTCAGACAAAAACCCTCATTGGCGGCTTCCCAAAGAGAACGATACTTGCGTTCGTTCTGTTGAAGCGCCGAGTATATCATCTGGCGGGCAGCAATCTCGTGTTTAATGTCATTTTTTGGCGCTGATGAGGCGAATTTATCCAGCGCCGGCAGACCATCTGCGATGTGCTTAAACGATTCGTTGTTAATCAGGCTATCCGGCAGATTATTCGGTATTTTGCCTGTCAGTATCAGCTCGTTTATGGCTTGTAGCGCGATGTCCAGTATATTATTGTTGGGGCGAATTTCCATTAAGTGAAAACTATCCTGTTGTGTTACGTATAAGGCTCCATCCTGGAGCCAGGAAGGCAAGTATATTGTTCCATACTTATCAGGGTGTTACACTGATTTTTTTCTGATTTCATGCATATACTATACATCGGTTCTGGATGGCTGATTTCTTAGTCCGGTATGCTGTATTTCGGCTGGAAACGCAGGAGAATATTGTTCATGCGGATTTCAACTGCTACCTCACCCCTTTTACATTCCTGAGCAGCACAGCTCCAAGTAACAGGAAAAATGCCGCCATCATAAACAGCGCAAAATAGCCATTGCGTGTGTAATGGGCAACCTGGCCAGCAGGTGTCTGTGTCATTGTATGACCGAATGAACCTAGAAGAAATCCTGCCACAGGCAGGACTAGTGATTGAGGCAGCACAAAGGCTATATGCCAGACTGCCATATCTTTTCCTGCCTCGTCTTTGTTGGGCAGGACATCGCAGCCTAATGCCCAGTCCACACTATAGTAAGCTCCATAACCGAGTCCAAAAACTACAGCTATGATGAACGTGTATGTCAACGAACTGGAAAAAATAAACGCAAAGCAAGCAAGGGCAATGACTGTGTTGGCGACATATACTACGGGTCTGCGGCCGATTTTGTCTGATATGGTTCCACCGAGCATTCCGGTTACCGATGCGCATGCCAGCACCACCAGCAGCACATAACCTGTGTAGAGTTCTTTATTAGCCTCGGCAACACCAGCCATATCGGTCAGGTAGAATTGCATATATTCCTGCACGCTCCACAGCCCCATAACAACCAGAAACCGGGTTATCCACACCCATGCGAAGTTCGGGTGTTTTCTGGGATCAATCCACAAGCTTCTAATAAACTTAATCAGCTCCAGTTTTCCTGGGGATTCCGCGCGGGGAGTTTCTTTGGCGCCGATGACAGTCACCATCAGAAAGATTACAAGGCTGGCGCCTATTACCAGGAAACTCAGGCCTGTCTGGCCGGCGTTTACCAGAAGCATTGCAGACAACACCCCAACAATCGTCCCAGCCTGGCTCATTGCGGCCATCCAACCACTGGCGCTCCCTCGTTGTTTCTTGGGGACGATATCGGGGATAATTCCGTTGTAGGCCCCACCAGCAAGATTGTTGCCAATCTGTGTGACGAAATATCCGATGAAATACAACCACAAGTTGAGGGTTCGCCCGCCTATCCAAACCATAGCCAGCCCAAGCAGGTTTATGGCAACGCCAACGATCATATACGGTCTGCGGCGGCCAAGCTTCGACATGCACCGGTCACTTAACGGGCCTGTCAGCAGGGGAATGACGAACCCCGGAATTGCGCCCATTCCAAGCAGAAGGCCCAAGGTTTCTGCCGGGTGTTCGGGGGCAATCAGTTTCATCTGGCTGGGTATGATCACCAACAG
Source organism: Armatimonadota bacterium (assembly GCA_026392045.1). Classification (GTDB taxonomy): domain Bacteria; phylum Armatimonadota; class UBA5829; order UBA5829; family UBA5829; genus JAMCYN01. The sequence goes on from JAPLCU010000058.1 coordinate 13,112, forward strand.
CAAGGCTCCCCAGATGAGGTTCATGGCAAACCAAAACGCACTTATACAGAACTGATCTTTTATGCGCATCTTATGAGATTTCGTTTGTAAAGCTTCCATTTCACTTCTTCCTATTTATCCACGGGTTTGCAGAGCAGCTTTAGACAAACGCAAGATTCCCACAAATGAAGCACAACACAGAGCGCTATGGCGGCGAAGATGACCAAGTCAACAATCATAACATTAGTGGTGTTAGGAATCACCAAACGCACTACCAGAAACAATAAATACAGATACTCGAAAGCGCCCACAGGCTTCGAAAACCTGGTTTTTACTACCTCTGCCCGGTCCGACACAAGGTTAGCCATAAATTCTACTGCCAGAGTCATCAGCATCGCCGCATATATCACCAGGAATTGATATGTGTGGATAACATGGGCAGCATAGAAGGCTACAAACAACAGATGCAGAAATATGAAGTCGACCGTGCTGTCCAGCGCGGCTCCGAATTCCGATGCTTGCTTTAAGTAGCGGGATACTCGCCCGTCAAGCAGGTCGCTGAGAAGCGCCAGCCCCATTGCTACTACGGCCACATAACCCATGTTCAATGCAATTCCAGCAATGATAATCGGCAAAAGAACAAGCCTTGAGGCTGTGAGCGCATTACCGATTGTGCAGTACCTCACATTATTTTCCATCTCGTTATATCCTTTCTGTATCTCTCCTGGGCTTTTTCGCTGACATTATTTTAGTTTTTCGGAACAGTAGAAAGCCTACCAACACCGGCATCCAGAAAGACAACCCTCTAAATGCCAGCACCACCACCGCGGCTTTCTCCGGTGGAACTCCCAGTGACGTGTAAACCAGAGCCATAGTGCCTTCCACCACACCAACGCCTTGCGGCGTAGGTGAGACTATCCAGAAGACCATCGCCACAGCATAACCCGCCATCAGAGGACCGAATGTTATCTTCTCCCCGAAAGCAAAAAACAGCATAGCCAGGCAGAACATGTCCGTCATGTGGGCTGCCAGAGCTACTCCCAGCGTTCTGGCTATTCTTTTGGGTTTTCTGCCTATCGCTTCTGCAGCGCCTGTCAGGTCGGTTGTCACCTTTTCTACCTGTTGTGCAGGCAGGATGTCTTTGTGCAATATTCGTCTGCCTATGCTGTTTGCAAGAGCGCCGCACCAACATATTAGATTGGAGACCTGCGTTGGCCACCATACCCCAGCCAGCAGCACCCCTCCAAGCGCCAGGGTGATAAGCATAAAGATGGAGCCGCCGACAACCTGAAAATTGGTCAGTCCGCCTTTGGTGTAGAGGTAATAAAGGCCAGGGATCAGCAGCAGAGAAATCGAAGACATATCCGCTGCGCTGGTCAGCAGCACCCCGGCAGCAGCTTTTGATGAGGATTCTCCCCGCCTGGCAGCTTCATCTACAAACAATAGTGAACCCGCCGTCCCACCTGTTGGGGCAAGCACATTGATAAATATGCACGAGAAATGAACCGATATCAGTTCACGAACCCTGGACCGCACCCCGACCACATCAAACGCAGATTTATATATTCCGGAATACAGCGCATGGTAAACACATTCCAGCGCCAATGCTGCCAGCACCAGAAGCCAGTTGGCCTGCGAGAGTGTCCGCAGCAGCCTGTCCAGCTCTGCATATCGAGCTACCGCATACCATATAAGCGCTGCTGCCAGTATCCAGAACACAATTCGGCGATACATCCCCATGCCATCCTTGCTGCATCCAAGTCAAACCAGGATTGCCCACATGGATTTGGTCACCCTGTTTGTTGCTGATCCCTCAGTTTGCTGGCTATAGTATATCATGTATTAGGTGTTTCGGGATTTGAGTGGAGCATCAGCGGAACGGAAATCCCGAAACAAACTGCGTTACTACTAAGAGGAAGACGCCGCAGATATGTATAATACCTAAGCATGAAGTGGAAAAACATAGATATTTGGGCAACAATCTAGCAATACGAAGAGCAGGTATGCTTGCCTGTGATTTCTATAGATTGTCAGGTAGTTCGTCCGGCGGTTTCGGGATTTCCGGGTTGGGTTGAACACTTGGATTATAGTTTGGTAGATTTTCTCCAACCCTCAAATCCCGAAAGACCAAGATGGAGGAATGTTGATGATAACTCGATTTGACCATTCGGAGAAGATATTTGCCGAGGCCCAAAATGTGATACCAGGTGGCGTAAATAGCCCCGTGCGTGCGTATAAGGCAGTTGGCGGGAACCCGGTGGCGCTTGCGAAGGGCAAGGGGAGCCGGGTCTGGGATGAGGACGGCAACGAGTATATAGACTACGTAGGCTCATGGGGGCCGCTGATTCTGGGGCATGCGCCGGACGAGGTTGTGAACGCGGTCTGCGATGCCGCTAAAGATGGCACGAGTTTCGGCGCTTTGACCAGGCGCGAGGTCGATTTCGCCGAACTGCTGTGCGAAGCCGTTCCCTGTCTTGAAAAAGTTCGCCTGGTAAACTCCGGCACCGAGGCCGTTATGAGCGCCATAAGGCTTGCGCGCGCGGCCACGGGCAGAGATTTGGTTGTTAAGTTCGAGGGCGGCTACCACGGCCACAGCGATGGCTTGCTCGCCAAAGCAGGCTCCGGCCTTGCGACCCTCGGCATTCCCGGCAGCCCTGGAGTGCCAAAGGCATTCGCCGAGCTTACCCTGACAATTCCATTCAACGACCTCGACGCGCTCAAGCAAGTTCTACAAGCGCGAGGCGCAGAGATTGCATGTTTGATCGGCGAGCCGGTGCCTGCGAATATGGGCGTGGTCCCGCCTGCTGATGGTTACTGGGCGCAGGTGCGCCGAATGCTGGATGAAGTGGGCGCGCTGTTGATTTTAGATGAGGTGATAACCGGCTTCAGGTTGGGTTGGGGTGGTGGAAGCGCCTGGACGGGTGTAAAACCCGACCTATGCACCCTCGGCAAGATTATTGGTGGAGGGCTGCCTGTTGGGGCGTATGGAGGCCGTTCTGACCTGATGGGCATGATTGCTCCCGAAGGCCCTGTATATCAAGCTGGAACGCTTTCTGGCAACCCGTTGGCAGTAGCCGCAGGCCTGGCCGCACTGGGTGCGCTGAAAAAGACCTGCCCGTGGGAAGAGCTCGAACGCAACGCTTCTACTCTAGCCGATGGCATAGAAGCAGCGGCCATGAGCGCAGGCGTTCCGATAACTATAAACCGCGTAGGCTCCATGATGACTGTGTTCTTCACTGACCAGCCGGTCACAGATTGGGCTTCGGCTGCAAAATGCAACACAGCCCGCTATGCCGCCTACTTCCGCGCCAGCCTGCTCTCAGGAGTAATGCTGGCCCCAAGCCAATTCGAGGCCGCCTTCGTCTCCACAGCCCACACAGACGCCGACATTCAGGAGACGGTGCAGAAAGCCTACGATGCCTTTAGGGCAGTTATGAGTTCTGAGTTATGAGTTCTGAGTTGAGGAAGGGAGTAAGTGTGTGCTCATGCTCCATTCCCATTCCGGACTTTCCACTTTCCACTTTCAGCTTTCCGCTGCCAGTATTGCTGCAACCAACCCTTCGACCGTATAATCCTCCGCCACTATACTTGGCTTGAGGCCGTTTTCTGCGGCGGTTTGGGCGGTTATGGGGCCTATGCAGGCTATTTGGACAGAGGCGGGCAGGGATTTTGCCGCTTCTTCGCCTATGAGCGTGATGAGATTAGTTACGGTAGATGAGCTGGTGAATGTGATTATGTCTATTTCGCCGCTTAATAGCATTTCGCGGATGCTATGGGCGCTTGAGTTCTCGATTTCTGTGCGATAAACCGGCGCTATGTCTACCAATGCGCCGCGCTTGGTAAGCTTTTCGGGTAGAACCTCGCGAGCTTCGAGCGCGCACAGGATTAGGATGTGTTTGCCGGAGGGGTTTTCTGGGAATTGGTCGACCACTGCCTCGGCCACGAATTCTGTGGGGGTAAAATCTACCCGCAGGCCCAATTCAGCGAGAGCTTCAGCTGTTTTTGGCCCAATAGCGCCGATTTTCGGCCCAGCAAGCGCTCGAATGTCTTGGCCGCTGCTAATAAGTTGTTTAAGCGCCATGTGTACGGCGTTCGCGCTGGTGAAGAGCAGCCAGTCGTAGTTTTGTGCCTCGAAAGGTGTTGGTTCGGTCATAGGGCAGATTTTGATGACTGGGAACTCGATGGGTTCTGCGCCGTGTTCGCGCAGGAGTTCGGAGAGCGCGCTGGCCTGGTCGCGGGTGCGAGTGACTAACACCCGCTTGCCAAACAGCGGTTTGTTATCGAACCACTGCAGCTTTTCGCGCAAGTTCACCACTTCGCCGATCACAGTTACCGCCGGGCTCTTGAAATTGGCTTCTTTGACGAGTTCGACTATGTTCTCAAGCGTGCCGATGAGAGTTTCCTGCTCAGAGCGAGTGCCCCAACGGATTAGCGCGACCGGGGTGGAGGGGCATCTGCCGTTTTCGGTGAGGCCTTTTACGATGTTGGGCAGGTTCTCCACACCCATGAGAAAGACCAGAGTGTCGATTCCGGTGGCGATTTTGTCCCATTTGATGTGCGATTCGCCTTTGGTTGGGTCTTCGTGGCCGGTGATTATGCCGAGGGTAGCGCACAGCCCGCGATGCGTGACCGGGATTCCGGCGTAGGCTGGCACTGCGATTGCCGATGTGATTCCAGGCACTATTTCAAAAGGAATTCCTGCTTCATGCAAAGTTTCAGCCTCTTCGCCGCCGCGCCCGAACACAAACGGGTCGCCGCCCTTGAGCCGGGTCACGATCTTGCCCTCGCGCGCTTTTTCCACCAGCAGGGCGTTGATATCTTCCTGCTTCATTGTGTGCGCGCTGAAAGCCTTGCCCACATAAATGAGCTCAGCGTCTGGTTTGGCCTCGGTGAGAATGGATGGATGCGCGAGGCGGTCATAAACCACCACGTCCGCCTTTCGCACGCACTCAAGACCTTTAATTGTAAGCAGCCCAGGGTCCCCCGGGCCAGCTCCTACTAGATATACTTTTGCCAAGTTGCCTCTCTTTAATCACGAAAACGCGAAGCTGTTTTTCTACTACTATTATACAATTTTCAGTGTGCTGTGTGAATTGACATTTGATGAATCTTGTTACGTTTGGGATTTGAGGGTTGGGTTAAACGCTTGGATTATAGTTTGATGGGCTTGTGGTCTAACCCTCAAATCCCGAAAGACCAACTGACCAGCGGCATGTCGCTTAGTTAATTCGTAAATATGACAATTGCCGCCCAATTTGCCTCTCCACGCGAAACTATTGGATGACGGCAAATTTGCCTCGATATACGAACTGGCGCAGGAGATAGAGCTAGATACTTCATTTGCTGCGCAATTGCAATCGACTAATTACACTTCGCCACAAACAAATTTATCGCGAATGAAGCGAGAACCCTGCAAATATGAACCAGGCTCCTGAAGAAATTGGTGATGGTCCGGCACAGACGCTACACTCAAATCTACTCGGCGTTGCGGTGGCTGCTTATATTCACTTCCAAACAATGGCATCCACACCCCTTGGTGTTTTGACCAACCAGGAAACTGTGGCAGCATAACAAGGAAGCTGCGAAAATCCACTGGCTCATTAACGAGAATTAATGTTAGCTTGTCCTTTGAGATTGGAAGTCCGGCCAAAGCGGGTGCCAATGGAGCGAATATCGGTTCGTCAGGTGACATTATCTGCTTACGGATTATCTCTGCACCTGGACTGAATATCCATTCATAGCCAAATTGATGAAACATAAACAAATACGCGGCGTGAACATAAGTAAGCTGGGCGCATTTTAAGCTTCTTGTCCCACAGTAGTGAACCTCTTGCTTCCACTGTCCAGCAGGTGTTTTTCCACAACTAATATTATTATGCAATTCCCATGCCTCAGGATTTGATCCTTTTTGTTTAACAAATAACTGCAACCGCTGATTTTCATCACAGTCTTTGATTCTCATATCCGCCTGCACCGGCCCGATAGTATTGCCATCCTTATTGCTGAAAATCAACTTGGCGCGAATGACTTTATTGCTCTTGCCAGAAAGCGCCAAATGATAGTTAACACGCTCTGCTTCACAACTTTCAATTTCGGAACCGACTTTATTGTTGCATGTTCCGCATGCAAGAGTCCACTCTTTCCCGTTCAGAACTTGAGGAATGATATGCGCTTTGCTGAGATCATTGTTAATCTGATTGACAGAAAACGTACGGAGGCATAGCGGACACATAAAGCGCTCGCTATGGTCTTCTCTATACAAACCTAGATTAGCGGAAAAAATATCGAACAACTTGCGAACTGTTTTCATCTTACCTTCACAACATGCCGTCAAATTAGAAAAGGGCGTTTGATAAAAATCGTGAAGCTATTATTGTCACTGTTGGCACATTCTAGAGTTCGGCTTTCTTATGCCACCGCACCAATAATGCATCATAATGGACGCGCCTATTATATCATTACGTTCTCCTACTCCAATCCCAAATCGCAAACAAATTACAAAAACTCAAAACTTCGTGCTCAAAACTCTTTTGGACTTAAATTCAAAAGTCCAAAAGATTCAGAGAATAACCTGCCAAACAGAGAAATTGGGGTCTAGATGTGTGATTTTGGCCTTTAACCGAGTCCAAAAGATTAGGCTGTGAAAAGCGGCTCAAATATCGCCGCTGAGCTCGAATTACACGCGCAAAACGCCAAAAGCGCCGTGATTTACATCACTGGTGTCAGTAGCCGCGCTAGACTATACCAGTGACAGGCGGCATAAGTAGTCCACCCATGAGCGGCATATGTATACCAGATGTAGCCGCCATAAGTAGACCAGCCATCGCCGCCATATCTATACCACTTTAAGTTGTTGCCACCGACCGCTCTTTTGACGACAATTGTTATGTCAGGGGGGCATATGGAGAGACTTAGAGTGCAAATTATTTTGGATATTATCTACCGGCTTCGTGCCGGTCAATCTGAACGCGCAATTGGGCGCGACCTGGGCTATGCTCGGGACACAGTGCGTCGCTATGCGAAATGGGCGAAGAAGTCGGGATACATGGACTCAGGTTCATCTCTGCCCGAACTGGAGAACTTGCAAGTCGAGCTTCCGCCGCCTGTTCGCAAGAGTAATATATCGACTGTGGAGCCGTATTGTGATGTGGTAAAGACGTTGCTTGAGCAGGGAGTGGAGATGATAACGATCCACAAACGTTTGGTGCGTAATCACGGCTACACCGGCAGCTACACGTCAGTTAGGCGTTTCGTGAGTCATCTATTGCCTGATGATAACTCTGCGGTTGTTCGGATCGAGACTCCGCCCGGTCAGGAGGCGCAGGTAGATTTCGGCGGCGCTGGAAAGATGCGCGACCCGAAGACGGGGAAGTTTCGGCAGGCATACTGCTTCGTTATGACGCTTTCGTTTTCGAGGCACCAATACGTGGAATTCGTGTTCGACCAGAAGATAAAGACCTGGATTGGCTGCCACCGCAGAGCATTCGAGAGCTTCGGCGGTGTGCCGAAAGAAGTTGTTGTGGATAATCTCAAAGCTGCCGTGATAAAGGCAAGTCTTGATGACCCCATTCTTTGCGAACCGTATCGAAAGATGGCGCATCACTACGGCATCCTTATACATCCTTGTCGCGTCAGGACTCCTGAGCACAAAGGAAAAGTGGAAAATGGAGTCCATTATGTGCAGCGCAATTGCTTAGCTGGTCAAGAGTTTATGGATATCGACGATGCCAACAGAGAGGCGTTGCGCTGGGTGTCTGAAGATGCCGGTCTGCGGACCCACGGAACTACCCGAGAGCAGCCGTTGCAGCGCTTTTATGGCACCGAGCAGGCGGCTCTGCTCCCGCTTCCAGTTGAGCATTTCGAGCTGTTTGAAGTGAGGCAGGCGAAGGTTCATCGCGACTGCCACGTCGAGATTAACGCCGCCTACTACTCCGCACCTTTCAAATATGTCGGGGAGAAACTGGAAGTCTATGTTTTTGAGCGAGTCGTGCAGATATATGATGGTCTCAATCTAGTGGTCACGCACGAGAGAGCGACCAGGAAAGGTCAACGGATTACTCGGATTGAGCACTATCCGCCGGAAAAATCGATATACCTGACTCGTCCGCGCGAATACTGTCGGCAGAGAGCATATAGTGTCGGTCCAAGGTGCGGTGAGGTTGTGTCTGCTCTACTGGAGAATCGTCCGCTGGATAACCTGCGGTCGGTCCAGGGAATAATCGGTCTTGCTGAGAAATATGGTGAAAAGCGCATGGAAAATGCCTGCGCCCGCGCGCTGCACTACGGCGATCCTCGCTACAAACGCATAAAGGACATCCTGAAATCCGGTATGGACATGCAGTCTACTGAGCATATTCAACAAGAATTGAACCTTAGATTTTATGAGTTCGCCCGAACGTCAAGCGACTTCTTCGAGCCTGACTTGAGCGTCGTCAATGTGGAGGTGGAACCATGCTGAGCCATCCACTTTTACCGAAGCTCAAAGAACTGCGCCTCTCGGGGATGGTGGACAGTTTAGAAGAAAGAGCCGAGATTGCTCGTGAGCAGAAACTATTACCCATAGAGTTCCTGGCTCTTCTTATAGATGATGAAATTGAGCGCCGCCAACAGAAGAAGCAAGCACGTCTGGAAAAAGACGCCGGATTTGAGAGCATTAAACTTCTTTCTGGTTTCGACTTCGCCGCCGTTCCGACTATCGACAGAGCATTGGTGCTGGATATGGCTACTTGCATCTTTGTCGCTAGAAAAGAAAACTGGCTAATATGCGGACCCACCGGCGTTGGCAAAAGCCACCTCGCCACAGCAATAGGGTATGAAGCCATTAAACGCGACTTGAAGACTATTTCATACTCGGCACACAAGCTTTTGGGAAACCTTTTTGCGGCGAGGGCGGATGGTTCATACACCAAACTAATGAACAAGCTGATTTCAGCGGATCTCGTTATTATTGATGATTTTGGCTTGCGCCCAATAACCGCGCAGGGAGCCGAAGATTTATACGAGATAATTCATCACAGATATGAGCGGGGAAGCATCATTCTTACATCCAATCGCTCACCATCTGAATGGCCGGAACTCTTTGGAGATTCTCTATTAGCCTCAGCGGCACTCGACAGGCTGACCCACCACGCTCGGGTCACCATTATTACCGGAGAAAGCTACCGTCAGAGGCAGCGTAGAAAGGGGGTGACCCAGTCCGAAGAAGAAAGAAAAACCAGCATTTAAAAGGAAATCATGCAAACTTTTCGGCAGCAACCATGCAAGAAAATAGTGGTATAGTTATGCCGTTCATGCATGGTCTAGTTGAGGCGGCTATTGACACATGCATGGTCTAGTTGAGGCGGCTATTGACACACTGGCGCTTTTGCTTTAGAGAATCTTTATATTCGGTTGTTTGGTGGAGGAGATGTTACCTCCGCAAAAAGTGACGGCGGTTTTCTCTCAAGTCCAAAAGGTGCTCACTGCTGTTGTACCGCACAAGTCGAGACTGAAATCAGGCAGCAAGTTGATCTCGACATCCAGCACGCAGCTGGTCATAATGCCGCTCCTTGGTGGCGCGTGGGAGACAGTCTACTCCTGCTCAACAGCCTCAAGTGCTTGATCTAGAACGTCTCCCAGGTCACGCACTGCCTCGAGTGCATATGGTATTGTGGACTCCCATTCGGACCAGAACTCACGGGCGAACCTTTCCCCTACCGTATCACGCCACTGCTGCCTGGTATCGGACCACTGCGCCTGGAGAGCGGACCAAGCTGATACAACACTCTCGTGCGAACTGCCAATACTATGCATGGATTCTTAACCTCAGTCGTTCTCGTCGTTAGGTCCGATCCTAACTACGTCATGGCCTTCTTCGATGGCGGCTATAGCCTTATCTGGTTCCCGTAGCAGCCAGTCAAGGGTAAACAGTGCGGCCAATAGGTTCTGGCTGTTCTCCCGCATCAGCCGTTCCACCGTGTAGCCCTCGACCGCAATCTCAGTTGTGCTACCGGTGTTCCACCACCTCAGAAACTCATGCCGCAGTGTAGGATCCAGCTTGCGTGCCTTGTCGGCCATGAGCCCTGCACCGTAGTCAGAGTATCCGAACTCATTCACCAGCCTTTGCACGATCTCTTCTTTGTTGGGAAAAACCACAATAATATCTCCTCACGCGTTGAACAGGCGACCGACGATAGAGTCTCTATAGCTGAATGCGTCGCTTTCTACTGGCTGATTCCTATAGTCTTCATAAGAGTAGTGTTGAGCATCCAAATAGTGTCCCGGCAGCAGATTGTCACGCCACTCTTCCACTTGGGGACCGTCAGGGTGGTATCCCAGATGCAAGACCGCGTGCCGTTGATAGGCGTGTCGCCCTTCGTGCACCGTCGTGCCGACGCAAGCCTCGCTCCCCATGGTCTGAACGCGCTCTCGGCTCACATGGATACTCACACCGTCATAGTAGCCGTTCGTGCCAGACTCCATGTCCTCGATCTCAATCCTGGCCGTGTCACGCCCTTGGATGCCAGCCATAGCGTCCTCCACTGTCTGCATGACAGCCCTCTTGCGTTCCAAGCTCAGACATTCCCATACACCTGGCACAATCTCCGGTACTTTGCTCAACCGCTCCACAGCCATCGCCATCTGCTGCTCCGCAGCCAGTGCGCCAACTACTGTAGCGACACCATCCTCTAATCCCGCAAGCATCGTAGCACCGATCCCGGATTCACCATCTGGTTGTAGTGCGAGGTAGCGCCTCAGATCCTCTGCCGACTTCATCAGCAGATCACGAGCTGCAGCCGTTCTTTCGGTCGCTAGCTCCATCATCCGCGGTTCGTGCTTAGCGAAGTTGTGATAGGCATCTTCGGCGCGCGTAAGCCAATACCGGGCTTTGCCCAAACGCTCCTGCGTCTCCTCCAGCTTTTGGGATATCCTGCCGGTGTCTGTATCGTCGTCGGCGTCATCAAGCTCGCGCTGCCAATAATCGACCTCGCGCTGCAGTTCCCGACAGCGGTCCGACAGGATATCGAGTTGTCTGCGAGCCTCCGAGCTAATCGATGCAATCGAGTCTCTTACCACAGAAGCGGTTCGAGCTAATGCCGACTCAAGGCTCGTAAGGACATCCACAGAACCGACACTGGCGTTCTCTACCATTCCACGCTCCAAGCTCATCCTCGCGCTTAGCGAAGTGACCGCCGCAAGTAGTCCTCCAATGGCTTAGCCTTGCGCTCAAGATAATCAGAGTACTTATCTCCGATCTTGGTGAAGCGATCTATCTCCTGCATCGCCTGCTCGAACATCCGTGCGAACTGGTGGTACTTGGCGTCAGTCCATACTCCCCTCATCCCTTCGAACTCCCCCTTGACCTGTGATGTCCTGCTCCTCAGCTCACCGCACTTCTCCTCTAGAAACTTAGCGAAATCCCTCAGTTCCCTCGGATTGGCTTCTACTGGCATATCCGTATTCTCCTACTCTCTCGTTCTCAGGTAGCGCTCCAGGTCTTCCGCAGCCTGCATAAGCGATGGCGTCACCCGATCGACCTCATGGGCCAGGCTTTCGAGAAACTTGTAGGTGGCCTCCATACAGTTTCTGAACCTGTCGTACTCCTGATCCCTCCAGTGCGAGCTCAAGCGTCCTGTCTTGTTCCTGACTTCCTGTTCCGACTGTTTGATCGACTGCGAGTAGTTCTTTAGTTTGCCAGCGAACTCCCTCAGCTTTACTGGATCGTTTCTCGCAAGATCCTCCATTCGCTTCTCCTTTCTATTCTGATGGATTCACTTCTCACGTTCATTGATGGCACTCACAAACTGCCGCAGCCATGCTTCGTCAGGGAGTGCATACGGACGGAATTTCTCCAGGGCTCCGGGACGGTCCTGATCGCAGAATATCATGCGATGCGGCTTGTCCAGTTTCGCAGCGGCCGCGCTATCGAGTAGTCGGCGCGAGTTCTCTTCGCTCATTTCGCCAGCAATCCGCATCCCAAACTCACGCAAGGTCTTGCTCTCGAGCGTTTTCTCTATGCTCGAACGTGGATCTGTCCACGCGATCAAGTGAAATCCAGCTTCAGGACCTTCAACGATGAGTTTCGCAAGGTTGTGGCTGCTTTCGGAATCGGCGTATCCGTCATCATTGAGGCGTAGATCGGTCGCTCTGTGAAGTCCCAGAATGAACACGTACTTACTGCACGTCTTCCTCGCATCGCTACTAAGACGTGTCTCCACTTCTTCCACGAGTCCTCTCAGTAGTTCGGGCAGTTCGCGTCTTCTGACCACATCAAAGACGTGAGGCAGAGCATCAGCAAGGCTCTTCAGCGACTCGACCCAAGGCAGATCCTGAGTGGCGAAGTCGACTATGACAAACTGGGCTTCCGTCTCTCTGTGCTGTGCGGCTAGGCTGAGCATTGCGGCGGAAGCTACTCCAAGTCCCTCCATCTCATCCGTTGTCGCTACCAGCAGGTGGCTACCGCTCTGCTTCCTGAACCGCGCCGCCAAAGGGGGACGCAGAGCCACGGGCTCACCTACCCAGGCATCCGCGCCAGCCCCTGGCTTGATCGAACCTTTCCCCCTCGCGCACTCGTACAGCGGTTGACATTCGTCTAGCCTTGCAGACTCGTACCCCTCGAACACGACCGGTTTCGAACTAATGCCTTGGGTCGACGCCATACTTCGTATTGCCTTGAGATAACGGGTCTTATCTTCGTCCGTGAAGAGAGCCACCTGGAACCGGTTATTGCCCTCAACCATGCCGCTGGCCGCGTTGTATATTGCTTCGCCTGGTCTCGACAGCAGACGAGCAGCCGGGTTGTCGTCTGCTAGTATCATCCTAGAGTCAGCCTCACTACACTGCAGAGCTATTCGTATCGCCATCTGATCCGTGGTGCCCTTCCGGAGGCCTTGCGGCCCGGCTAGCGTCTGGGTGCCAAGAAGGAGATGCATACCAAAGCCTCTTCCCTGCGTGACGAGCCGGTGGATGAGTACAGAAGACTCGTTGTTTATCGAGTCGTTTTCAATGAAGAACTCCTGGAACTCATCAGCAACTAGCAGAATCCGGGGCAGCCTTTCGCCGGTCTTATCGCGGTATTCCGATATGCTATCCACCCCTGCGCGGCGGAACACCTCTCCTCTGCGCGTCATCTCGGCATCCAGTCCCTGCAACACGCTCAAGCCGAACTCACGCTCGCTCTCAATCGCGATGACCTTGGCGTGCGGAAGTTGCTCGTCCGCATAGGATTTGAAGCCTACCCCCTTTTTGAAGTCAACAAGGTACAGCTCCATCTCTTGGGGCGAGTAGACAAGCCCAAGTGTTGTGATGATCACGTGCATCAAGTTGGTCTTGCCGGAGCCGGTCCGACCAACTATCAGACCGTGGTGGGCCATTCCCTGCCCCAGAGTCAGTTTCTGCACCTTGCGGGCACCAGTGGGTCCTAGAGGCACGTCTATTCCCGAGGCAGTCGATCCTTGCCACCACACATCCTTCTTGATCTTGGCTTTCTGCAGAAGTACGTCGAAAGGCACCTCGACTCTCATGGCCTCCTTGGCGCGCCTGCCCACCTCCTGAATAACTTTGTTCAGGAACTCGCTTGGCGCTTGCTCGTCAAGGATCAAATGGCATTCTGACAGTTGCTCCTCCTGCCAGGTAAACGAGATGTTTGTTTCGCGACCGCTCATTGCCCTCGCCCCCTCAATTCTACGACCGCCCCATATTCCTCCAGAATGCCCTTGATCTCCGCGGCTTCTTCCTGACGGTATCCTTTCAGCGTAAACCCGGCAAGGTCATCGCTGATTTGCTCGGGACGGTCCGCCAATACCTGCAGAGCCTCTCTGACTGCGGTGGCATTGGCCCCAGCGGAGGTCAGGACAATGTCAAACCTCGTCTCGCCCTTGACAGGCTGCGGTGCAACTGCCTGCTGCTGCGCGTGACGAGGATGCTCGTGAAGCTGCGGTTCCCGTGGTTCCGCTTCGGGAGAAGGGCTCGGCATGACTACCGAATCAGACTGTTGACTTTGTGACGCAGGAGGCGGTGATGGAACTCCAATCCCCGACGGCTGGGCTTCAGGCTGCGGCAGCGAGAGATCAAGGCTTACCATTTGGCCTTTGGTAGACACCACTATGGCGAACTGCTCCAGATCCTGGAGATTGAATCCATAAGGCATCGGCTTCGTAGCATCAATCACTACAAAAGTATACACTCCGCACCGAGATCCGTTCCGCATGATGCTGACCAGACGCCTGGCCGCAGTCTCAGAGAAATTGCAAGGGAAGTCGAAAATCACCACTACCCGGTAAGGCTCTGTTACTTCCCCCGCCTTCTCGTTATACTCCTCAATTGTTTCGAACTCCTGGCGGAGATACTTCTGGATAACGTTCTCCATGTGCTCAGTCACATCTGCCAGGCATTTGTCTATGTGCTGGGGCTCGGTCCAAGCCTTCCCGGTCACGAGTGAGTCGTCATGGTCTTGCAGGTGCATGAATGCAGCCACGTTCTGCCCCAATCCGACGGGATCGATGAAGGTGAACCGCAACTTGCCCGGCGGTACCATCGCCAAAAGACGAAGCATTGTGCTCTGAATTGCGTTGTTGACTACTTCGCGATGCCCGCTGTCTTTGACCAACATACCTCTGCCTCCAGCAAACTGGAGCATAGCGGGAACGCAAAACTCAGCTTCTTCGGGCAGCATGCTGTGTACAGACGGCGTTGGGACTGTGATAGTACCAATCCTAATCGACGAAATGGCCTGAAGTGGTGGGGTCCAAGTCTTCCACCTGAGGTCCTGCCACGAAGAAGCAGCGAAGGCGTTGCAGATCTGCTGTATCTGACCACGGATGCGGGCAATCCTGGGTTCAATCTCGGCTCTCAGCTGACGAATGGTTTCAGCGTGCTGACTTTCCGCGGATGCCTGCGCGTTCCGCAGTTCATCCTGAGCTCTAGCGGTTACCTGGTTCAGTTGACGAATGGTTTCAGCGTGCTGGCTTTCCACAGACGCCTGAGCGTTCTCCAGTTCACCCTGAGCTCTAGCGGTCAACTGATTCAGCCGCTGCTCGAAATCCATCGTCCAGGAAGCTACAACCCCCCTTGCCTCATCCCTCAGCACCAACAGTCGTTGGCGTTTAGACCAACCCATGCCCAGCACAACGATCCATGCTATGAGATAGAGAGGGATGAGCACCCAGACCAACAGCAAGAGGAACCACCATGTGCTCTTGAGGGTTCTCGCGGTTGATTCTAACCCGTTTAACGCTGTATTGGCAGCATCTGAAGCATCACCTATCTCCCTTAGCCTAGAAGGTGGATCGGAGTCCTGTACTGCGGCGACAGGTTCATCGTTGATACGATCAGCGTAGTTATGTCTTCTAAGGTGGCCATCAATCTGGGCAACAACCAATGCTGCATTGGCAGCATCCAACTCCTTCTTGGCAGCCTGTACGGCAGCATCTCGCCTGGCAACTGCTTCACCGGTGAGTCTAACGCGAAGCACCTCGACAGCATCCAAGTCCTTCTTGGCAGCCTGTATGGCAGCATCGCACTTGGCAGATGCTTCAGTGACGAGTCCGGTGCGAAGTGCCTCGGCCTTGTCGATGGCACTCCGACAGCAATGATCCATGCCGACAATATCCGTCACTATCTTCCTCATCTGCTCGTGCAGAGAGATCGCACGATCAGTGTGCCCGTCGTTATCAGTGCGGTCAGCCTCAGTCTGGCCGGTTACCTGTACGGAGTCCATTCACAGCCCTCCTTTCTAATGTTTGATACATCTCCCGCAAACACTGTTGGCGGTCACTGCTCGGCTGCCATTCCTGTCGGTTTAGGAACCAGTGGCAAGAACCGCAGCTTCATACGTGCCGAGACGATACCAGTCGCCGGGTCAGGGATCTTGCGCAGTGTGGCCACATCGTCTGACGCCTCGACCATACCGCCCACGAATGACTTCCCAAACAGACCGTACTTGACTCTCAGCCATCGCTTCACGTGTTTGAGAGTGCAGACGCACGTGTGCTCGTCTGCGCTTATCACCTCGGCCGCGTAGTAATCGGCGCTCGTACCTTCCTCTTTGAACTGAAGCGGTTGCGGCCCAGATTGGGAGTTGACGAGAATCTCGAACGACGACGGATTGGCACCGGTTGCCTTGACACCATCCGCCGTCCCGACATTCAGCGTGAGCGTCCCTTTGTCATAGTCGATCTTGGTCACCCTTGACCTGCAATCAAAGGTATCGTACAGCCCGTTCGCCAACCGGCTGTACGCTGTCTGCTCAACCAACAAGGGGCACTGGACAGCTGCCTGTTTGGCCGAATCCTTTAGAGCCTGCACAAAAGCAACACCCAGGCCGCCAACAAGGACCTTCACCAAGTCGCTATCCGATTTCTTCATCAACACTCCTACAACTACGAGAACAGGTGCCAATGCTTCCCAGAAGTCGCTCCTGGAACTGGACTTGATCATCTCGTTGTTGAACACCATATTACCGGTAACATTGTCCTTGAGAGAGTAGGTGAGCGTCATTGAACACTCGTATTTCAGAGGGATCATATCCAAGGGCATATCCTGTTTCTCAACAAGATCGGAGATACGGCAAGACAGAGTGTAGTCGGCTTTGTCGGGACTGTCGGCCAGCGTAATGACGCCCGTGCGAACAAGGTAAGCTTTCAAAGCGTCCGTGCCTGAGATGACAGGCCCTTTGCTCCAATGTCCGTTGACGTCACACTCCTGAACATAAACACTTGCTGGCTTCCGTGCGGCGAAGGCCGTAGTGCCGCTTGCCAGAAGATCGGTTGGGCGGAATATGTCGACGGAATCCACTTTGTGAGCAGCAAGGTTGAAGCGCAAGCCTCTGTCTAGATAAGCAATTGACCTGGAGGTCTCGCTCCCTGCACCGAGCAATTGTCGCACCTTGCTTTCGTCATCTCCGACCTTGATGCCAGCTATTGAGCCTCCCGAAGAAGAAACCATCCTCACACACTCGACGAGCGAATCAGAGGCTTTCCCGTCGGCTCCTCCCGGTGCCGTTCTCAGCCTGAACCATAGCCCAGCCTTTCCGGCTTTCCACCACTGACTGCCGTCCACGTTTGCCTCAACAAGCGACTTGTCCTTGTTGCGCCTCTTGAGTTCAGAGTACCTCTCCTCGACTCGAGTGCCCCTCTCGAGAACAAGGTCAGCGCATTGCGGTATCCTGTCCCGATTTAGTGCGACAAGCTCCATCTCCGGTGAGGCAACTCGATTCTCAGAGGCATATGGATCATGAGGGTAGTCATTAGACACCGCCTCGAATACCCCCTCGTCAGACTTTCTGGAGAACGTGAGCGGCACTGAACCAAACGCGAAGCTACTAGCAGGCAACTGAACTACGACGGGAGATGCACCATCAGACACAGATGTCCCATTCTCGCCTGGTCGCGAGGTTGGCCACGAAACCTCCGTCTGAGCGGGCACGCCGCTGCAGACCAAATCCACAACATTTCGGACTAACTCAACTCTCTTGGTGGTGCTGTAGAAGTAGGTTTTCGAACGCTTTGCCGGTGCCTTAGCTACGAATGCCAGAGATGCCACTTCGTATGGTTGCTCAATCTCACGCTCAGCGATTCTGGTTCCAGTTCCCTTCTCGACCAGAACGCTTGCCATCAGAGGATCCTTCAGTGCCCATTCTGGTAGCGCATCCGGACCGACGGTGCTAGGCTTTAGGGTGATCTCTACGGCTGCGGGCAGTGGACTGACGCGTTGTGCCGTTACTCGGCCATCATTCCCGGTGATCGCATCTACTGACTTTGTACCGCTCTTTCCACGGACTGTGAGGCTTACGGGCAGTTGCGCAACAGGCCGACCATTGACATCCACGAATGCCAGCGTCAGGTTCTGCACGACATTGATGGTGGGTTTCGAACCTACCAAGCCTTTGTTCTTGTCGATGCGGCCCTGTGCTACAGTATCCTGCTTCTTCTTGCCCCTTTCGTATTGCCTCTGCGCGAGTTGAGCTTTACGCAATCCAGAACTAGCAGTTATGCTACTGGGACGCCCCGTGATATCGTTGATGTTGAGCGAGGTCCTGACTTGCCCCCACAGGACCTGTTCAGAAAGGAGTGCCAATACCATTGCAAGAGACACTACTCTAAGCAAACGAACATCCCACTTCATATCCAACACAGTCACCTCACAATATACATTAGCCGGGATAACCCATTTGAATTTGGGTTGCCCCGTTTGTTGCTGATTTCTCAGCTTACTTAGTTGAGTATATTTCAGATTTTGGTTAATGTCAATATTCTCTTTCGATTAGATGGACAAATGGTCTGCTTTTTGTGTCGCAACCGCCGCACACACACCGCAAAACGACCCACAAGCCGTATCTGGGCCTTCCCTCTTATCTGAGATCGTGTTTTTCCGATCAAGTCACAGGCGGGATTCTCCATCACCCCGGCGCCGGCTCAAGTTGCCGTATCCTTTCGAGTATTCGAGAAAACAGCCCTCTGGTCAGGCTAACTTCCGCCATCTGAAATACCAGACTCCGGGCATGCATCACCAGCCTTGCGCCAACCTTTATCACTCTTTCCTTCATACTTGTCAAACTCCAAGTTGATATCTCCTTGGGCAGCGCAAATCTTCTCAGAAAGTTCCCCAGGTTGTAAGCCAAGACGAACAGCGCCAGCCTGACAGCGTTGTCTTTGAACTTGTGGCAGGATAGTCTCATCCAATCCAGAGCATACTTACCTTCCTTTATCCACTGCTCGCAGGTACCTCTCCCATTGTAAAAGTGAACTATCCCCTTTGGTGTGTCTGTGCGGTTCGTGACGATGAATCCCACCCTTGGAAAAAGCTCTCCCGCATGCCACTCTATCTTCGCTACTACA
>JAPLCU010000195.1 GCA_026392045.1 Armatimonadota bacterium
TCGATGGTTGAGTTCTCATTGGCAATGCGCTGCCGAGCAATCTCTGCCCAGTGTTCTACCAGTTCGACTCCTGTGCCGTTTCTATCGGTTTGAGCGCACGCGACAAGCGTGGAACCGCTGCCAAGGAACGGGTCCAGCACACGCTGGCCGGGTTTGGTGAAAAACTCGATAAGGCGCACTATATCAGATTCGGCGAAGGTGGCGGGGTGCTGCGCCTTGAGCTTATCTCGAAACGGCGGACGACTAAACCAGACACTTTTGGTTTCAATCATCCAATCTGTGTTGGAGAGTTCGTTCATTTTATTTCGCAGGTCAGTTGGTTTATTGGGCTCAATATCTTGGGTCATTATTCAACATGGCGCCAGGCAATAATCGCTCGTATGAATAGATTTCGAGCGCACCTGTGCAGCGCCATGGAAGTATTAGTCTAAAGTGGTTGAATATCCTTCACAAGCAATCTTTGTTCGGGCGTCCCAATTTAATCGGGACCGCCCGTAATTGGCCGCTTTTTGCATACCTCCTGATTTCTTTACATTGCACTGCAACGGCGATATAATTTCTATTGTTGAACCGGGAGGAAGAAGCCCATGATCACACTCCGCAATATCGATTCGCCTCAAAGAGGGGTAATCATTCTTGATAAGGATCACAAAATCTCATTTGCGAACAGGCGCGCGTCTGAGATATTCGGGGTGGCGATAGAGCAGCTTATCGGTTCTGACCTTCCTGGCGCTGTGCTGCACCGTGAAATGGGCGATGAGGACATAGTTGAGGAAGTGTTGGAGTCGTGGTGCGATCAGGGCGCGACTTTTCACCGATATTCCACCCCTGTTTTTGCAGCCGATGGCGTTGTAAGCGGCAGGGTTGAGATTTATAGCGACATCACCGCCCGGCGCATGCTCGAAGAAGAGATTCTTGAGCGCAACACTGAGCTTGCGGAGCTCAATGCCGCGCTTGGAGAAGCGCAGGAGCAATTGGTTCATTCCGAGCGGCTGCGCACCCTTGGCGAGATGGCTGCAGGTGTTGCTCACGATATAAATAACGTGCTTGGCATAATTTTAGGCAATGCTCAATTGGCAAAGCGCAAGCTTGGTGAGGATAGCGATGTCAGGCGAAGTATAGATGCAATCGAACTCGCCGCGCGGGACGGCGCTGAGACCGTCCACAGGCTGCGCGAAATCGGTAAGCCTGTCGATAGCGCCAGTTATAAAGCTGTTGATTTGAATGATATAGTGAATGACGTTGTTCGCGGCGCAGTTCCTGCATGGAAAGAGTCGGGTTTGCACGATGGCGTATCTGTCGAAACAAATCTTGCGCCTGGTTGCAGAGTGTTAGGCAACGCGGCGGAGCTTCGAGAGGCGCTTGCGAATGTGCTTATGAATGCTGCGCAGGCCATTGAGGGCAAGGGTAATATATCGATTTCCACTTCTATTGGCGATGGCTATGCCCTGATGACCATAAAAGACACAGGCCTCGGAATGAGCGAGGAAACCCTCGAAAGGCTCTTCGACCCATTCTTCACCACTCGCGGAGCGCAAGGCACCGGCCTCGGAATGAGCATGGTGGATGCCATTGTCATAAGACATGGAGGGAAAGCGATGGTCGATTCAGAAGAGGGAATTGGCACGGAAGTTACATTCTGTTTCCCGGCGTGCGATGACGTAGATTAGTTGACGGTTACCTGTTGGCGGTTGACGGATTGACTTACAACTTACAACTTACAACCTATAACCCTAAAACCTGAGGTATTTAATTGACTGAGAGCAGGAATATCCTGATAATTGACGACGAAGCTGGCATGCGTGACATGGTTTCGCAATTGTTCACGGACGCCGGATATGAGACCGCAACCGCTCCCGATGGCGCGGCGGGTCTTGCTTGCGTCCTTCGACAGGCTCAGGAGGGCGAGTTCGATCTGGTTGTGCTGGATATGAGCCTGCCCAAGATGAGTGGCCTTGAGGTATTGGCTGGGATCAAGGAAAAAAAGCCTGATCTGCCGGTGATTATCATCACGGCTTATGGCAGCGCTCAGACGGCCATCGAGGCCCTCAGGCTGGGCGCTTATGACTATATCACGAAGCCTTTTGATCTGGACGAGCTTCAGATGACGGCTGAGCGCGCATTCGAGGCGAAGCGGATAATCGATGAAAACAGATTCCTCAGAGGCGAGCTAAAGAAGAAATTCGGTTTCGATAACATCATTGGCACGAATTCTGATGTGCAGCGAGCTTATGTAATGGCTGCGAAGGTCGGGCCGACGAACGCGACCGTGCTTGTGACCGGCGAGACCGGCACCGGCAAGGAATATCTCGCGAGGACCATTCATTACCAAAGCGGCAGGGCGGGCGGCCCGTTTATAAAGGTCAACTGCGCCGCGCTCTCCGAAAGCCTCCTCGAAAGCGAGCTCTTCGGGCATGAAAAGGGCGCATTTACGCATGCTGTCGCCAGGCATATCGGCAGGTTTGAAGTCGCCAATAAGGGCACTATTTTCCTCGATGAGATCGGCGATATCAGCCTTTCGGTGCAGACCAAGCTCCTGCGGGTGCTGCAGGAAAAGCAGTTCGAGAGGGTGGGGGGCAGCGAAACTCTGAGCGTGGATGTGCGCGTGATAGCTGCCACAAATCGCGATCTCATTGCCGGCATAAAAAACAAAGATTTTCGCGAGGACCTCTATTACAGGCTAAACGTGATTACCCTGAGGCTCCCGCCCATCCGCGAGCGTGGAGAAGACATAGAAATCTTTGGGCGCCATTTTTTGAAGATTTTTGCCGATGAGACCGGCAAGAAAGTCAAGAAGTTCTCCGATGAAGCCCTGGCTGCGCTCAAGAGCCACAATTGGCCCGGCAACATCCGTGAGCTGGAAAACGCCGTCGAGCGATCGGTGATCCTCTGCAACGGCGAAACCATCCGCCCAGAGCACCTGATGCTCGCGCCCATTCGGCTGTCCAGCCCGATCGCGGCACAATCGGCCGCGCCGACTGTAGCCGACATCCCCGTAACCACCTCCCTGCGCGATGTGGAGAAAATTCACATCGAGCGCGTCCTCAAAGCAAAGAAATGGAACCAATCCAGCGCCGCAACAGCGCTCAGCATAGACCGCAAAACCCTTCGCAACAAGATCCGCGAGTTTCGGCTTGAGAAAGACGGGGAAGGGCAGTAGACAAAGGTCTGATGGCTTGATGGCCTGATGGTCTGATGGCAGGGAATGCGGCCGTAGCGGAGGAATATATGCCCCCAAAAGGCTTTCACATAATGACCAAACCCGCCGGTCCGGCGTGCAATTTGGACTGCAAATACTGCTTCTATACCGAAAAGAGCAGCCTTTTTGGTGACTGCGGGTCTACGCGTATGAGCGATGAGGTGCTGGAAGCTTTTGTGATAAAGTATATCTCCAGCCAGAGTGTCCCCGAGGTAGCATTCGCGTGGCAGGGTGGGGAACCTTTGCTGATGGGGCTGGATTTCTTTAAGAATGTGATCGAGCTTCAGAAGAAGTATGCGCAGGGCAAGCGAATTACGAATTCCATGCAGACCAACGGCACTCTTCTGACTGACGAATGGTGCGAGTTTCTGGCGGCGAATGAATTCCTGGTCGGCCTGAGCATGGACGGCCCCGAGGGCGTCCACAATCAGTATAGAGTGGATCGCAGCGGTCAGCCGACATTCGATGCTGTCAAAGGCGGCCTGAAGCTGCTCAAGAAGCACGGCGTTGAGTTTAATATTCTCGCCTGCGTGAACAACATCAGCTCCAAGAAGCCGCTGGATGTCTATCGATTCTTCAAAAGACAGGGCGCGCAGTTCATACAATTCATCCCGATAGTCGAAAGATGGGCCAGTGTTTCGGAGAAAGAGGCAGGGCTGAAGCTTTCCTATCCTCCGAACTTACAAGGCGCGCCCGAAGAGAAGCAGGTCACGCCGTGGTCGGTTGAACCTGGCCGGTTCGGCGACTTCATGATTCGCGTTTTTGATGAATGGGTGCAAAATGACATCGGCTCGATGTTTGTCATGAACTTTGAATGGACATTGAGCGCTTGGATGGGCATTTCCAGCGGTATATGCTCGTTCGCGCGAACCTGCGGCGATTGCCTGGCAATGGAGCACAACGGTGATATCTACGCCTGCGACCATTACGTCTACCCCGAGTATAAGCTGGGAAACATCCTCACGCATTCGCCTCATGAGCTGCTAGGCTCAAATCAGCAGATGGAGTTTGGATCGCTCAAGGAAACTGCTCTTCCCAAGCAGTGCCTGGATTGCCCCGCGCTGAGGCTTTGCAGGGGCGAATGCCCCAAGCATCGGTTTATGAAGGCAGAAGACGGTGAACCGGCTCTCAACTACCTTTGCGCGGGTTATAGGAAGTATTTTGAGCATGTAGACCCGTATATGAAGATCATGGCGCAGAGGTTAGAGAGAGGTTTGCCTGTGGAGAATATTTCCTCTTTATGATAAATATCAGCATTGCGAATACACGCAAATACATTCTTGGGCTATAGAAATTGACCTGTTCCTCCAATAATATCTATGTAATGGTTTGGTTGATGTGCCTTGTTGAAATGGCTCCCGGGTAGACCTTGCTATTTGGAGGAAAAGTCGATGAGAAATTCTGAACTAACCGTATTTGTGGGCGAATTGCTGGGTGTGCCGAAGGTATCGCTGTCGGGAACGCTTGGGCGTTGGCACGAACAGGCTGTGATGGGCATTATGAATGCGCTGCGTGAGCAGGGCACTCCTTCGATGGTGTTGGATATGGCCGGTTTGGATTCATCTGATGCTGAAAGCACAGCAACTATGCTCAATGTCTTCCGAAGCGTCGGGCCCGGTACTTGCGTGCATGTGGTCGCTTCGGAACCGTTCTGCAATCTGCTCAAGCGGGCAAATATTGGGCCAGGAGTGAAGGTCTATTGCTCGATTGATGAAATATCGAAGAGCATTACCCCTGAAAACGAGTATCTGACTTCAAGATATATAGCGCCAGGCAGCGAAGATACTGAGATGCCATTGGCGGCATAAATATTGGCGAGATGCTAATTGATTTGATATAAGCCTCGGTGGAATTATCCTCCGAGGCACATTTATGTACACTATTGTGAAAAAAGATATGGCGCTTGTCACGTTTTTAGCAGGCGCCAACGAGGGTAATTTGGATATCGAAGGTAATGTTTTCGTATGAACATGAGGCAATAACATGAGATATCGAGATATGGACCTCGACGACCTGGTGAGAGCAGCCATGCGCAAGGATCAGGAGCTCTCCGGGTTTAGAATAGACGTCAATGTGCGTAACGGCATTGTATACTTACGCGGCAATATCAGCAGTCATGCTCATAAGCATGCTATCGATCTCACCAGAGGGGTGGAATCGGTGGCTGTGGTTGTAGACCAGATGAGCGTGATGCCTTAGAAGATTAACACTTCATGGCAGGGCTAATTCTTGTTTGGGGTGGGGGTATCAACCGTCACCCCAACGTTATCTCAGGTTGAACGGGACGCGGCTAAAGATTCTTCCGCCTCAATTAACCTCTCCCCAGCATGCTCCCATTCAGCGTATAGATTATGGAGGCGAGCGGAAAGTGCGTTATATGCCTCGGTGAGGTCTTTTACTGAGCCACAGCGGTAGTTTTCCTCATTACCAAGAGCGGTTGTGAGCTCCGCTAGTTGCGTTTCCAATCGATGAATATCATCCTCAAGCTGTTTATGCAGCTTCGTGAGATCGCGGACCAGCCTCTCCAGTTCTCTGAGCGTGGACATTGGTTTCGATTTTTGCGTCACCTCAGCCTTGGGCATTGGCGCGGCGATTTGTGTGGGTCTGGTCTTCTCGCGATAATTGGAGTAGTTGCCCAGGTAACTCGTGAAGCTGCCTTCTTTGAGCTCAACTATCTCATCAGCAATCGCATCCAGCAGGTATCGATCATGCGAGGCAGTGATCACGGTGCCTCTAAAGCCCCTCAGAGCATCTTCAAGCGCCTCGCGGGATGCGATGTCCAGGTGGTTGGTTGGCTCGTCCAGCAGCAGCAAATTCGGGTTTTTTGCGAGCACCTTGGCCAGCGCCAGTCTGCAAAGCTCACCACCCGAAAGCACGCTCACGAGCTTGAATGAATCATCACCCATAAACAGAAACTTCGCCAGCAGATCACGCGCCTGCGGGGCGGTGAGGTCTGCATCCGCGAGAAGTTCTTCGAGAACGGTTCGCGTCTGCACCAGGTGGTCGAACTCCTGCGCGAAATAAACAGGCTTTACGTTATGCCCAAGTATGACCTCGCCGGCATCCGAAATCTCCCTTTCGGCGATGATTTTGAGCAGGGTTGTTTTTCCGCTGCCATTAGGCCCGACAATCCCAATCTTGCGCCCGCGCTCCGCTACATAGCTCACTCCTGAGAATAGCCTCTTGCCCGGATAGCTCTTGGAGAGCTTACTGAGCCGCACAACTTCGCGCCCGCTGCGTATTGCCTCGTTTACTCTGATTTTTACAGTCTGCTGCTCCCGCGCAAGGGTCACCCTTTGAATGCGCTCGAGCTGCTTTACTTTGCTATCGCGGCGGCTGAATTTGCGGTCTGAAAACAAAGTCTGGATTGCCGCCTCAATTCGCTCGATTTCTTTCTTCTGTTCTTTGTAGAGCTTGCGCTGCTCCTCTATGCGGTCGGCCTTTTGGGCTGCGAACACGGAATAGTTGCCCTTATAGACATTGACCGTCCCATTATCAAGCTCGATCACCCTGCTTACGACCTGATCGAGGAAATATCTATCATGGCTGACAATCAGCGCCGCACCTGTATATTTCTCCTTGAGGAACTCCTGAAGCCACTCACAGGCGGTGATGTCCAGGTGGTTTGTGGGCTCGTCAAGAAGCAAAAGATCAGGTTCAAGCAATAACAGGCGAGCGAGCGCTGCCCTGGTTTTCTGTCCACCGCTCAAAGCTCGCACCGGTTTATTGAACTCGGCCTCATCAAATTCCAGTCCCGTAAGAATGGCCTTTGCCTTGATCTGATAATCGAATCCATGCAGGCTGTCGAATTTGTGACTAACCTCTGCATATCGGCTGCCCAGGAGGCGCTCCTTCTCGCCGGTCGCGTGCGCCATCTCCTTTTGGAGGGTCTCAAGCTCACTCGCGCAGGCAAGCAGCTCAGGGGTCACGCCGACCACTGCCAGGTAAAGCCCGGCAACCTCGGGCAGATCAACTTCCTGCGGCAGATACCCGACCCTGATTCCAGGCTCCATATTCATAGCGCCGCTGTCAGCACGCATTTCTCCGCAGATTATTTTCAGCAGGGTGGTCTTTCCGGTTCCATTCGCGCCGATCATCGCGACCCGTTCGCGCTCATTTATGAAAAACGATACGTCCTCGAATAGATCACGTTTCCCGAATGACTTTTTCAAATTTGTAAGTGTTATAACAGCCATTTGCACACTGAAAAGGCCGTGGGCTAAAACCTCCCACAGCCTGATGAACTACTTCAATTCTATCCGACTAAGGCCAATAAATGCAAGCCTGTGTATGATTTGCTAGGAGAGGGAGGCTCCCTGGGGAGGGCGAGGCTCCCGCCGAGCCTTGTCACTGCGGCGAAAATGGCTCAGGGGGACCTTCGCCCTCCCCAATTGAGCTTACAGCGCCGCTTTATAACTTCTCAGCTTCTCGATCAGCTCAGAAACATCAATATCGGCGGGAGTTACGCCGCACTTTAGCGATATCGCGGCGGCAGTTCCGGCAGCCTCTCCCATTGCTATACACGCAGGCATAATGCGCACAGCTCCATTGCCTGCCTGAGTGCTGGAGATGCATCTTCCAGCCACAAGCACATTGGGAAGCCCCAGCGGCAACAGGCATCGATACGGTATTTCGTACCAATCGCCTTTTGGCGGCAACTGAGGGCCGCTTACCCATTCTTCGTCCTTTGTATAACCCTCGCCTTTACCAGAATGCACATCCACCGGGTAGGCCAGGCGGCATATCGCATCGTCATACTTTTTGCCTTCTATAACGTCTCTCGCGCAAAATATATATTCACCCACAATCCTGCGTGTTTCTCGAACTCCAACGTGAGCGGCGCTGCGCAGGAGGTATGATTTGTCAAAGCCTGGGACATATTCTTTAACAAACTTGACCACCGACATCATCTGCCGCCTGCTCTCGATTTCTGCGCGTGTGAGGTCATCGGCGTTTGTTCCGTGAATACCCCCGACATGCGTCGTGTTAAATACAACTTCACCTTTGCGCGGCCTGGTGATATAGAAAATAAGGTCTCCCGGCGCTGTGTAGTTTCCTTCGTTTCGCGCCTTGCGGACAATATCATAATATCCGGCTGCGGAAAATATATCTTCTGCGAGCGTCGATGGGTCCGCATCGGCGGCGAGTTTAGGAAACCGCATCTGGTCTGGGTTGTTTTTTACGTATTCTATAGCACGAGTGAGGTCTACTCCGCCCATATCAAACATCAGCGTCACTGCCTGCGGCAGCCCGTTCTCATCGCCCGTCTGAAACTCCGCGCCCAGCGAGGCCGCCGCGTCGCCGTCGCCGCTGCAGTCTATCAGCCTCCGGCAATTCACTTCCTCCATGCCGGATTTCGAGATAAGTTTGAGGCTGATAGCGCCATCGCTGGCAAAATAGGCTTTTTCAAAGTATGTGTGCAGCCGAATGTCTGCGCCAGATGCTAAGACCATCTCTTGAAGCTCGAAGATCATGACTTCGGAGTCGAATGAGTTTACCAGCAGACCGTCGGCTCTAGCCAGCCGATCTAGAAGCGCATTGTAAAGCCCGGCAACAAGTGGCTTGCCATCTGATGTCTTGTGCGTCATAAAGGGGTTTACAAGAGCTGCAGTGGCCCATCCGCCGAGGTACGCAAAGCGTTCTACCAGCAAAGTCTTGGCGCCCTCGCGCGCCGCCGCCACCCCAGCCGCGCATCCCGCAAGCCCCCCGCCTATAACCGCTATATCATAAGTCTTGTCCATACCAAGAGTATACTACAAAAAGGGCCTTGGGGAATATAGGTAAGAGTTGATATCTCGTACTATGTCACAGCGACCACGGGAGGGCGAAGGTCCCCCTGAGCCGTATTCTTTCACGTTCATGCGGCTCGGCGGGAGCCTCGCCCTCCCCTTACTGTCAATAACAAGATCACGCAAAAAGAGAGCAGATCCATAAGTTGGATCCGCTCTCTTTTATAGATATCAGTTTGGAGCAAGCCCAAACTCTTGATTAGCAATTAGTACTTATCAGCCCAATTTCTAGGATCAGCATTTGCTCCCGCTGCAGGCATGGAGCCATCGTTCATATTGATGTTGTACCACATAGGTGTGCCTACAGCATTATACGTTCCCGGTGCACCCGCAGTACCACCACCGCCAACCACAGGCGGTGTTATCGTACCGGCAGCTGCTTTCGGGACGGTGACATTCTTTACGTGACTATCCATAAAAGCAACATTGATCATAGTGCTTGGTGAGAGGTTGGACGCGCCACTGTGGAAACCGGCGTGTTCGTAAAGAATAACCTGGTCAGAATTGTAGGCGAAGTCGCCTTCCTTTTTGCAGGGAGTTGTAGCATTAAGGGCTGCTTCATTAGCAGCGGTTTTCCACCAGTAAGAAAGGCCAGAGGGGTTTGTAGTTGGATAGCCGTCTTTAGCGGAGTCTGAAGGGCAGAACATGATGTCCTTGCTCTTCAGGTGATCATAGATAACCTGAGCCCAGCTTGTGCGGGTTGCGCCTGCTGCCGGAGGCAGAGCGAAGCTCGGCGCCGGGGTACCAGTAGTTGGGATAGTGCCGCTTCCGGTAAGGAAAGCCTGACGATTTGTAGTGACAGTTGCTGTATCGACGCCCATAATAGATGAATTAGGCAGAGTGGCATCATAGTCATTCCAGTAAACCTGAATACCGATGGCGCACTCTTTGATGTTATTCAGACATTGTGATTTGCGCGCCGCTTCTCTTGCGCGGGCGAAAACCGGGAATAGGATTGCGGCGAGGATCGCGATGATCGCAATAACGACCAAAAGCTCGATCAGTGTGAAGCCGCTTTTTCTTCGTGTTTGCATTTTAATTCCTCCTATGGAATCTTGTAATTCATTCGACTTAAGGTATTTTTTGTTGCGATTATCTGTAATTGATTTTCGCAATGTCAGGTATTTGCTCATCGTAAAACTGCAATGCGCATCTTACCTGTTCTGACGAACTCGCTAATTAGAGAGTTCTTGAATCCAACAATTATCAATAATAAAGACAATTTGCATTTTATTGCCTGCATCACCTCTCTTCGCGGGTGGATTGCCGAGTATCAGCGGATTACGGCGTAATCTGAATAGCTTTGTGGAAGGGCTTTTCAGAAGGAACAGTCGGGTTATTACTTATGTAGTTATAGAACGCTGAGTCTGTAGAATCCCAGTTTGCTGTGGACGCAATTCCAGACGCTGTCCTGAAGAATTCTTTCGAACTGTAGAGCTTGAGATGTCCATCAGCAAATAATATGTGCGAGCCAGTGCCATGTATCTTCACAGTTGGGTCTAAAACCGGTGAAGCTGAACCGTCCTTTATGCAAGCGTCCGGCCTCATATGGAATGGCGCCTGGATCTGGCTATCGCTAGCGATTGTCGGCGCTGTGAGCTGGCCTGCAGCGGGGTAATCAAGGCCACCTACCTTAGGCACTGCACAGCACACCGAAGCAACCAATCTATCTGTCTCGCGCACGACCATCATGGTAGAACCGGCTTTGATAACGCTTTCCGGTTGCTCCAGGAGGTTGAAGTTAAATACATAAGTGGTTTCAGCGGAATCTTTTTCAACTCCGCTTATGCCTGCCTGTGCAATGAGGGCAGCCGGGCATTTCCAGACACTGGAGGTATCTTCCTTGATCACGATGGCTTCCATATAGTTGTAAAGACCCTCGACCCAGGTTATACCGTAGTCGAACCTGTACGCTTTTCCGAAGTTAGGGCTAGCGGCATTGGTTTCTGTTCCAATTCTGGACAAGCGACAACTGGCAACTAAATTCCCGGTAGCGACGCGATTGGTTGGATAGGTTTCGTCCCAATCCGCAAGGTACATCTTGATAGAGTTACCGATCTGCTTGAGGTTAGCCTGGCAGCCTGATTGCCTTGCAGTAGCTCTAGCTCGCGCAAAAACCGGGAACAGAATCGCAGCCAAAATGGCAATGATCGCAATAACGACCAGCAGCTCGATTAGTGTAAAGCCTCTGCGACCTTTCATAATCATTCTTCTCACTTCTTTCTTGATAGGATTCTCCCGATCTCTCGGGAGTCATTGGAATTAGATATACAATATATTGCAAACTTTCAGATATGCTTCCAGAACACCTTCCTTTCTCTTGATAATTAACCGGTCATTAGCCCGTATACCAAGCGCCGTTTCAAGCTAATAAGAGCTCATCCTTATCGTAACACGCGCCCATAATGCGTGTCAATGGAAATGCTGCAGATAATCAACATTATTCTGTCAAAGGTTGTAATACAGCAATCCCTACATGCTAGACTGTCAAGTGGCTGCTAATGTTCCCTATATCAGAAAAAAGTTGGCAAGTAGCCAGGAATATTTTTCAGGAGGCTCGGCAGGTGTTTGTAAGCTTGAGCTGTTGGGAAAAGCCTCTTTTGGAAGTAATAAATTGGGGCGAATGGAAAATGTATTGTTCCCAGAGTTGCTTACTACATGCTATCATGCCAATTATGAATCCTACCGAAGCAAACCTCAGAACAATAAAAGACAAGATTGCCGCCGCAATAGGTGAATTGGAGGAAGCATCCATAGATGCCGCCAAGAAGGAGAATTATCGGCGTCTCAACAATACAGCAAAGGAACTCCATAGCTGCGCGGATGATTTGCAAAACATTTTGATGCGCATCAAACCCAGAGCGAGCTAGAGCCAGCCATCAATCACATCATATATCGGGAGGACATAATGGCAAAACAACTGGATACCATTGTAGAAAATTTGCGCGCTATACTTGATCAAACAAATCAGGTGCGGGAAGATGCTCTTAAGCTTTCGCGCGAGACAATACGGCTATCAGCCAATTCGATTCGAGCAAGCCACAGAGAAGATTTTGAAGAAGCCTGTGACTTGAAGGCAAAGGCCCGAACAAAGGTTGATGAGGCCAAGCAGATTCTTAAAGAGAAATTGGAGATATACTACACCGGCTACGTGCAGGACGCTCAGAAAGAATATGCCGAATCAGAGCTTACCTACGCCATTATCAGGGAGATGCTTTTTCCTGAGTGCGCGGAATTGGGAGTGGAACCTGCGGCTTATCTGAACGGCCTTGCGGAAGCTATCGGTGAAAGCAGGAGGCACGTGTTGGATGTTATGAGACACGGCGACCTGGAAAGGGCCGAGCGCATCCTGAAAATCATGGATGATGTATATTATGCTCTGATAACGTTCGATTACCCTGATGCTGTCACCCAGGGCTTGCGGCGCCAGACGGACATGGTCCGCGGCGTTCTGGAGCGCACCAGGGCGGATCTTACCATTCTGCTGCAGCAAAAAAAACTGGAAATTGCAATTGAGACAGCGATAGATCGGATTGGCGATGGATCAGGTTCTGGAAAAGCTCAGGAGGGCAACTGAGGGGACTCCCTACGAGGGGAAATTATTCCTTGTGGGCGGAATTGTTCGTGATAAGCTCCTTCACGGAACTCCAGACGAAGATATTGACATAGTGCTTGAGGGCGATGCCGGCTGCTTGGCAGATTATCTGCATGAGCGAGGCATCGCCAAGCATGCGCCTGTTACATATCCGAGGTTTGGCACGGCTATGATTATAGTCGATAACCGGCAGGTGGAGCTTGTTGGGGCGCGCAAGGAGTCTTACGATCCTACCAGCCGTAAACCCGTCACCGAACCCGGCACGTTGCTCGACGATGCCTCTCGCCGCGACTTCACTATCAATACT
Organism: Armatimonadota bacterium; assembly: GCA_026392045.1. Taxonomy (GTDB): domain Bacteria; phylum Armatimonadota; class UBA5829; order UBA5829; family UBA5829; genus JAMCYN01. The sequence goes on from JAPLCU010000195.1 coordinate 12,891, forward strand.
TTGCTGGAAAACTTGCACACAGGCGAGGTAATCGATCTCACTGGCAAGGCAATTGCCGACCTCCGAGATGGAATCATCCGCACTCCGGTAGAACCGGTCACAACATTCGATGACGATCCACTGCGCATGCTTCGCGCAATCAGGTTTTCAACTCGTTTCAACTTTGCCATCGATCCTGAGACTTATTCAGCAATTTATGCCTGCGCGCCGCGCCTGAGCATTATCAGCGCCGAGCGCATTCGGGAAGAGGTCGTTAAGATTATAATGAGCGAGAAGGCTGTTGAAGGCCTGGAAATGCTCAGGGAAACGGGTTTGCTGCAACAATTCGCGCCTGAACTCGCCGAAATGTATGGTGTCACCCAGAATATCTATCATATTTATGATGTATGGACTCATACATTAAAAACACTTGAGTTAATCTCGGCAGAATGGGGTATTATCTTAAGGCTGGCCGCTTTGTTTCATGATACAGGCAAGGTGAAGACGCGGACAATCGGCGATGACGGCGCTGTTCATTTCTACAATCATCAGATGGTCAGCGCGGAAATCGCCAGGCGAATAATGCATTTTTTGAGGTTTTCGAACTCGCAGATCCATGAAGTAACATTTCTTATCTCAATGCACTTGCGAGTTGGGGAATATGATAAACAGTGGAGTGATACTGCTGTGCGTAGACTTCTGCGTGAGGCGGGTGAGCATCTTGATGATTTGATCAGGCTCACGCAGGCGGACAAGGATGCTTCGAACCCGGCTATGCCCAAGGTGGATATCATTGCGTTGGGCGAGCACGTGGCGAGGATTAAGCAGGGGCTCGCTGGTCAGCGGATATCGAGCCCATTGGATGGACGTGAGATTATCAGCCTGCTCGGCGAACAGCCAGGCCCGAAAATAGGTGAGATAAAGGCGTATTTGGAGCACGAGATTATAGAGGGAAATCTGCTGCCGGGCGATAAAGCATCGGCGGTGGACTTCGTATTGCGTAGATATGGTAAAGGTGAAGCTGAGGCTTAGAGTTGCATTGACACTGGGTTTAACGCATGTTATACTCCAGTTAGTTAGATGTGCCTCGTAATGACCGGACAGAGCTTAGAATCCGGTGGGATAATACAGCTTCGCAGTGTAATTCTACGCAGTATAATTATATTAATGAAGATCCCTCTGATTTTGCCGACAATCATGATTATAGGGATAATTGCGTCGGGGAACGGATTTCCCCGACGATCTCAGCTCTTTTGATTGATCGGGGAACGGATTTCCCCGACGATCTCAGCTCTTTTGATTGATCAGGAAGGGACGGGCAAGATTGCAAATCTGCCCGAACGGTGAGCAGCGGATTGCTATTCGAGCAAGGTCTAAGACAGAGTCTAGCACAGAAGATCGACCCCAAGTTGATCATGTCCAGCAGCATACTGCAGCTTTCCTCTGTGGAACTGCAGCAGGTTGTTGAGCAGGAACTTGCCGAGAACCCCGCGTTGGAGGTTCCGGAGGATGACCCCTGCGAGAACTGCGATCAGCCCAAGACATTGTGCCTCGATTGCCCCTTGCGCAAGCAAACAACCAGCAGCGATGATAACGATTTGAGCGTGTATGAATTGGAACAGCCAATCGATTTTGCGGCTGATTTCGATGACAGCGATGGCGATTATATATCGAATATACGCGCTGAAGTCACTCTGTCGGATTATCTTGTCGAACTGATGCATTCGGTGCTGCCCTCTGAAAAGTGGCTTATCGGCGAATATATAATTTCCAATATCAACGAGTCCGGCTACCTGGAAGGCTCTGTTGAGGAATTTTCAATGGAACTTGGCAGGGACATGGAAGAGATCGAAGAAGTTCTCGCTATGATTCAGACATTCGATCCGCCTGGTGTCGGAGCTCGTGATCTGCGCGAATGCATAAAGATCCAGCTTGAAAGACTCGCCGAGGAAGATCAGGGCAACCAGTTGGCATTGGCTATGGTGAATGATTTCTGGTTGGATATGCTTGGCGGTAAGCTCGGCAGGATTGCGCGGCGGTTGAAGACAACCATCAGAGACGTGGTCTTTGCCGTCGATTATATCAAAAAGCAATTGAACCCTTATCCAGGCAATAGCTTCCGAGCGCCGTATCAGAGTGACTCCAATAGCAGAGGGAATTCGGTACGGCCGGATGTGGTTGTGCGGAGAATGCCCAACGGATATGAAATAGATATCGCCGGGTATGATCAGTATATTCTCAGCGTTAACGCTCGCTACCGGAATATGTCCGAGGAGATCAAGAACGGCAGCTCAAAGAAGTATAATGCTGAAGACAAGAAGCATATCGCCGAGTTCGTCGAGCGGGCTGATATGTTTATCAAATACATAAATGAGCGCCGCAGGACTCTCAAGCAGATCACCAAAGCGATTGTAGAGTTCCAGCAGGGATACATCGAGACGGGCGCGAAGTCGTTCTCAAGGCCTCTGACTCGCACGAAGATCGCGCGAATGCTCAAGATGCACGAATCCACCGTGAGCCGCGCAACCGCTAACAAATATCTTCAGCTTCCGAGCGAGGAAGTGGTGCCGTTTGATTTCTTCTTTGACAGTTCTACATCCGTTAAGGACTTGATCGGTGAATTGATCGCAGTTGAAGATAAAGAAAGCCCATTGAGCGACCAGCAGATCGCCGAGATACTGCAGGAGCGCGGGTTCAATGTAGCGCGAAGAACGGTAGTCAAATACCGCGAATCCCAAAACATCCTCTCTTCCCGCCAACGCCACAGATAATTAATTTTCGCATGGTAACCGCTCGGGGTTTACTACGTCTAATAAATATGTAATATATATAATCTATTATCAGGAGGATTTCAGATGAAATTGTTTGTGTCTGCTATGGCGCTATTGATTGCGCTGAGCGTGGCTGTTGGAGCCGCAGAGCCTGCTAAGATTTCCATCAACGTTAAGGATCAGACAGCCAGCGAGGTTGGTAAGTTGCTTGCTGAGAAGTCTGGTCAGAGCATTATTGTTGATCCTAAGATTGAGAAGAAGATCACATTAGGGCTCAATGAGCTAGAGCTTCCAAAGATATTGGACATGGTGTCTACATCGACCGAATCTACCTGGAAAAAAGTCCAGTTTGCCAAAAAGACTGATGACAAAGTTAGCCTCGACCAGATTAAATCGTCGATTTTGGCATTGGCCGCTTTTCCGATGTTGGCTGTATCTGTGGAAGACAGCGCCGGCAAGAGCACATCGATGTTTGCCAAGGGCGTTCCCTCCAGCAATGACGCTCCGGCTGTGAAGCTGCCTGAGGATTATACGTGGGTTACTGTCTATGTGATTTATATCCCTGAAAAGCCCGTTGACAAGACCGCTTCCGCCGAAACCAAGGATCCCAAAGCAAAGGTCGAGCAGATGACCAAAGAGGCATTTAACAAATCTGTCGAAATGGCAAAAATGTCTTCGGAAGAAAGACAGAAAGTTTTTCAGAACGAAATGGCGGGTTACATGAGCCTGGCTCCTGAAGCAAGGCAGCAGGTGCTTAAGGACCAGATGTCTACTATGTTTAACATGCCTTCTGAAACGCGCCAGAAGTATTTCGAAGATATGCGCGCCGCGATGCAGGGCATGGACATACCAGGCATGGGTGGTCGCCAGCCGGGCGGCGGCGGCGGAACTGGCGGCGGCGGCAGAAACCGCGGTCAGTAGCTATAAGCATTATTATTGATTTGTTATCGGCCTTCAGGCAGTCACCTGGAGGCCGATTTGTTTTATATGTAGTTGCTTCGGTATCCTGATGCCGAAGCAACTATCTGATAAATAATATGGGCTTGCCTCTTAATCCCCCGGATATCGTATTGAAAAATGGGCGTAATATGGCAAAACTACATTGGCATATTAGACCTGATAGTTACGTAACTTCAAGGTCACATATTCCCCGGAGCGCCAATATAGCGCTAATATTATGTGGGGCTGCGTCCGATTATGTTAATGGATAATTCCGCGACGTCTGTCGCCTAATCAAATAGCAATCAGGTGATCCAACTTGTCTGAAGCCACCCAAAACTCAATGAACACCATTCCAGGGGCTCGAAGAGCTTCAATGCTTCTTGTCGCCCTTGGCGCAGATATGACTTCCTCCATTATGCAGGAACTCACCCCCGATGAGATTGAGCGCCTTACGGCTGAGATCGTCCAAATCGACCGTCTGGACACAGAGTCACGCACGCTCGTGATGCAAGAATGCAGCAAGTCTCTGGCAGAAGCGGGAACCGCAGGCGGTATCGAATACGCGCGTAAGATTCTGGAGCAAGTGGTCGGGGAAAGTAAAACGACTGAACTGCTCGGCAGACTAAACACCAGCGCAAGTGGAAATGCGCTGCGCTGGCTCAGAAGCGTGCCCGCGCGTCAACTTGCGCAATATGTCAGCACGGAAAGGCCTCAGGTTGCAGCCCTCGTATTGGGACATCTGCCGCCTGAGCAAAGCGCTACTGTTATCTCATCATTGCCCATACCAACTCAAGGTGAAATTGCGCTCAGACTCACAGACATGCAGCCTACCGATCCCGAGGTTGTGAAATATGTTGCCGATATGCTTCTGCAAAAGCTATCGATATCCGACAACGCTGCATTTACGAAAGTTGGCGGTTTGAAATCAGTTATCCAATTACTCAACAACGTAGATCGAACTACGGAGAAAAATATCTTGGAATACTTAACCAACGTCAACGAGGCGGTCGCTAACGAGATCAAGGCCGGCATGTTCGTCTTCGAAGATATAATGCTCCTTGACAGCAGAGCGATTCAGGCGATCCTGCGAGATGTACCTCAAGAAGATCTACGCTTAGCGTTAAAAGGCGCTACCGACGTACAGAAAGAGATATTCTATAAGAATATGTCTCAACGCGCCGCAGACACATTCAAGGATGATCTGGAAAACAGCGGGCCTGTTAGAATGCGCGATGTGGAAGCTGCTCAGACACGTATAGCGTCAGTCGCCAGGCAGCTTGATGATGCAGGCGAAATCAGCATCCGCGACACCGGAGACGGAGATGATATTATCGTCTAACAATAAGTACAACAAATAAACTCAAAAAGCGCGGTGTGGATTTCCACACCGCGCTTTATCTGTCTTAGAGTATCAACTTGGCTTTAGATGCCTGGCTGCACCTTATATATTGAGAGAGCAACGCCTTCACACTTCAAGCCTGCTACCCTGGCTATATCGTAGAGCGCATCTTCGGGTCTCTGCGAAGCGCCAGCCGCCAGCGATACATTCTTACTAAGATCGCCAGACGCAATAACCACAACACCATAAAGCTCCGATACCTGCTTCAAAGCGCCATATATGCTCGCATCGATCACAGGCAGGTTCTTACTGGCTGCCACACTACTGAGCTGCGAAGGCATAAATACATACTCTCTGTATGCGCGGCCATCCTGCTTCCAATCTATGCGAACAGTCGTTCCCGCATCAACGCTAACAACCGCATCCTGCTTACTCTCCACATATCCCGAATAGAACGGGCTATTGCCGGCCTCAGCTGATTTGGCATCCGCAGGCATCCGAAAGACATAAAACCTGATAGCTTCGCTGCTCTTGGATTTGAACTGCAGCGAATAAATATTCTGAGCGCTGCTGACTGCGCTAGCATCTACAATTATAGACATGCTTGAGCCGTTGACATCCCAATGCTTTACCGGTAGTTTTTCTGTGCCAGGGTCGTTTGGACCAATACCCTGACCAGTTTGCCTCGACGGTGTGATAAGATTTGCAGTAATGGAGTGAAGCGGCGTGAACTGCACAAGAAGCGCCACAAGCAGCGCTGCCGACAAACCCATCGCCAATGCTCTGGCCGGCACTCTCACGGTAAACACCCGCTGCCAATCCAAACTCCACCATCTGACCGGTTGAGGAACAACGCGCCTACTCTGCTCCACACGAGCCATCACAGCCGAATGGAAACCTTCCGGCACATCCAGTTCCTGCATTTCCTCCATCATTAAAATTGCGACATTGAACTTCTCATAGCGTGCCTTACATTCAGGACACTCAGCCAAATGCTGCTCAAACGCTGCGCGAAGAGGCGGTTCCATTGCGTTTTCCAAATGACTGGAAAACAAATCTTGAGTTCTTGCACATTTCATTTCAGTCTATCTCCCGTTACCCGACCAGGTTCTGCCAAACCCATGAGGTAATTTTTCACAATATCGAACGCTTTGCGCCCGATGGCTCATTATCGATGACATTTGGCATACCAAACAAGCCAAAATCATAAATCGCGGCTTCCTGCCTACACAATATACTCCTATGCCTATTAATGCTTCCATTTCCTAGACTGCTTATCTACCCAAAAAGTTCCGTTTCAGTCTTAAGTATTTCTGCTAAAGCCAACCTGGCGCGATTAAGCCTGGATTTAACCGTGCCTATTGGCAAATGCATGGTCTCGGCGATTTCATCATAACTGCGATCGTGCAAATGATACATCGTAACAATTATCCGCTGGTAATCAGGAAGCGCGTTTATGGCATTTCTCACAACCTGACTTCGCTCTTTATTCTCAGCAATCTCACCCGGCTGCGGGCTTTCATCAACAATCTGGCGCGAAATGGAATTTTCTTCGAGGTCAATATATTCATCGAGCGAGATCAGGCGATGGTTCTTGGATTTCTTGCGGTCATCGAGATAGACATTGGTTACAATGCGATAAATCCAGGTGGTGAAATTGGCATCGCCGCGGAATGTCTGAATGGAGTTAAACACACGAACGAAGGCTTCCTGTGCGACATCATTGGCATCGTCCGGGTTGCCCGCTATACCGTAGGCGAAATTGAACACACGCTTCTGGTATCGGTGTACAAGCTCGTCAAAGGCTCCATTCTCACCGTCTTTGCAGCGCTGCAGCAGCGCCTGCTCTTCGGCACGCGTGAGTACCTTTCCTTGTTCAGATTTCTGCTTGGATGTGTTGAAAAACAACGTAGCCCCTCTCGCTCTTGCGCGTCAGAAAGTTATCTATTTGTTAAACGGCTGAACCACGCGCCGCTTTAAGCGCACGCTGCTCGTCCTCAGATAACTCTCGTTCGCCCGCACCGTTAGTAATACCCTTAATATATGTGCGCGAGTCCTGCCTGCCATAGAGGCTGCTGAGAATCACGCCATTATCGTGCGAATCCATGAAAGCAACCGCAAAACTCTGCTCGCCGCCAACATCTTCAAATGCGTCGAACTTCACCAGCCCAACTCTCTTCACGCACAAATCCAACGTGCGGCCTTGCTCATCCTGCCTGATTGAGATTTCGTTGATCTTGTCCTGCACGACCTGAACTGCGTTTGATAGACCGGTAATGCTATCGACTAGATCGCCGACCTGTCCATTCTCCAATCGGGCATTCCTACGCTTGGTCACTCTGGATAGCTTGATTGACAGCGAAACATTGAAGATCAGCAAAATCAGACTCAGGGCTGCCATCCCCAAAATAATTTCGGTGTTGTAATCTCTTATGAAACTCGTAACTATATACATCAGCGCCAGTAAACCCTCTCATCCTATATTTTGTTTATTATACCACGGCGGCGCTAGTTAACTCCAGAAATCCATTAAGTAGTAAGAGCTCACTTTTGATGAGTACAATGTGAGCATGCTGAGCCCTCCTGAGCCTGACGAAGGACGAAGTATGCGGCTACGAAGTGACATGTAACTAAACTTGACCGCGCCCTTCGTCCTTCGACGCTGCTCAGGATTGCTCAGGATGCTAGTTTGTACGTATATTCTCACGAAGAGTGAGCTGTTACATTAAGTAACGTGAAATGCAATTTTAAGCATAATTGATATGTAAACTAGACGCTCTCCCGGCGCTATTTGTTCCAAGTGTCTGATTGTCTATTGCCAATGGGTATACATGAGTGATACGATAAAAGCAGAGATTATGGATACAAAAAATATACCAAAAAATAAAAGAGCAGTATTTAGAAGGCTTGTAAATTACCTGCGGCCTCATAAGGGCGATGTTGCTATCGGAATTATATCAAACATCGCTCTTGCGGTAGTGGGTCTGGGGCCGCCATTGCTTTTTGGTGCAATTACTGATCAAGTTGTGCCAAATGGTAAATTTGACATGCCCACTCATGATCGCATAAACTTCCTGAAACTCTATGCATTTGGTCTGGTGGTTTTATTCCTGATGCAGACGATAATGTCGTGGATGCGCGCCTTTGTTATGCATATTTTGGGCGAAAAGATCATTTTGCATTTACGAAAAGATATATATGCGCGTCTGCAGACGCTTTCGGTTTCGTATTTCGACTCACGGCAGACAGGCGAAATTATGTCGAGGGTTTCAAGTGACACACAGGTTGTGGAAGAATTCGTTAACCACGCTGCTGACACTGTAATATCGGATGTGCTGAAACTCATCGCAATGATATCCATCATGTTTTGGTTGTCTCCCGCCTTGATGATCGTCGCGCTGATCCCCGTACCCATTATGTTCTTCCTGGCATATAGGTTCGCCAGAAAAATCAGAAGCATCCATCGGGCTGTTCGCGAAAAGCTGGGAGATATAAACGCTGATATTCAAGAGAAAATCAGTGGAATGCGAATAGTAAAGGCATTTGCCCGCGAAGAATATGAATACGATAATTTTGTTGCCAATGCTGAAAACTACTTCCAGGAACGCGTCAGGGTGGTGACGATCTGGACAAGATTTTTCCCCTCGGTGGAGCTATTAGTTCGATTAGGACAAGTCGCAATATGGGTCACAGGGCCCATACTAATCCTAAAAGACCAGGCGACAATGGGAACACTGGTCATATTCACTTCATATCTGGGGATGCTCTATGAACCGGTGGGAAATCTGGCACGTATCAACGATACCATTCAACGTTCACTTGCTGCGGCTGAGAGAATATTTGAAGTTATCGACGAAGAGCCCCTGATTCGCGATGACGAACAGGCAATCGAGCTGCCAAAGGTGCAGGGGCGTGTTGATTTTGAGAGCGTCACTTTCAAGTATGATGATGGCGAGGAAGTGCTCAAAGAGATCAGCATCCATGCCGAACCTGGTCAGATTGTGGCATTGGTTGGCAGAAGCGGCGCGGGTAAAACGAGCATAGTGAACCTGATTCCACGCTTCTACGACCCTAATGAAGGCCGCGTGCTCATAGATGGATTTGACATCAAGCGAGTTACCCAAAAATCGCTCAGAAGCCAAATCGCGATGGTTTTACAGGATACTTTCCTTTTCAACGGCACCGTGCGCGACAACATTAAATACGGCAAGCTGGACGCGACCGATGAAGAAATCATCGAAGCTGCCAATACGGCAAATGCGCATGAATTCATTGAATCTTGCCCGAAAGGCTATGATACCGAAATCGGCGAGCGAGGAATCAAGCTCTCAGGCGGTCAAAAGCAGAGGATTGCAATTGCGCGGGCTGTCCTAGCCGACCCCAGAATTCTTATTCTCGACGAAGCGACAAGCTCGGTTGACTCCGAAAGCGAATTTCTCATCCACAGAGCCATGGATCGTCTCATGGAAGGCCGAACAACATTCGTCATCGCCCACCGGCTATCGACGATCAAGCATGCCAACCAGATCATCACACTCGCAGATGGCCGAGTAACCGAGGTCGGCGATCACAAATCGCTGTTAGACCAGGATGGCGTTTATTCGCAAATGTATTCAATGCAATTCAGGCTGGATGAGGAAATGGGGTAGGGAGTTCTGAGTTTTGAGTTTTGAGTTGATATTCTTCACGGGCCGGATTGCAAATCCGCCCGAACATGTTCTGTTTCTGGAAGGAAATCAAGTATGATGACCCCTCGCGAGCGAATCACAAAGTTTCTGAACGGAGAACCCGTAGACCGCATTCCAAACGGTCTGGGCGGCTGCGAGACCGCCGGTCTGCACAACCTTTCTTACAAGACCCTCAAGGAAGCGCTGGGCGTGTCGGACCCTAAAAATCGCGTGTGCACGTTCATGAACAATGCCATATTCGAGCCATCGGTTATTGATGCGATGGAAGGCGACATTATTCTGCTGGGAACAAAAATGTGTCCGTCGCGCTTCTGGGGGCCTACGGCAGATAGCGAGTGGAAAACGCTCGATATCTGGGACACCACCATTCACGTGGCCAACGATTGGCAGTTCCGAAAAGACCCCGACGGCACCTATTGGTGGGATGAAACTTCAAAATGCCCTCCGGGTGAACTCTATTTCGATCCTGTTCCGAGCAGCGAAGCAGGCGAGTATTTCAACTTCGAGACGCCATCGCCGGACGATTTCAATCCGCCTCATGAGCTGCCCGAAGAACAGCTAAAAAAGCTTGCCCAAGATGCAAAGTTTCTCTTTGAGAACACAAATTATGCCATCTCCTGCGGTGAGATAGTGCGTGACCTGCAGCTTCGGCCTGGCGGGCTGACCTCTTGGTGGATGATGATGGTAGATAATCCCGAAGCCTGCCACGAATTCCTCGGCAAGGCCGTTGACGCGGCTCTGGCGCAACTAAAGCAACTCGATCAGGCCATCGGTAAATATTGCATGATGATGGGCCTCGCGGATGACATCGGCGACCAGCGCGGAGTCTCCATCGGCCCGGATCTCTGGCGAATGATTTTCAAGCCTCATTACAAACGGCTTTTCACCGAGTGGCACAAAACCAGCAACATGAAAGTCAGCTTGCATTGCTGCGGGTCGATTGTAGATATCATGGACGACCTCATCGAGTGCGGCGTGGATATTCTCAACCCTGTTCAAATTTCTGCCGATGATATGAACCCGGCGAATCTCAAGGCTAAATGGGGCGACAGGATCATCTTCTACGGCGGCGTCTTTGATGCCACGCTTTTTGCGCCAGATGCGCCTGAAGAAGAGGTCTATGCCCAGGTCAAGCAGAATATTGAGACATTCAGCGCAGGCGGCGGATATATGTTCGCGGGTGTTCACAATTTACCGGGCAACCTGCCCGAATCTCACATTAGAGCAATGATGAGGGCATATCGCGATTGCCGCGACAATCCGGCGCTGAGGGGAACGGAGTAATTGAAATACCGAAGTTATGATGAAACGAAATCCATGAAGCCAAAAGAGAACCTTCTGCGCGCGATAAAACGCGATAATCCGGAGTGGATACCCAATCGAATGGAAAACACGGTCGTTTTGGAGCCGCCGATTATCGAGCGCCCTTACACAGAAGGCTATGATCCGTTCGGCGTTCATTGGTTGTATGAAGAAAGGGCCGAGGGCGGCACATTCCCTGCTCACGGCTCCGAGATCATCACCGACCTGGCAAAATGGCGCGAGCAGGTGAAGATTCCCAATGTGGATGATTACGACTGGGGGCCGATCATTGCCAAAGCGAACGAAGTGGACACGAACGAATATCTATTGATGGGATTCGTGCACATGGGCCTTTTCGAGCGATCATATCTATTGATGGGTATGGAGAATGCGCTGATGGCATATCTCACTGAGCCCGAACTGATGATTGAGCTTCTAAATGCGCTTGCTGATTATAAAATATCGATTCTTAATCGCTTCCGTGATCTTGTGCCGCTCGAAATGATTTGGTTGGGCGATGACTGGGGCACGCAGGAGAATCTTTTCATGCCTCCGAGCGTATGGCGAGAGATAATTGCGCCGCCCACTAAGCGCATTTATGACACCATTCACGAGCGTGGAATGCTCATCAACCAGCATTCCTGCGGCAAGATTGAGAGCATATTCGGCGATATGGTGGAAATGGGCGCGGACATGTGGAACCCCTGCCAGCCCTGCAACGACCTGCCCGCGCTCAAGAAGAAATATGGCGACCGCATAGCATTTTGCGGCGGAATAGACAGCCAGTTCGTGCTCGACCGCCCTGGCGTTACCCCGGATGAAGTGCGCGCGGAGGTTCGCAGGCGCATAGATGAAATGGGCCACGGCGGAGG
>JAPLCU010000026.1 GCA_026392045.1 Armatimonadota bacterium
AGCGATCGTCTGCGCCCAGCTCGACCAGGGTCTCAATCAACACAGCGGTCTGGATGGTCATGTGCAGAGAACCCATGATCCTCGCGCCGGCAAGCGGCTTCGAATGACCGTATTTCTCCCTGGTCGCCATCAAGCCCGGCATCTCTTTCTCCGCAATATTGATCTCCTTGCGCCCGAACTCGGCAAGACTGATGTCTTTGACGACATAGTCCACGGTCTGTATAGAACTCATATCAGATTATCCCTTTCACATATTACAGGCAACACGAGAAGCCGTATTAGCCGATTCTTAATCTTCTAATAACCAGACAATACTATACCTTACTTGCGCTCTCTTATCAACTGTCCCGAGATCGCAGGGGAAATCCGTTCCCTTGTGCACGTTTCGCGAGATCGCAGGGGAAATCCGTTCCCCTGCGCACGTTTCTCCCGATTAAATCGGGACGATGCTTCCACCAAGGCTTTACTGGCGGAATGGATTTCCGTAATATCTGCGCCCTGGAACAGATTTCCAGGGCGATCAGCACTTTCGCGTTTTCGCTAATTTCGCCATTTCGCGATTTAATCCCGATCAGGCAACCAGCTGCCGCAAAACGTTCCAGCAACCATCAAGCCCTTCTTTCAGGCCTGCGCCGCTTTCTTCGTCTGCGGACACCCAGCCATCGTAGCCTATCTCGCGAACAGCGGCGAACACGGGGATGAAGTCTATTTCGCCTGTGCCAAGGACCGCGAACTGGTTGTTTATGATGTCCTTTATATGGAAATTATCGATCACGCCTGCAAACCGGCGAATATAGCCTGCCACATCCAGCACGCCGGATTTCACCAGGTGCGCGGTATCGACGGTCAGCCCGACGGCGTTATCTTCCACTGCGTCAAAGAAAATCCGTGTATCCTCTGGCAGCATCACGGGCAGGTTGTGGTGGTTATGAATCGATATTCGCAGGCCCTTGTCTTTCGCTTTTTTGCCGAATTCCGAACATTGCTTCGCGTATTTGCGCAGAATATCGGGAGTGAGACCCTCACGCGTGGCATTGTGGCAATAAACTATAACTTCCGTGCCGATCTTTGAACCGAGCTCAATTGTCTTGTGAAGCAGCGCTTGCCCATCATCATCCAGCGCACACCAGGCAATCATCCCCGATCCTGCATTGGGATAAGCGCCCCAATCTTCAATGAACTTTTCCGGTTGGTCGAAATAAGGCGAATATTGGCCGGGTTTGAGCTGAAGCCCTTCATAGCCATAATCTCGAAAAGTGGTAATTAGCTCCCTGGTTTCGTCGGCGTTAGCAGTTGGTTTCGAAAATGCCAGTTTCATTTTATCTCCTCAATTTTGACCACGCGGTTTTCTGCAAACGACCGATACGCGGCTTCCATGATGCGCAAACTATTGACGTTATCCTGGACGGCTGTCTCAGGCTGGCGGCCTTCTTCGACCGCGTTCAGTAAATCGTCCAGCACAACATACGTCGCCTGGGCCTTGTTGTGCGGGTTATCAAAGCTCTGTTTTTGCCTCTGGGCATCGACCGTCTCGATCTGCTTGTAGCCCATGATCAGGCCGCCGCGCTCGCAGTCGCAGAAGAGAGCGCCGTCCCAATTGCCTGTGAAGCTGGAGAAGCTTTCCGAAAGGCAAACTATAGTCCCCTTGGTAAACTCCATGATCAATGAAACCGCGGTGTCCTCGCCGCCGGGTGTGGCGGGGGAATTGACGCCTTTCACATAGATCGATATCGGCTCATCATCCAATAGGAAACGATAGCCATCGAACCAGTGAATGGACATCACAGACATTGCATAGCGCTTTCTATCCAACCTCCAGCCAGCATCCTGCCGCAAGCCCATAGCCTTTTGCACTATATGAAGAGGCTTGCTAAAATCGTTTTTCGCAAGGAGATCGCGGCCCATGGCGAATGTGAAATGCCGTCTGAAGTTCTGATTAACCGCCACCGGCACGCCATACTTGTTCGCAGCATCAGCAATAGCTTTCGCCTCAGAATAGGTTTCAGCCAATGGTTTTTCGCACAGAATTGGAATGCCCACCTGCATAAGCGGCTCAAGGACTTCAAGGCGAAGCTGAGTGGGGGTGCACACAATCACGGCATCCATCCCGCTCGCGATGAACTCCGGCATACTGGTGAACCGCGCCTTAATCCCGAACTCATCGCCGGTCTTATCGAGGTTTTCGATGTTCGGGTCACACAGCGCCGCGCAAACCGCGCGCTCAGCATGTTCCGCCAGCCCCTCAAGATGAAGCCTGGAAATATTCCCAGCGCCAACAATACCAATCCGCGCTGGTCGAGAAAGTTCTTTAGCCATTATTTGTCTCCTCTATGTTCGTCGAGATTTGCAATCTCGGACGCCCCCGCCGACAACCATATATTCCCAACATTTACTTCTACTTCTTCCACAGCCAACTTTCCTTCTCCAATTCGGCGCATTGTGAATTCGGACTGTTGACTGTCTACTGTTGACTCCTGTAGCATGTATCCATTGAAACACACGCAGGAGGATGCGATGTCCAACGAAATGAAAGCTTCATTGATTCTGGATAAAGATTTTAGAATCGGTGATATTGACCCCAGGATTTATGGTTCGTTCATTGAGCACCTGGGCAGGGCCGTTTATGGCGGCATTTACGAGAAAGATCACCCGACTGCCGACGATATGGGCTTCCGCCGGGACGTTTTAGACCTGGTCAAGGAACTCAATGTGCCGATGGTTCGCTACCCGGGCGGCAACTTCCTTTCGGGTTACGATTGGGAAGACGGCGTGGGCCCGCTTGAAGATCGCCCGCGCAGGCTCGAACTCGCGTGGAAAACCATCGAGCCCAACTGGATAGGCACAAACGAATTCGCCGAGTGGGCGAAGCGCGCCAATTCAGAGGTTATGATGGCTGTCAACCTCGGTACCCGAGGCATCGAAGCCGCCCGCAACCTTCTGGAATATTGCAATCACCCATCGGGAAGCAAATATTCAGACCTCCGCATCAAGCACGGCTATAAAGAGCCTCACAATTTCAAGCTTTGGTGCCTCGGCAACGAAATGGACGGTCACTGGCAGATTGGCCACAAAACCGCCGAGGAATACGGCCGCCTCGCCTGCGAAACCGCCAGGGTTATGAAGATGATCGATCCCACCATCGAGCTGGTCGCAAGCGGCAGCTCAGGCACGTGGATGAAGACCTGGCCGGAGTGGGAAACCATCGTTTTGGACCACATCTACCCCAATGCGGACTATATTTCAATGCACACCTACGTCGGCAACCCGGGCAACAACCTCTCCGAGTATTTAGCCGAATCACTTGGTATTGACGAGTATATTCGCGGCACCATCAGCGCGGTAGATTATGTGCAGGCCAAAAAGCGCGGAAAGAAGCAGGTTAATCTTTCGTTTGACGAGTGGAATGTCTGGTTCCATTCCAACGAAGCCGACACCAAGATCGAGCCCTGGGGAATAGCTCCGCCGCAGCTTGAAGATCATTACAACTTTGAGGATGCGCTGGTAATCGGCACGCTCATTATCACGCTCCTGAAGCATGCAGACCGTGTTAAGGTAGCCTGCCTCGCTCAGCTTGTGAACGTCATCGCCCCGATCATGACCAAAACCGGCGGGCCAGCATGGAAGCAGACCATCTTCTACCCATTCCTGCACGCATCCAACTTCGGCCGTGGCGCCGCAATGAATGTGCAGGTCAAATGCCCGACCTACAAGAGCGAAAAGTTCGGTGATGTTTCGCTAATCGAGACAGTCGCGACCATGGATGAAGAAAAAGGCGCCCTAACTCTCTTCGCCGTGAACCGCAGCCAGGATTCCGGCCTCCCGATGGAAGCCGATTTCAGACAGTTCCCGGACTACAAAGTGGTCGAGCACATAGTCCTTGAGAATGCAGACATCAAGGCCATTAACACTATCGAAAATCCAAACACGGTAGCCCCGCACACCAACGGCAGCGCCAAAATAACAGACGGCAAACTAACCGCCGTTCTGCCGAAGCTCTCATGGAACGTAATCAGGCTGAGCGCGAGGTAGGGTTGATGGTCTGATAGGCATGATGATCTTTGATCGTCCGGCAAATCTGTTGCCGGATGCCGTTCTTGATCGTCCGGCAAATCTGTTGCCGGACGCCATTCTTGATCGTTCGGCAAATCTGTTGCCGGATGCCGTTCCTGATCGTCCGGCAAATCTGTTGCCGGACGCCGTTCCTGATCGTCCGGCAAATCTGTTGCCGGATGCCGTTCTTGATCGTTCGGCAAATCTGTTGCCGGACACCGTTCTTGATCGTCCGGCAAATCTGTTGCCGGACGCCGTTCCCGGATATCTAATCCGCAGACGAACGCGTGCATCCCGGACGATCACCAACAAGTTTCCCGAAAAACCGAATAGAATAACACAATAACGCGCGTGAGTCGATGCCCAAACGTCAACAAGTTGCACAGACCCCGCTCGCAATTCCTCTTGCGGCATGCCTTAATAAGATGTAAAATATCTCAATAAGGCGGATGGGATGAACACATGACACAAATCCTCACCATAGGACATAGCAATCTCGACATCCTTGCGTTTCTAGAAATCCTCCGGGCGCACGGCGTTCAGGCGCTGGTGGATATTCGCAGCGACCCATACAGCCGTTATGCTCCCCAATTCAACAAGAACGATTTTCAGCATAATGTGACCAATGCGGGTCTGGAATATCGTTATTCCGGTTCATCTATCGGTGGCAAGCCCAAGGACCCTGCGCTCCAAACTTCAGCCGGAATCACCGACTATGACAAACTCGCCGCCGCGCAATCATTTCAAGACGAGCTCAAAGCTATTGTTGAACTGGCGAAAAGCAAGTGTGTTGTTCTTATGTGCAGCGAAGGCGACCCGATGAGCTGCCACCGCGAGCGGATAATCGCTCAAGTATTACGAAGTTGGGGCGTTGAAGTGCGCCATATCCAACCAGACGGAACCATCCAGGCAGTGGCTCAGCAAGGTCTCTTTTGATTTCGAACAAGAGGTCGTAAAATGGTCATTTATACAATCGGTTACACAAAGAAGAGCCTGGAAGATTTTATCGGTTTGCTTCGCGGCGCTGGTGTCGATTGCGTGATAGATATTCGCCTCAACAACACCTCCCAGCTCGCCGGTTTTTCTAAAAAGAACGACCTTGCGTTCCTTCTTAAAAAAGGCTTTGCCATCGATTACATACATATCCCCGATCTCGCGCCCTCCGAAGAGATTTTGACCGAATACAAATCATCCAAAGACTGGGCCCTATATCAAGATCGCTATCTCGAGCTTGCCAAAGAACGCGGGATGGTCGATATTCTGCGAGACGCCATCCAATCCGGCGGTTGGAAAGCGCCTTGCTTGCTATGCGCCGAACCTACATCCGACTGCTGCCACCGCCGCCTTCTCGCCGAGAAGTTCTGCGATAGCATTCAATGCTCGGAGGTGGTTCACCTTGGAATCTGAACCGATTGTTGTGCTTGCGGTGACAAAGATGCTGAGTGGGGTGTGTACCGGTGGGATTAGCATGATTACGGAAAAATGGGTGCGGCCCGTCAAAGAATTCGGCACGGTGCTGATCGGGGACCTTACCTATCGCGACAGGAGCTTGATACGCCCGTTTGATATAGTCAAATTCGGGCTTATCCAACCGCGTCCGAAACCACCTCACATTGAAGATTGGACTTGCGATTTCGTTCACACAAGGCCGGAGCTTACCGGCAGGCTGGATCAGAGATTATGGTTCCTGGAACAGCATTCCAAGCCTGATGCGGCGGAGCAAATTCTCCAGGTGCAGAGATCGCTTGCGTTGATAGAGCCCTCATCAATCGAGGCGCAGTTTGTGCAAGACAGCTATTCTGGCAAATATGATGCAAGGCTGAAAATTCCCGAAATGGGAGAGCGGCCGCTGCCTGTTACGGATATCAAATGGCGAGCCCTCGGAAGGCAGCTCCTTGGCTCCAGCGAATGCCTCGTTCTGCAAACATCTGATATCCAGGATCGCCTGGGAGCAAATCGCATTTTTGTTGCCTTGGGGCTAAGCAGATTTCACGAAGGCAAACACTGGCCGCTGGTGATCGGAGTGCACACGTGGCCGGATTATGACGCCCAAATCGATATTCACAACTTATAATGCCCCCGCCCACACGTTTCATTCCCTCCTTGAACGGTAATAACCAAGTGTCAGCAGGCAAGGTTTCGGGCCGATGGTTATCGGCCTGCCCGAATTGAAAGGAGCAAAGAAAATGAAAGGGTGGCTATTCTATACATTGATCGCGGCGCTTGTGTTTACGCCAATATGCTTGTGGGCGGAAGATATTATTGTCCCCGAAGATACCGGCACAGGATATTCGTTCACAGCGGGAGTGATGTTTGCTATCAACAGTAATTTGCCAAACAATACCGCCCGTCCTTTGGTCGGTATTGCGTGGTTTGGGCCGGCTGGTGAAACATTTGGCGATAACAGCGCCATCGGGCTCTCGGCAGAATGGATTAACTACGAGAAGGCCGACGGAGATTCGGTAAGCCTCTTTCCGCTACTTCTCAATCTCAAAATCTATGGGGCGGCATCAGGCTGGCGGCTTTTCACCACGCTGGGTGCAGGAATATTGGCAACTTCAGACGAAATTCCCGAGTTGGGACTCAATAATGGTGGCAACTTCGGCTGGACAGGCAAATTAGGAATAGACTTTACCAACGAATTCTTCGTGCAGGCCAATTTCATAGCCAGCAGCGACCCCAGCAGAGACGGATTCGCGGGCGTTCAACTGGGCTACAGGTTCTGAGGAGTTGTAATTGTAGATCGCCCCGGAAATCTTGTAGATCGCCCCGAAAATCTTGTAGATCGCCCCGGAAATCTGTTCCGGGGCGTGGTCTTGCGGATCGGATATCCGCCACACAGCGTCCGGCAACAGATTTGCCGGACGATCAGGGCAACAGATTTGCCGGACGATCGGTCTTTGAAACCTGTTTCCTACAACCTGTCCCCTACTTCTGCTATACTATTAATATCATGACTTATGACGGCTTCACGCTTGCGGCGGTAATCGCCGAGTTGCAACACAGATTGGTGGGCGGCAAGGTCCAAAAAATCCGCCAGCATAATGACACGGATATAACAATGGAAATCCGAGGCCCCGGTCACACCTATATGCTGTTCTTTTCGGTGGATGCCAAGTTCTCGCGTGTTTACCTCACCGCGTCGCTCGATCCAGTTCCGCCGGAGCCGCCAAACTTCTGCATGCTCATGCGCAAACATTTGCAGGGGGGATATCTGACGGGCATTGAGCAGGTTGGCATGGATCGCGTCATGAAGCTCAATTTCGAGTATCCCGACCACACCCGCTTAACACTCATTCTTGAGCTGATGGGCAAACACTCAAACTTAATTCTCACAGACTCAACGAACAAAATACTCGGCGCGGTGAAGCATGTCGGCTCATCTATCAGCCGCTACAGGCAGGTGCTTCCCGGTAGAGACTACGTCATCCCGCCTGGCGAGCCCAAGATAGACCCCCGCACTTTGAGCTTGTCTGCTATCAGCCGCGTCTGGCCCTCCAGTTTCAGCGAGCGGCCTGATACTGATACCGTGCGCGGCTGGCTAATGAGCGCTTTCAGCGGCATCGGCCCATTCCTGGCAGATGAGATCATAGCCCGAGCCCAAGATGACGGCGCCGTTCCTCGCGAAAGCATGCAGGAAGAGCTGCTGCAACTCGGTGAGATGGTGCGCGAAGGCCAGTTTGTGCCGGTGCTTATCACCGACGAGCGCGGCAAAAGCCTCGTGGTCTATCCTATGCCTTCCGTGCAGTTCCCTGCCGACCGTCAGCACCCGCGCGCGTCCATAAACGAGGCGCTGGATATCCTCTTCCGCACGGTTGTCACCCGAGACCTGATCGAATCCGAGCGCACGCAGACCCTGACAGCCATCCGCCGCGCGCATACTGCCCGCAAGCAGGTAATAAAATCCATCGAGCGAACCATCGCTGAGTCCAAAAATGCCGAGCGATATCGCCAAACCGGCGAACTGCTCCTTGCAAATTTGCAAGCATTCGAGACCGGCGCAAAATCCATTACTCTGGTGAATTATTTCGACCCCGAACTGGCCGAGACTACTATTGAACTGGATGAAAAGCTCACGCCCCAGAAAAACGCCGAGCGCTACTTCAAACGCTTCCAAAAAGCGCGCGATGCCGCCTCAATGGCTTCCCAGCGAAAGGCAAACGTCGCCCGTGAGCTCGATTTGCTGGAAAAAGCATCCAAAGACGCCGAAGGCGCCCGCACCGTAGATGCCCTTAAGGACCTTCGCAGATCACTTACGGAGCAGGACCTGCTGCGCCAGGAGGTTGTCCACGGTGAAAAGCAAGAATCCGAATTCGGCGGAGAGCGCGTTCGACGCTACCTCACCCCCGAGGGTTGGGAAATACTCTACGGAGAAAGCGCCAAGGCCAACGACTACCTCACCCAGCGCGTAGCCAAACCCAACGATGTATGGCTGCACGCCCGCCAGACCACGGGCGCGCATGTAGTAATCAGAACCGCAGGCCACTCCGGCGAGGTGCCGAGGCCGGTCTTAATGCAGGCATCGAAAATCGCAGCGCAAAACTCAGACGCCAAGCACTCGTCATTAGTCCCGATAGACCACACTTTCAAGAAATTTGTCCGCAAACCCCGCGGATCAGCGCCTGGACTCGTGACCTACCGCAACGAAAAAACGATAGACATCAACCCGAAGGCGTAGATAGGTGTTAGGTTTTGGGTTTTAGGTGTTAGAAGGGAAGGGAGCTTTTGCCGTCGATATGCTTTGTTTTTCACTGCGGGCCGGATTGCAAATCCGCCCGAACAAATGAGCGAATCCATTCAGGCACAAGAAAAACCCACAGCTATATGCTCTCCAACAAGCTAAGGCTGCGGGCTCTCTTACCTTCCTATTCAATATTCTAAATTATCTATATATAGAGTGGCGTGTCTTTGGGTGACGTACTCGCTCTGTTATAGACAAACCGCCATAATCCACTTCGCACACAACGTCACGGATGCCCTGCTTCTGCCTGAGAAGCTTTGTAAGCACGTTCATTTCGCTGTGGAGGTCGATATCATCGTAGTAACCTCGAATCTTATCGATCTTACCACGAAGGTAAATTACCCCGTGCATCACGCTGACATTGAGGTCGCTTATATCAAGCGGCCGTTTCGATATATCCCTAAGAATCTCTCTGGTCATCGCTGAATCTGCAAGTGACATCTCCATCGCCCCCTTTCCTTTACCAATACTACTATTTATCGTGAAGCCACGAAACACTTGAGCTAATAATCCAGTATACCACAAAATAACTATTTGTCAACCCTGTTAGTAATACCAGTTTATTATTTTTTTATTAGACAGAAGAACTACATGCGCGTAATCCTAAGTTAGTAGCCTCCGGGCGTTAAGTTCGGCCCATATTGCTATTTCAATACCTTGATATCCCCCTGCACCCTCGGAAGAATCGCTCTGTATAGCGCACCTGAAACCAACTCACAGGTGCTGATGCCGGTAACGGTAACGATTGCGCCGATGGCCGGTTGTGTGAGCGAACCAGACTTGACCCTGATTGCGATGGTTGGTTTGCTCTCTATATAGAAATATCCGCTTCCCTGAGATATCACCTTGCCCCAGGTCTTCACGAGTAATCCGATGTTATTTACCCCTCGCGCGCCTGTTATACCCGGAGTTTGCGCATTTAGAGCGCCTCCTCCCAGCCAATCTCCTCGGATTCCCAACGGCTTGAGGG
This sequence comes from Armatimonadota bacterium, assembly GCA_026392045.1. Taxonomy (GTDB): domain Bacteria; phylum Armatimonadota; class UBA5829; order UBA5829; family UBA5829; genus JAMCYN01. Next base: position 9,762 of record JAPLCU010000026.1, read on the forward strand.
CATATCCGGCAGTGCCCATCGCTATTGCTTCGCCAGCATTGATTTGGCGTTCTCCATCTACTATAGAGACTGTGCCGATCACATCCTCCAGGTTTCCGACTGCCGTGCCAGCACTCGATACAACCTTTATGCCGCTGGCTCTATTGAGCTCTTGCATATAGAAGTAGCCGGGGAATACCGCGCTGACCACTTTGTCTGACAGCACGATCAAACTGCCTGCGGCAAGCTCTTTCGCCGCCGCAATCGAGGCCACTTCCTGAATCCCTCTGTCCTCTAACGTAGTGCACATTACTGAATTGGAGTAATTGACATAATCCACGAAGAAAAGCGCTCCAAAACCGCCTGACATGAACAAGAATGGCCTGAGCTGCGGCGCCACATCCGAAACCAGCGCCGTCTCCGGATAACTCGTGACAACTCCGGCTGAGCTCACTGTAGTTATATAAATATCGCCGTTCGTGGCAGCGCTCGAGCCATAATCTTCCCAAACCAGCTGATACTTTTGACCATCCCAGCAAGCGCTCGGAGATTGCCTGGTCTTGCTTATGGTGTTTATGGCTATGCCCATAGAATCTATCAGGACACCGGCTGTGCTGAGTCGGCAAGCTGAGATCTTGGTGGATTCAGACCAAATCACGAAATAACTGCCGTTCCCATAGCATAAATTGGGGGCGTTCTGGCTGGATGTTGTCGTGGGGAATGCTATGCCGCTTGCATCTTGCACCGACCCGGCAGACGTAATCCTTGTCCCGCGGATGACCGGGGTTGCCCCTCGGTAATCTTCCCAGACAACCATATAATTGGCGCCATCGGTCGCTGCTTTCGGCAAGTTCTGATTCCCGACCGCCATCGAGATTGCCGTGGTAATTTGGGTGACTGTGCCTGTGGAGCTCACCATAGCGCCATAGAGATCATTGTAGTAATTCGGCGACAGGGCATTTCGGCTGTCTTGCCAAACCACCAGGAAGTTAGTCTTGTTCGAGGCGACCGTAGGTCTGGATTGTTCCTCTGAAGCCGCAGATATTACTATCGGCGTGGTTCCTATCGGCATCATGTTGGCATCAAGAAATCGCCCGCGAATGTCCAAATCAGTGGTAATATATGCTTCGCTGCCGCGCCATGTTAGTAGATATTTGGATCCGTTCCAGGCTATTGCCGGCTGAGTTTGGTTCCCTGATATGCCGCTTGTGAGATTTATGGGGGAAGCCGTCAAAACCTGTCCGGATTTGGAGACCCGCGCGCCCATAATATCCTGGCTGCTATTCACTATCTGCGACCATACAACCGCATACTCTGTGCCGTTATCTATCACAGCATAATCTTGCTGGCTATCGATTGCAGAAGAAATAAGCGTTCCGTTTGTATTTTGCGCCACGCCGGCATCCGTGACGGGGCTGAGCATTGCATCTGCTGAAGTTGCATTTAGCGTGCTCCAACAGACAACGAAGCTGTTATTGGCGCCTGAGACCGCGTTTCCGGTTGCGTTTGCTGCGCCTGCGGATATGTATATCCCATTTGTATCCAAAATGCCGCCATTTGTGGTAAGACGGGCCCCTTTGATACGTCGATCAGAGCCATTGCGCCAGCAGACAAGTATTTTGCTGCCGTTATAACCGATGGACGGTGATTCCTGGTCGCCGGTCACCTTGCAGAGCGCTATTCCACCCTTATCTTGGACGCTTCCAGTTGAGCTGACTCTTGCAGCATAAATGTCGGGGTGCAGTGAATCGTTCCTGAAGTCTTCCCAAGTCACTGCCCACGAACTCCCGAACGCGCATATCCTGGGGATATGCTGTTTCCTTGCTGCGCCGGTTACGCCGTCTGTGGCATTGGATATCAAAATATCCGAGCCTGTGCGAACACCGCTCTTCGAAACACGCACGCCGTAAATGTCCGTATCGGTGGACACCATATTTCGGTAATCGCGCCATACCACCAAGTGGGTTGAGCCGTTATATGCCACATCCGGCATCTCTTCATTGTCTGCGCGTGTAGCGATGCCGTAGGCCTTGCCGACAGATCCATCCGCGCCTACTTTGCAGCCATAGATATCCGGTGATGCTCCGCGAGAATCTTGCCATACCACCAGAGCGCCCGCGCCGTCGCCTGCTAGGCGCGGATAGGTTTGGCCTCCTGTAGCGCCGGAAACCAATATGCCTTGCGGTTCCAAAACTTCACCGGCGGTTGTAACTCTGCAGGCATATATATGCTGCAGAGGCCCGCGCCTGTCCCCCCAAACGACCATATACTTTTGACCGTCCCATGCCACGGCTGGCGTGACCTGATCACTGGCGTATGTACATATCGGAATTCCGGCGAGGTCCATAATCTGGCCGGTCAGGCTTATTCTGCATCCGTAGATATCGGCGCCGTTGGTTCCTCGGGTATCCTGCCAAACGGCAAAATAGCCGGTAGGGCTTGCTGCTAACGATATATATTCTTGAGATCCGATAGCCGAGCCAAACGTTGGGTTGATTGCGATCTGAGGCCCAACTGTAGCCGCCAACACCTCGCACCCCATGATTAAAAGCCCGACAATCAGCATCGCTGCCCGACGGGCGCTTGCACACATTTTCATCATAAAGATAGCCCTCCTGAATATTCTGCTAAAGCTTAGGGTATAGGCTCACTCTTGGTGAGGATTATTGTCACCCTGAACTTGTTTCAGGGTCTGCACTTCGATAAATTGATGCGCAATCAAGTTCAGCATGACATTGTACGCACTATTTGTGAGCTATTACTATTAGCTAGCTTGCTTGCTTTCTGTAACAGAGTTATACCCGCTTGCCCGCCATGGAAACCCAACATTTGAATTATTTGTTACAGCAGGGCTACACCTCTACTGTGCAAAAATATTGCATAATTTAGCACGCTCAATGGCCTTATCTCAGGCGGAAACTGGCACGTATCTTGCACCTACTGGTCAAGTGGCAACGAAAGTGTGACAGATGAGATAACTTATTGATGGGCTAGCATTGCAGAACAAATTCCCAATACAGCAAGCAAGGAGGCAGAAATTAAATGCGCATACTACTAACAGCCATCGCGGTTCTCAGCGCAACCGCATGTGTCTCAAAAATGGCCTCGTGCCAGACAGGTATTCAGCCATACAGCGCGATGTTTATTGGTAATCAGGTAAATGGCACGAACCTATGGAACTACACGCTTATAAATACAAGCGAGAGCAATGTATATACCGTGATCCTCGTGCAGTTAGAGGTGGACGAGCTGACACAAATAATAGAAGCTCCGAATGTGGCAGGATGGTATGTAGACCCAACCGTTCCAAATTTCGTGACTTGGGCAAGCAAGGACGATGGACTCATGGCAGGTCAGTCTGTGACTGATTTTGCCATAGAGTTCTCTAAGAAACCCGAGTTTCAGAACTGGACTGCAATGTTCAACAATATCGACGATCCTGGCGAATGCCCATCAGATAGCGGGGTTGTGCTCAATGCGAGCGCTGTCCCCGAACCTACCGGATTGGCTTCGTTTGCGGTCGGCCTGATATCGTTTTTTGGAATTCTGAAAAGAAGACGCGCCTGATTAAGCGAGGGGTAGAATGGGTGGTGATAAAATATCGCCACCCAAAAAACCAACTTTTCAATTCCCTCCATTTGTGGGTATAATAGCTCAGCATTAGAGACCGGTTGGAGGGAGCTATGGCAGATTACAAATACTTGATAATAGGCGGCGGTATGAGCGCCGCTGCCGCAGCCAGGGGCATAAGGCAGATAGACGCTGATGGTTCGATAGGTTTGATTGGCAACGATATAAACCCACCCTACAAAAGACCGCTGCTCACAAAAGGCCTCTGGACAGGCAAACCGGAGGATAGCATCTGGCTTAAAATTGAGGAAGCGAATGTCGACGCGCATTATGGAAGAACTGCCGTTTTGCTGAATGCGGACGCGCATAGCGTGATAGATGACAAAGCCGCGCAACACACATTCGAAAAGCTTCTTCTTGCCACCGGAGGCTCTCCCCGACGGTTTCCATTCGATGCCGGCGATGATGTGATCTATTTCCGTACTTATGCAGACTACAAAAAACTGCGCGCCCTGGCGGATACGGGTGAGAGCTTTATTGTTATTGGCGGCGGTTTCATAGGTTCAGAAATAGCTGCAGCGCTCGCTATGAATGACAAGAAAGTCACCTTAGTTTTTCCTGAAGCTTACATCGGAGCCAATATTTACCCGCCCGATCTGGGAGCTTTTCTTAACGGCTACTACCGCGAGCGCGGCGTTGATGTTATTACCGAGGCTACCGTGGCAAGTGTAGGGACTTCTAACGGCAAAAAAACGGCCATTCTAAGCACAGGTCAGGAACTAATCGCGGATGGTATCATCGCGGGGCTGGGCATCACACCAAACCTCGCCTTAGCCCAAGCGGCAGGTTTGAAAGTGACCAATGGCATCCATGTGAATGATCTCTGCCAGACAAGCCACCCGGATATTTTCGCGTGCGGAGATGTTGCGGATTTCTATAACTTTAGCCTTTCTACGCACATGCGCGTTGAACATGAAGACAACGCTTTGACAATGGGCAACTATGCGGGAATGGCCATGGCGGGCGCTGGGCAACCTTACCATCACTTGCCATATTTCTATTCAGACCTTTTCGACCTTGGCTATGAGGCTGTGGGGCAGGTGAGCTCAAAGCTGGAGGCTATAGAAGACTGGAAAGAGCCGTTCAAAGAGGGCGTGGTCTATTACATGCAAGATGGCAAGGTGCGCGGTGTGCTGCTTTGGAACGTCTGGGATAAAGTCCCCGCCGCCCGCGAGCTGATTGCGGAGAATGGGCAGGCCTTAGGTCTTAGGTTTTAGATGTTGGGTGTTGGGTGTTGGGTGTTGGGTGTTGGGCCATCGTGCGTGACAGGACACGATCACGGCGCCCGCAGGACAGTCCCTTCCCTTCATTCATAATTCAGCATTCAAAATTCATAACTCCCTAACACCTCCCTCCCCCGTTTCCCCCTTTCTGCGGCAGGGTATCACTTCTTCATAATGGAGAAGCGTCTCAGCATCGAAAACGAAGCCCTATATATTAAAGCGCTCACGGCGCTGCGCGATGCCGGCGTAAATTATATGCTTGGCGGCGCGCTGGCTGTATATTACTACACCAATTGGTGGCGGAACACTCATGATGTTGATGTCTACGTGGTTCATGAAGACCTGGACCTTGCAATGGACGCTCTTGCCAGGGCTGGATTCCACGACCTGGGGGAGCAGGCTGTCGGTGACAGCGAATGGATTTACCATGCGGGGCGCGAGTCGATTATTGTCGATGTGATATGGCGGTTCGCTAATCTGGCGAACTATGTATCGTTGGATTGGCTCGAACGCGCGCCTGATTGCAGATTCCTGGGAATAGATGCTAAGGTGTTGCCGCCGGAAGAGGTGGTCTGGATAAAGGCATTCGTGATCAATCGCCACCGATGCGATTGGCCCGATGTGATGCGGTTGATCAAGAACCAGTGCGATAATATCAACTGGGACCGCTTACTGGATATGCTCGGAGAGCATTGGCTTCTGCTGGCGGGATTGGTGGATGTGTTCGATTGGCAAAATCCGCAATCGGTCAATTGCATCCCGCGTCATATTCGTGAAGAAATTGCCCGACGTCGGAAAGACTATTGGGACAATCCGCCGCCGCTCGCCGAAGGGCGTGAGCGGCTATTGGACCCATGGATACATCAAAGGGCGGATAGATATGCAACTTGGTGCGATGAATAATCCAATGGTGGATATTGTTGAGGAGATAGAGCTTATTGCTGACCTTGGATTTAGCTTTATCGATCTTACAATGGAACCCGAGCAAACCTACTCGGCAACGGTGGACATCAAACGAATTGCTCAGGCGCTTGAGCGCAATAATCTGAGCGCGGTCGGGCATACGGCTTGGTATTTACCGGTGGCGTCGCCATTTCCTGAATTCAGGCAACTGGCTCTTAAAGAACTCGGCAGATGTGTGCGGATGTTCCATGAGTTGGGTGTGACGAAAATGAATATGCACCCATGTATGAAAGCGCCGTTGCATGATGAGGATTGGGCGATTGCTGCCAACATCGAGGCTTTGGCGAGCCTGGTGGAGACTGCAAAAACCTTTGGAATAACCATTATGCTTGAGAATATGCCCGGATTCAGCAGAGTTTCGTTGTTAAAGCCCATTCTCGAAGCGGTGCCTGATGCGAAATTGCTGCTGGATGTAGGCCACGCGAACCTCGACACGCCTCACAACTATAGCGAGGAACTCCTCGCCAATTTTGGTCACCGGTTGGCGCATGTGCACGTATCGGACAACCGCGGAGGGCACGACGACATGCATCTGCCGTTGGGAGTTGGCAATATAAAATGGGTCAAAATAGTGCGCGCGCTCAAGAATGTCGGATATGATGGCGCCATCACTATCGAGGTCTTCGGGGATGATGACGACTATCTTTTACTGAGTCGAGAAAAGCTTCAGAGGCTTTGGGATATGACGGAGCCGGGCGGTTGATGGGAAGGCTATTCTTACTCGTGGATTTATGAAAAAAAGATTTTGCGCACAGGGAGGTAATTGCGTTATCGGCGAAGAAGTCTAACGTACGTCCCTCGAATGGATTCTAATGGGACAAAATGGAGGTATCTTATGAATACCCAGAAGAAACGCGGTTTTTCGCTCATAGAATTGCTGGTTGTTATTGGCATTATTGCGATACTGGCAGCTATATTGTTCCCAATGCTTCTTATAGCTAGAGCGAGCGCAAGAACTTCAAAATGCATCGAAAACCAGAAACAGCTATCTAAGGCTTGTATTATGTACGCTGCTGATTACCAGGGCCTGGGCATACCATACCCAGGATGGGGTGACAATACATACTCCAGTGATCTCAGCCAATCCTGCCTGTGGAAGTATATGAAGAGCGGCGTCAACAGCGGCGAAATAACTTGTTGCCCTTCAGATGATCGTAAATCCAATCCTAATACACCGGGCAATAAACGGAAATGGAGCATAACCTTTAATGGATACCTGACTAAGGATGCTATATGGGGATACGGTGGCACATTCTGCAAACACCCTGGAATGGACGGCACACGTTATGATTTGCTCAAAGCTCCTGTGAGGCTGCCAATGTGGATATGCGAGACCACTGATCCTTCTGATACCTGGTCGCCGGTAAATGACTGCAACTTCTGTAATCACGATGGAACCAGCAGCCGGCATAATGGGTATGCCACGGTTTCATTCGTTGATGGTCACATCGGCAAATTGAAAGGTAAACTCTATTGGGATACTGCAAAATATCCTGATGGCGTGTATATATTCACTCCTGATCCATAGGTGTGTTGAATCATCAGCTTATAATGTCCCTCCCAATATTCACATACCGGGAGGGACTTTTGCTTTTCTACGGCTTTTCAACGTACCATCTATCTCCTGCGCCGGAGACAAGCAGCACATTTGAATAAGCAGTAAAATCACCCGTTCGGATAACTGCCTTTACGCTGTGGCTTCTTTCTTTGAACTTCGTGTGGGGCATGAGTTCCACGGGCAGATCGCTTCCCAGAAGATTGCATATAGCGGCGTATCTGGTAGGGCTGACGTTCTTCGTCTCCTGCGCCATTATGATCTTTTCGGTGGAAAAATGCTTCTTCAGTTCCTCAAGCAGCTCCAGCACAGTCGGTTTGTTCTCGGCGAGAGATATATCCACGGTGAACACTTCCGCGGGAATCGGGAACCCGGCGTCCGCTATGATCAGCTCGTCCATATGCCCCAGCATTGAGAGCGCGTCTGAAATAGCTCTGTTCAAAAATCCAGTTTCTTTCATGTTAATTCCTCGTTGTTACTTACTGAAGCTGTAGTCTATGCCATAAATCGGCTGATGGTTGAATGAATTTGTTTCAGCTTTGACACTGACGTTCTTCCTTACCGGGCAGTGCAAAGCGAAGGTGGAAACGGCCCCATAGTCGTTAACCTGCGGTTCATATTCGGCTGTTAACGTTGCGCCATTGTGGAATTCAAAATCCAGGCTAGTATAAGGTCGGAATGATGATGCATTCACGCTCTCTTTAACACCATGAACATTATAGCTAGCGCGACCTGCCCCATAGTAAGCTCCGAGGGTTCCAATCACTTCGACTCCACTGGAAGCTTTCTTAAGAACACGGCTAGCTGCGCCGTACAGACCGTAGCTGTAATAATGCATTCCGTAGCTGCGAGATAAATCATTGTCGATTGAGCGACGATAAGTGACACCAATAGCGGTCTTTAATCCATTCTTTTGAGCAAATGACTTCTTAGCATTGATTCCCCATGTGCCTTGCGTGTGGTGAGCGCCAGTTGTGTGGTCCACACTCTTGGCAGAATCATACACCAACCCGATCTCGGTGTCCTTTGTGATGCCATAGAGTAAATGTGTGTTGTCTGAGCTAGTCTCTGTTTCCTCATTGCCGTGTGCATTCTGAACGTCGTGAGTAAGTTCGAATTTTCCCTGACCCACGACATCTGCATTCGGCAGACCAGCTCCGCCTGTAGGCCCCATCGAACTTGAATAGGCCATTGCCGAGCTTGCGCTTGCCAATATGGCAAGTAGTGACACCGCTAATACTGTTCTTTTCATATTCCCTTTTGTTGTTCCTTCCGTGATGTAGTAGCGCTAAACGCATAATTATATCATACAGGCTCATATATAGGTGTGCTTTTAGCTGGACTCCGAACTCCGCTTTTGGTAGAATACGGAGGTCTGAAGGCGTGCAGGGAGTTATTTGATGAGCGATATAATTGACGACTACAAGAAGCTTAAGTTTGCCCTTCCGGAAAAGAACCTTGCGTGGCGGATGCGCGAGGCGGGGGTCGAGTATTTCGGTAGAACGGGCAAGCCTGATGAGCTTCTAATGCCCAAACCCAACCGCGACCAATTGCTGCTGCGCGTAGACGCTATCGGGATTTGCTTTTCTGATGTTAAACTCATCACCCAAGGCTCAACTCACCCTCGAATAACTGGCCGCGACCTCGCCAAGAACCCTGTCATCCCCGGTCATGAGGTCTCGCTGACCGTCATCGAAGCTGGCGACGATTGGAAAGAGAAATATAAGCCCGGGAAGAGATATATCGTGCAGGCGGATGTGTATTTCAACGGCGTGAATGTCGCATTCGGCTATGTATTGCCGGGCGGGATGCAGCAATTCGTGCTGGTTGGCGAGCAGATTTTGCATGGCGACGAAGGCTCCTATCTCATCCCCGTAAACTCTGATATCAGCTACGCCGAGGCTGCCCTGGTTGAACCCTGGACGTGCGTGGTTGCAGCTTACAGAATTCACCCTCGAAAGCACATAAAGCCCGGCGGATATACGCTGGTGGTCGGCATGGGTGGGGGAGGTTTTACCTTCGACGGCGCCATCTGCGCAGACGGCGCTCCCAGAAAACTTGTTTTGGCCGGGGTGAGCGAGTCTGTAAAATCGGGCATCTGCACCTGCGAAGAATGCAGCGTGGAGGTAATCGAGATCGGCAAGCTCAAGCCCGAAGATGTGAAACCGCTTATGCAGGAACGCACCGGCGCAAGAGGTTTCGATGATATCATCGTGCTCGGCGCTCCCGATGCAGACCTTATAGAAGCGCTCGGTGAGGCGTTGGCGAAGAACGCTGTTATGGCAATCGTCGCAAATGAGCCGATGAGCAGACCCGTGCAGGTGGATGTTGGCCGCGTTCACTACGATTATATAGATTATATAGGCGCAAACACCGGCAGCGTGACCGATGCCTACGTCAAGAGCCGCGATAGCGAGCTTATCCCTAATGGTACCGCCTGGTTCATTGGAGCCGCCGGGCCGATGGGGCAGATGCACGTTTTGCGCGCGGCCAAAATGAAAAACGGCCCTAAGAAAATGCTTTGCACCGATGTGGACAACACCCGATTGGAATACCTCAAGGCCGGGATCGCCGATGACATATCCGCAAGCGGCATAGAAGTGATTTTCTTAAACCCTATCGAATCAGGGACCAACGCACTAAAGAGCGCTATTCACGGCCTCACTGGTGGCAAAGGTTTTGATGACATAATCGTGCTTGCGCCGGTTGCGGCGCTGATTGCGGGCGCGGTCGAGTATTTGGCTGATGGCGGCCTGATGAATATTTTCGCAGGAATCCCGCGCGGAACCATGGCAAATATGGACCTCAGCGCCACGTATATGAAAGGCAATCGCTTCGTGGGTTCCAGCGGCTCCAGACCGCAAGATATGGTGGATACGCTCGCATATACGCAATCCGGTGAGCTTCCCACGCGAAACTCCATGGCGGCGGTTGGCGGGATAGACGCGATGGCCGAAGGTGTGCGAGCGGTTAAAGATGCCCGCTTCCCCGGCAAAATAGTAATATTCCCGCAGATAAAAATGTCGCTCACAGCCCTAACCGACCTGAAAGAAACAATGCCGAACGTCCATGCCAAGCTCAAGGACGGCACGTTCTGGACGAAAGAAGCTGAGGATGAGCTTCTATCTAGCAAACTGGAGTTGTGAATGGAATTTAATTCAAATCGGAGGATATAATTGCGAGTAAATAGATACCCTGAAAATCCGCTGGTTACGCCCAAGGATGTGAAGCCATCTATGGACGGTTATGAAGTGGTTTGCGCGTTCAATGCCGGTGTTATTGAGCATAATGGCGAGATTTTGATGCTGATGCGCGTGGCCGAAAGGCCGATTAACCATAAGAAAGACATGGTGTTGGTCCCGATAGTTGATTTCGAAGCAGGCACGGCAAAGCAGAAAATCCTCAGCTTTAGCTCGACCACTGAGGGAATCAACCTCTCAGACCCGCGTATAGCCCTGTTTCCGGGCCAGGTTTATCTGACCTCTATCTCGCATTTCAGAATCGCGCGAAGCAAAGATGGCCACAGTTTTACCGTTGATGATCATCCTGCAATGTACCCTGATCAAGAATACGAGTCTTACGGCATCGAGGATCCGCGCATTACCAAAATAGATGACACCTACTGGGTGGTCTATAAGGGCGTCGCGGCGACGGGCATCACTCAATGCCTGGCATCGACCAAGGATTTCGTCAACTGGAAGAAGCACGGCATCATCCTTGCGCCAGAGAATATGGATGGCATACTTTTTCCCGAAAAGATCAATGGCCGTTACGCCTTGCTCCATCGGCCTTACCCGCATTTCATCGGCAGCCCCAATATGTGGGTGGCATATTCCAATAACCTCACAGAATGGGGCGACCACAAGTTTATGCTCGGCTGCGCTGCCGGAACATGGGAAGGCAGCCGTATAGGCGGCGGTGCGGTGCCGTTCCTGACTGACCGCGGCTGGCTCGAAATCTACCACGCAGCAACCGCTGACCACCGCTATTGCCTCGGCGCGGCGCTGCTGGAAAAAGACCGACCCGAAAAAGTAATAGCCAAAAGCTCCGCGCCGATTCTCGAACCCGAAGCGCCTTATGAAGTGGATGGATTCATGAAAAACGTAGTCTTCACCTGCGGCGCAATTGTAAAGGGCAACACCGTAACCATCTACTACGGCGCTGCCGACGAAAGCATGTGCGCGGCCGATTTGAGCTTGAGCGAGATTATGGATGGGCTTGAGGCGGTTTGTACGATATAGGCAGGTGTTGGGTGTTAGGCGCTGGGTGTTGGATTAGCTTAAACACGATGGTCGGGGATTTGCAAATCCAGGACGATCAAGTTACGGGTGGATCATCCCGATTAAATCGGGACGCCCGAACAAGTGTCTTTGGCGCGGCGCGACTCTCCCCAACCGCCAACTCCCCAACTGCCAACCGCCAACATCTCCCTTCCCCAATTTAGTTGTGTTATAATGGTAACTATGGAAAGAGAGGCAGTCGAACATAATATGATTTCAGACTTGGCAAACTGCACAACACAGCGAGCGCCGAGAAACAGGACGATAAGCCTGGGTGATAATCAGGTTTGTCGTCTGACCGACCGTTTGATAAAGGACATACCGCCTAGTCGGTTGGTAATACCACCCATTGGTACCGTAATGGGCAACTGCATTGAATGGGCTAAGATGCTGCCGTTGGCATTTGTTGACCTGATTATCCTTGATCCACCTTATAACCTTGATAAGACATTCAACGGACAGAGATTCGCAAAAATGAGTGTTGAGGATTATGCTATTTGGTTTGATAACGTGGTTCAGGTTCTTAAGCCAATGCTCAAGGCAGATGCATCGATATATGTATGTTGTGATTGGATAACATCGCAGTCTGTATATTCAGTATTAGTGCGGCACTTTCGTGTGCAAAATCGAATCACGTGGGAGCGTGAAAAGGGGAGAGGCGCAAAACACAATTGGAAGAATGCCTGTGAAGATATCTGGTTCTGCACAATGTCTAATGACTATACTTACAACGTGGATGCCGTTAAGATGCGCCGTAAGGTGATTGCGCCATATAAAGATGAAAGTGGAAAGCCAAAGGACTGGATGCGAACGCAAGAAGGTAACTTTCGTGATACTCACCCTTCAAACTTTTGGACGGACATAACAATCCCTTTCTGGTCTATGCCCGAAAACACCGATCATCCCACACAGAAGAGTGAGAAGTTAATTGCTAAGCTCATTCTCGCCAGTTCTAATAAAGGAGACTTCGTGCTTGATCCATTCCTCGGAAGCGGAACTACCTCTGTAGTTGCAAAGAAATTGGAGCGCCGTTATCTGGGTATCGAAGTGGAAGAGCAGTATTGCCTTTGGGCCGAGTATAGGCTTGAGCAAGCCGAGAGAGATCGCTGCATACAAGGCTATGCAGACGGCGTGTTTTGGGAGCGAAATAGCGCTCCAAATTACAGGAATCTGCCAAATGCTGAACAGCCATCACTTTTGGAATTGTTGTGACTAGGCTACAAACAACGTATCTGAGATGCGATTCGTATAATTGTTGCATAACACAAGGGGGCTCTTTTGTTTAGTGTTCTGTTTGATACCGATAGGTTCAAGAAAGTCGAGCTAGAAATTCAATCTTTCCTAAATAGCCGTGACGACTTCCTATCAGAAAACACAGTAAAAAGCACTCGGGCGGTTGGAGATGCTATACAAGATATTCTGGCAGAGCACTGCGAGAATATCCTCGGTAAGGAAGTGTGCTGCAATTACACTGCCGCGTTTGCTCGTCGTGCTATGGCCGACTTGGCGTTTGAAGATTGTAATGGCTGTTACTATGTGATAGATGTCAAAACCCATCGGGAAAGCACAAAATTCAATATGCCCAACCTTACATCCGTAGAACGTTTGGCTCGCTTTTACGAAGATACCAAGAACTACTTCGTTATCTTGATGGTAACTTACGATGTAGTTGGAGTGCGTGCTGAGATATCAAAGGTTAGTTTTGTGCCTATTGAATTTCTTGATTGGGGCTGCCTTACTGTTGGCGCCTTAGGTTGGGGACAAATTCAGATTGCTAATTCCAACAATGTGACTATAAATCCCGGCTATTCGCGAAAGAAGTGGATGCTCGAGTTATGCGATACGCTTCTTGAATTCTATCCTCGCGAAATCGTAAAAGCCCATAAGCGTGTTGAATACTTTGAAGAGATTCGTGCTCATTGGCAGGCTATGCCGGATTGATATTGTTTAGCTCGCTTTAATGAGTTGTTTCTCTGATGGTCGGGGATTTGCAAATCCAGGACGATCAAGCGCGACTCTCCCCAACCGCCAACTCCCCAACTGCCAACCGCCAACATCTCCCTTCCCCAATTTCCTACTTGTTCATTGTAATGCTATAATATATACGAGAAAACGAGAGCTTTGACGGATGATGGAGAAACCATGAACTTCGTGCAGACAGAAGATAGCCCATATAAAGTTATACTGGGGGTCTTCGAGGGGCCGCTGGATTTATTGCTGCACCTCATTCGCGAGCATGAAATCGATATATACAATATTCCCATCGCGCAGATTACCGAGCAGTATCTTGGTTATCTGACGATGATGGAGGCTATGAACCTTGAAGTTGCTGGTGAGTGGCTTGTGATGGCGGCGACGCTTGTTGAGATCAAATCCCGCATGCTTCTGCCGGATGAGCCTAAGGACGAAGAATCTGACGATGAGCAACTTGATCCCAGGCTGGAGCTTGTTGAGCGGCTTATCGAATATGAAAAGTTTAAGAGCGCGGCGGAGATTTTCAAAGAGCGCGAGGAGCATCGGGCCAAGATTTTCGGGCGAGGCGCGGTGGAGCATGATTTTGACCTCAAGCTGACCTTTGTGCTGGAAAATATCACCGCTGATGACCTTCTGGGAGCGCTCAATAAAATACTCTCGGACGTCGGCGATGAACCAATTACCAGTATTCAACGCCGTAAGATTACCGTGCGAATGAGAATGCGCGAAATTCAGCGCAAAATTATCGAGGCCGCCGGTAAGATGGTCTTCGAGGATCTTTTCGAGGACGCGCTGACGAGGGTGGATGTAGTAATGACATTCCTGGCGCTGCTGGAACTGCTGAAGTCTCGGCTGGTCAAAGTAAGGCAGGCGAAAGCATTTGCGCCAATTCAGATTATTCCGATGATGGAGACAAATGGATAATAAAGACGAAATGAACAACGGGCAGCAGCCCGAAATAACAGATGTTGTTTCCATGGAACCCATCGAGCAGGCTCCTCTGGCTTCAGTGGCTGAGGCGGTGGAGGAGCAGGTGGTTATTTCAAAGCCCAAGAAAGGCCTCGGGCTTGCGGCATTTTTCTCTCGTGGGAAGCATAGCGAAGTGGCAGAGCAGATGTATGACGCTTCGTATGCTGATATTAACGACGCCGGGCCGGTGCAGTCCACTGTAGCGCAAGTGCCTTCGCAAGACATCGATTACTCTACCGATGCTCCCGAGTGCTTCGAATTATTTGATAACGATGATACATCTCTGCCAGCGCACAAAAATGGGCAGCTTATGAGCGTGCTTGAATGCATGCTCTTTGTTTCGGATGGGCCGCTTACATCGCAGCAGGCGGCTAACATGCTGGACACTGACTTATGCGAAATCGAGGACGCGCTTACTGAGCTTGAGGCGCACCTTGAAAACCGCGGCGGTATTCGTCTTATGCGGCTTGCCGGCGGTTATCAGCTTTGCACCGATCCTGATTACGCCGAATATTGCACTATGCTTCTCCAACCCGGTAAAAAGAGGCTTTCCAAGGCTGCGCTGGAGACCTTGGCGGTGGTAGCGTATCGGCAGCCATGCACTCTGCCCGAGGTTGAGGCTGTGCGCGGAGTTGCTGTGGACGGCGTTATGAGAACTCTCTCAGAACGAGGTCTGGTGAAGGAAGCCGGGCGCAAACAGACACCAGGCCGCCCGATTCTCTACGCCACCACCCCGGAGTTTCTTGAATATTTCGGTCTGAATGATCTTTCCGAACTGCCGGATATCGATCTGCTGGCAGTTGAGGAAGTAAAGATTCTGGAAGCCCGGCGAGACATGTTCGCGGGTGATGCTCAAGAACCCGAAGAAGAATAATCTTTAGTTTGGTAGAATAGTTCGTTTCGGGAACAAATTTCCCGAAACACCTGAGTCTGCGAAGGAATAGACCATTGATTAAGCAATTCATTTTTACCGGTGCATTGATGTTTTTGCTTGGTGTAGCGGCGCTTGCGGCGGATACTACCATTACGCTCACCTTGGAAGACAATACACCAGCGGTTGTGGCTCCGAGTGAGTCTGGCCTGCTTTCGAGCATTCAGATTGAGCCGACTAGCGCTAAACCCGCGCCGCCTCCTGTTGTTAATGGCGCGAGCGCGGTGTTGATGGATATGGAGACCGGTCAGGTTCTATTTGCCAAGGCCCCGCATTCCAGGCGGTCGCCTGCAAGCACAACGAAGATCATGACCGGTATTCTATTGATCGAGCGCTGTAAGATGGACGATATTATTTCGGCGAGCAAGAAAGCGTCTGAGACACCGTTCACATCGCTGCATTTGAAGCCTGGCGAGAAGATATCGGCTTTGGACCTTCTGACCGGTATGATGGTAAGATCGGCCAACGACGCTGCCGTGGCGGCGGCTGAGCACGTCGCGGGCAGCGTGCCGAAATTTGTCGCCATGATGAATAAAAAGGCAGCTGAAATTGGTTGCAAGAATACTCATTTCGTCACTCCTAATGGCCTTTATAATAAGAACCACTATTCATCGGCTTATGATATGTGCTTGATGGCGAGATATGGGCTGAAATACTCTTTGTTCAACGACGTGGTCAATACCAGAAAATACACACTGGCGAGCAGGACCTTGAACAAAGCTGATCTGGTGGTCTTTGCCAAAAACAATTTTCTAAAAAATTACCCCGGTGCGGACGGGGTAAAATCCGGCTATCTAAAGCAGTCGAAGTCCTGTTATGTTGGCAGCGCGACCAGAAACGGATGGCGGCTGGTGTCGACGGTGCTCGGCAGCGAGAACTCGGCGAACGATACCACCGCTCTTATGGACTATGGTTTCGCGAATTTCCAATCTGTGGAAGTGGCAAGCAGCCGGTCTGAGAACATAAAGGTAAAGGTCAAGGGAGGCACAGTGGACAGAGTTGCGGCTGTGCCTGCTCATGACCTTCGCGTGATTGTGCCGAAGGTTGGCGCGCAGATTACCACGCAAATTGAAATGAGTGAGCCCACGGCCCCCATAATCAAGGGCGCTAAGGTCGGAAAAATGTACGCATCTGTGAACGGCAGCCGAGTAGCTGAAGTTGATCTTAAGGCGGTCGAAGACGTGGATGTCAGCATTGCGCGCAGGGCGTGGGGAATTACAAAGGTTTGCGGCATTTTGGCAGCTTGCCTTTTTATGGGAGGCAAATATGGAACAACGCTTACAAAAGGTTCTCGCCGCCGCAGGCGTCGGTTCTCGCCGCTTTTGCGAGACTTTGATCACTTCCGGTAGAATCGCGGTTGATGGGAAAGTAGTCACCGAACTCGGCGCCAAGGTTATCCCAGGTAAGGCTAAGCTTACTTATGACGGCCAGCCCGTGCAGATGGTTCGCGAAAAGATATATATTTTGCTCAACAAGCCTGTCGGTTACACCAGCACTCGCTCTGATCCGCATGCCAAGCATACGGTATTGGAATTGCTCAAAGGCATAGATGCTTATCTTTACCCTGTGGGTCGGCTGGATTTAGACACATCCGGGCTGCTGCTCCTGACAAACGATGGCGACTTCACCAAGCTTCTGACGCACCCATCTCACCAGGTGAACAAGACTTATGTTGCGGTGGTCGAAGGCCGAATTACCGCGGCAAACCTGAACAGGCTCGAGCGCGGTGTCAAGATGGAAGACGGAGTGACCGCGCCTGCTAAAGCTCGCTTGTTGACCTATTCTCCGTCTGAAGGCGCCAGCACGGTGGAGATTACGATTCACGAGGGTCGAAAGCGCCAGGTGCGGCGAATGTTCGAATCTATGGGCCATGAGGTATATAAGCTCTCGCGAACCAAGCTCGGGTTCCTGGACCTTACAGGTCTGAGCGAAGGCAAATACAGAAATCTGGCTCCAAAAGAGGTAGCTGAGTTGAAAAAGCTTGCTTCGCCGCCAAAAGCTGCTGCGCCAAGGCCTGGGCGCACACCTGCCAGGCGAAAAACGGGTTAAACAGGAATAATATATGCTTGGAAAACTAAAATTGGCGACGATTTTTGTGATTGCCACGTTGATATGCCAGAGTTCGTTTGCGGCTGGTTACCCTTTGAAGTTGCGGGACGCAAGGGGCAAGCAAATAGTGATTAAGGCCAGGCCGACTCGGATAGTGTCGCTTGCGCCGAATATCACCGAGATTCTATATGCGTTGGGCGCGGGAAACCAGGTGGTGGGGGTCACGAAATACTGTAATTATCCCCCAGAAGCCGCGAAAAAGGCTAAGGTTGGCGATATGCGCACCAGCGCCGAGGCCGTGCTCGCTCTGCGGCCGGACTTGGTCTTAGGGCATGCGTTCGTCAATGATGCGATTATCGCACGGCTCGAAAGTCTTCATAAGACCGTATTCGCCATGGATCCCAAAACCATCGAGCAGACTGTGAAGGACATCAAATCGATCGGCATTATAGTTGGGCAGCCCAAAAAGGCAGATGCTATAATCAAAAAAATGCAGGCCGAAATGGCGGTTGTCAAAGCTCAAAGGGCGAAAAAGAAGCCGAAATCTGTGCTGATGGTGATTCAGGCGAATCCGCTGTGGGCTGCGGGACCCAATACCTTTGTGGATGAGATGCTTAAGATCGCGAACGCTAAGAATGTTGCGCGAGATGCTCGACTGGGTTTTGTGCCATTTTCAAAAGAACTGGCTATTTCGCGA
Organism: Armatimonadota bacterium; assembly: GCA_026392045.1. Lineage (GTDB taxonomy): Bacteria > Armatimonadota > UBA5829 > UBA5829 > UBA5829 > JAMCYN01. Next base: position 28,012 of record JAPLCU010000026.1, read on the forward strand.
AACCCAGATGTGATAATCGTTGGCGCCAGGGCAGATAAAGATTTCTTCCTCACAAGCCCTGCCTGGAAAACTACACGCGCATCGAAAACAGGACACGTAGTAGTGATAAACCCTGACCTGCTGGTGAGACCAGGCCCGAGGCTTGCCGAGGGTTTGAAGGCGATTGTTAAGAGCCTGAATTAACCTTTCCAATTCATTAAGAACAGCGCCACATAATAATACATAGCAGGGCCGGTGAAAAGCATGCTGTCCATTCTATCCAGCACACCGCCATGCCCCGGCAGCGCCTTGCCGAAATCTTTAATGCCGATCTCGCGCTTGATCGCTGATTCTGAGAGGTCTCCGAGTTGGCACAAAACGCCCATCAGAACCCCGAGCGCCAGCGCATGATGCAGGGGCAATCGAATAATATACCCCACAATTAGCGCCGATATAATAGCTCCGGCAAAGCCGCCAATGCAGCCTTCAAGGGTCTTATTTGGGCTGAGATTGGGGGCTATTTTCTTTTTGCCGAAGAACTTACCAATAAAAAACGCGCCGGTGTCGCTTGCCCATGTGCAGATGAAAGCCATCATCACAAGCCATGCGGTTGCATCATTGCTATAACCGCCTACAATGATCTTACCATGAACGTCGCCGAGCCCGTGGGTGCTTCTAAGAACTACGAGGTGCATTATTAGCCACCCGACGTAGATTGAGCCAAATACGGTTGCGCCGACGTTCACCAGAGGCGCGCGGTTTTTCCTCACAAGTTCCACACAAAATGATATAATAAACAGCAAAGTGAGGACAGCTGGGAATATGGCGCTGATGGTCTTGATTTCGTAGTTTCGCGCCGATACAACAAACATGGCCACAGCCAACAGCCCCAGCAGCTCTACCGGATTAGCCCCCAGCTTGCGAACGCCCGTATAAAACTCATGCGCACACCAGATTGCTATGATGCCAATCGCAATAGCGAACGGTAATCCGCCGGGCCAAAATATGAGGAGTACTGAAATCGGGATCATGACGACCGCCGATAAGACTCGTTTGAGGACTTCCATTCCACTCTCTCCTACCGCATGCATATCAGCTTGCGATAGGGAATTATATCATTAGGCAGGCAGTATGGCAAATCGGAACAGTCTTCGAAGTTTGATGAGCTTGCCTGTGAGGTAAACAAGGAGCTTTGTTGTATCGGGACACCCCTGTCCCGATACCGCCGCATGCACAGAGATTTAGGAACAAGGCTGTCCCGAATAACAAACTTAAAACTCAGAACTCAAAACTCAAAACTCTTCCTGCGTTATATGCGCCTGTTCCCTAATGGGGGTATAATAGTGTCTGGAGGCGGTGAAATGACTATTCTTGAAGATGAGTTTGGGGACATTGTGAGCAAGGCTAGGGTCGGAAATGGCCTTTCTGTTGAGCAACTCGCCCAAGCTGCGGGCCTAAGCGCGTCGGATATCGAGAGCATCGAATCCTACAAACTTCGGCCCAGCCCAGATATTGCAGAGGTGTTGGCGAAGGCATTGAGTTTGGATCCGAACAAACTTACTGATTCATTGACCGAAGCATGGAGCCCGGCGGCGGCGGTGTCCCGATTTAATCGGGATGGGATGATGGTTGAGCAGATAGCTGTGCCTTATGGAAACTACAGCGAAAATGCTTACATTTTGGGCTGCGCCAATACAAAAGTTGGCGCCGTGATTGATCCCGGAGGATCGGATGAAGAAATATCTGCGCGGCTTGATGCGCTGGGGCTGAAGCTGGACTCCATAATCATAACTCATGCACATGCGGACCACATAGGCGGAATTAAGGCGCTGATTGCCGATTGGCAAGATGTCAGAATTATAAGCCATCAACTGGAGCGAGATTCCATTATGTATGGGCTAAGTAATCGTTGGGAACCGGCTAAAGACGGAGTCATGTTCAGTTTGGGGAAGCTTGAAGTCGTTCCAATCTCCACACCCGGTCACACGCCCGGATCGGTCTGTTATCGGGCGGGCAATGTGTGTTTTGTTGGCGATACGCTGTTTGCCGGCTCGATTGGTCGAGGGGCAAGCCCTCAAGCTTACCGCGCAATGCTGCAATCGATTCGCTGCTGCGTGTTGTCTCTGCCCGATGAGACGGTCATCCTCCCAGGCCACGGCCCCGCCACTACGGTAGCGCAGGAGTGGGCTCATAACCCGTTTTTCTGTCTTGAATTACGACGATATTGTCCTCTTGCAAACTCGGTTGATCGGTGATATACTCAAAAAAGCGGTTAGGGAGGGCGAAGCTCCCGCTGAGCCGGGGGGGGGGGGCGATTATATGTCAAAAAGAAAAGGTTTCTCACTCATTGAGCTTTTGGTAGTGATCGGGATTATTGCCATTCTTGCTGCTATACTGTTTCCGATGCTGACAAAAGTCCAGGATAGGGGTAAGCAGACAAAGTGCCTCAGCAATATGCGTCAGTTGTCACTTGCTATTACCAACTATGTGCAGGATGCTATTGGAGCTCTTCCGGATGCATGGACTTCAGGCGATTGGCATTCAGGAACCTGGAGAGAGAGACTCCATCCATATTTGAAAAGCAAAAAGATTTTTGATTGTGCGACGCCGACTTATGATTGGAGAGATAAGCTAATGAGCAAGTTTAGCCATTATGGGTTGGCTGTCGGCCTGACACACGTTGGTATGTCCAATCCAGGTTTCCTGGTACCGACAAACGGACCATTTGGCTATACTTACCTATCTAAGATTCAGCAGCCGAGCAAAACAATAATGGTCGCAGAGAACAAAGATGGTGACTGGTCCGCAGAACCAATGACAAGCTATGGGGGACATTGGGACAGCGGCGCGGGTGATCCTGGCGGTTTTTATCCTTATCACCTCAGACAAACCAGCAATGCAGTTGACTACACAGGTGGAGGCAATTTCATATTTTGCGATACTCATGTAAGGTTTATGTTCGTGAATGAGGCTGAGGGTTACGATCCGGTAACGAAAAAGCGCAGCTTCTCCTACTGGGTGGCAGACAAGTCATATAATCTACTGCCAAAGCAAGAGTAGATTTGCCAAGCTCGGTTTGGACTGAAAAGGTGATGGTTATGTGCAATTTGCGCGAATCGCGCAAATATAAGCGCTGATTTGTATATATTTGCCGGCTAAATCGTTGACTGCGCGCCAAACGCATGATATACTGCGAGTGTTATATCGTCGCTATATTGTTTTGGAGGGACACCAATGTCAAAGCGAAAAGGCTTCTCACTCATTGAGCTCTTGGTAGTAATCGCGATTATTGCGATTCTTGCTGCCATTCTGTTTCCTATGCTTACAAAAGCGCGGGACAGGGCTAACCAAACTAGGTGCTTCAGCAATATGCGTCAACTTTCGCTTGCCATACTAAATTATGCACAAGATAATAACAATACTTTCCCAATGCCGTTTAACATTGCTAACATGAGGTGGTGGGTAATAAATACGGGCCAGAAATATAGTGATGGAACGTGGAGAGAGCGCATCACGCCATATGTTAGGAGTGACAAGGTTTTTAATTGCTCAGTTCCCAACTTCAGAAAACAAGATGCAGCTTTTGTTGGCGATCACTTGCTGAAAAACAAATTCTGCCACTATGCAATGAATTGGGGCTTGACCAGCGCTAGCCAAGGCGCAGTAAATATTGCCTATGGTTTAGGCTATATGTCGGTTAGTAAGGTTCAGGCAGCTTCACAGACATTTTTAGTTGGTGAGAATTCGGATGGCGACTGGAACTTAGAACCGGTGGATGATGTTAGCAATGTTACTGGCGACGACGGCGTTATTTATCCATATCATCTCATAACGTCTGTTGACCCGGCTACTAGAAGAGCGAGTGGCGGTGGCGGAAATTTCTCTTATTGTGATGGCCATTGCAGGTTCTTGAGCATAAAACAAACTCAGGTAAATGATTACTACCTTTGGAAAGCGGACAAGTCAATAAAGTATGGCCCCTAGCAGGGCACGGATAAAGTCACAAAGATATACTTCG
>JAPLCU010000011.1 GCA_026392045.1 Armatimonadota bacterium
TCGGCATCAGGATACCGAAGTAACTGGACTTCGGCATCAGGATATCGAAGTAACTGGACTTCGGCATCAGGATATCGAAGTAACTGGACTTCGGCATCAGGATACCGAAGTAACTGGTTTTGGGAACGGATTAGGCCAAAAGTTTTCTTACGGCTTCCAGGTCGGATGGTTTGTCTATGTCTTCGCCTATTTCGGGATAAGAGCACATAACCGCCAATACCTTGGCGCCGAGCATTCTGGATATCGCCTGCTCTAGTATGCTTACTGTTAGCAGGGATGGGAATCGCCTTGAGAGCAACACTCTGACGAGCACTCCCATTCCTAACATACGGGCCAGCTTGAAAACTTGTTTCCGGGCGGCGTAGGCTCCGGTGACGCAATCCCAGTTATTTTCTATAAAATCATGGCTCACTATCATGATATTGCCTGCGGTGAACACGCCGTCTGCGGTTGTCAGGTAGGTTCTGGCAATGCCCGGATAGCGTTCCTCGCAGCGCTCGCGGGTTATCACCGGCAGCGCAAAATCGGCCCCCAACGGCGCCGCGCGCTCAACAAAATCGTCCACGGATTCGGGTGTGAGCAGAGGGATATCCGAGCTCACTATGAGCACATGAGACTGGGTCTTCAGAGCGTCTTTGCCGAGTTTGATATTGGTGACCATATCAGGGCCAGGCTCGACGATCATGTCCAGACCCTCGGCTTCAACATGACCCACGGCTGCGATTCTGCCCACCGATTTCGAGCCGCGAAGGGCGTTTACCACCCATTGTAGCATGCTCTTACCGCCAAGGTCTACCATCGCGCGGCTGATATTTGGGTCAGACGGATTGAGTTCTTCGCCCGCAGGCGCTCCCGCCAGGATTACTACGTCTATCTTAGAGTCATAAGTCATAAGTTATAAGTTTTAAGTCAACCTTTGTTTAGGATCGCGGAAGTGTGCGCGTTACGAACAGTTTTGGGAAATCTGAACGCAAGTTTTTCGCTGCCGTCTGACAGTCTTCTATATCTGCAAATATACCGAATACGGCGGAGCCGGAGCCGGATAGCAGGGTTCCTTGCGCGCCATTATCTTTAAGCATTTGCTTTGCTTTCGCGATTTCTTCGGATGCGCCGCATGCTATTGGGTCGAAATCATTGTAAAGGCTATTTATAAGCGCTTCACGGTTGCCTGAGTGAATTGCTTTTTCGGCGATGTCACTTTTGCCTTTGAGCTTGCGGTCTGGAGATTTATCCAGTTCGCTATAGGCCCATGCGGTCGAAACTCCGATAATGGGTTTTACAACTACCAAGTTAAGCTCGGGCGCGTCCGGCAGAGGCTCGATTTGGTCGCCTCGGCCGCGCATTCGCACCGTGCCGCCGTAGATAAATAGCGGCGCATCTGAGGCCACGCTTGCCGCGATTTCTGATAGCTGTTCCAGAGGCAACTGGGTTTCGTAGAGCATATCAAGGCCCAAAATCGCCGCGGCCGCGTTCCCGCTGCCTCCGCCAAGGCCAGCCTGCACGGGTATTCTCTTGGTGAGAGCGCATTTTGCTCCGCTTCGGATGCCTGTTGCTATGAAAAAGGCCTCGCATGCCTTGTAAACCAGGTTTGCCGGGCCGGAAGGGACCCCTGCGGTGTCTGATGTGACTTCGATAACGCCGTTTTCGGCCTTGGAAATGCGAAGCTCGTCCTTTATATCAATAATCTGCGCCACGCTGTCGAGGTCATGGTAGCCATCTGCGCGCTTGCCGCCGACCTCCAGCGTCAGATTGATTTTAGCATACGAAACCAGTTTTATGTCATGCATTCTATAAAGTCCGCAGGTGAAAGGAAGCACAAAGGCCACCAAATATAACCTGGCGCCCAATAGTAGTCTAGCGCACGTTTATGTTTATGTCAATGCGGAAGGGTTTTGGGTGTTAGGTGTTGGGTGTTGGGAAGGGATGGGCTTAGCTGAAACGCTTGAGACGTGTTATGGGGGCCGGAGACCCCCTGAGATCAGTTTCCGCAGCGCCTGCGCCCTGGAACAGATTTCCAGGGCGATCAAGTGTTATGGGGGGCCGGAGACCCCCTGAGATCGCTGCCCTAATTCTGGTATAATTTTATCTATGAAAGACATAGTGATCGTTGTTGGCGGCGGGCTTGCTGGGTGCGAGGCTGCTTTTCAGATAGCTAAGCGCGGTGTTCGGGTGCGTCTTTTTGAGATGCGGCCGAAGGTGATGACCCCCGCGCATACCTCGGGAAATCTGGCGGAGCTTGTGTGCTCCAGCTCGCTCAAATCGAGTTCGCCTATGACCGCGCATGGGCTGCTTAAGGAAGAAATGCGCTTGATGGGGTCGGTTCTTTTGCCTTGCGCAGATAAGGCTGCGGTGCCCGGCGGGGATGCTTTGTGCGTGGACAGGGAGCTTTTCAGTGAACTGGTGAGCGCTGAGATTGAGGGAAACCCGTTAATAGAGGTGGTGCGCGATGAGATTGCGTCGATTCCTGAGAATCGGCCATGCGTGATCGCTACGGGGCCGCTTACCTCGCCCGCGCTTGCCGAGAGCATAAAGGAGCTTACGGGCGCGAAGCATTTACACTTTTTTGATGCCATTGCGCCATCGGTAGATCCCGAAACTATCGATTGGGAAAAAGTCTTTAAGCAGTCTCGCTATGATAAGGGAGAGGCGGCTTATATAAATTGCCCGATGACGCGCGAGGAGTATGAGGCGTTTATTGATGCGTTGGTCTCGGCTGAGATCGCGAACTTGCATCTGGAAGAGGAGAAAGACGCGCGATATTTTGAGGGATGCCTGCCGGTGGAAGTAATCGCCGGCCGAGGGCGGGAAACGCTATCTTTCGGCACAATGAAGCCTGTCGGGCTTACTGATCCGCACACGGGCAAGCGGCCGCATGCGGTGGTCCAGCTCAGGCAGGAAAACGCCGAGGGGACGATCTACGGGCTGGTCGGGTTTCAAACTCAGCTTCGGCAATCCGAGCAGGAGCGCGTGTTCAGAATGATTCCAGGCCTGGAACACGCTGATTTTGTGCGATACGGCGCGGTGCATCGCAATACCTATATCGATTCGCCAAATTTGCTCACTCCCGCGCTTCATACGAAGCTGGATATGGGTCTGTTTTTCGCGGGGCAGATGGTGGGCGTTGAGGGTTATATGGAGTCGGCGGCGGCGGGAATTGTGGCCGGGATTAACGCTGCCCGCGCGGCGCTGGGTGAGGCCCCGATAATTCTACCTAAACAGACAATGACCGGCGCGCTGCTGGATTATATCGCCAATTGCCCGATAGATGATTTCCAGCCGATGAACTCGAACTTTGGCATTCTACCGGAGATTCCAGGAAAGCACAGCAAGAAGCTGCGCAAGGAGATGAAGACGGAGCGGGCGAGGAAGGCGATGGAAGGAAGTGGAGAGTGGAAAGTGGAAAGCGGAGAGCAGGGAAGGGAAGGGACGCTTGGCCCCTGAGAAACCTCCGGTCTGCTTGCTCTTATCTCATAAATCTTTGCGAAGCTGCGCCTATTGTGTTAAACTTGGTTTGGCAAGGTGAGTGTGGGCTTATCGTCTTGTGGAATTGAGGGTTAGCATGCTGCTCATCCTTCGAGAACCTCAGCGGCCAGAGTTCTGAGTTCTGAGTTTTGAGTTTTGAGTTGGGGAAGGGATGGGTCGGCTTAAATTTGTGAGGTTAGCATGCTGCTCATCCTTCGAGAACCTCAGCGGCCAGAGTTCTGAGTTCTGAGTTTTGAGTTTTGAGTTGGGGAAGGGATGGGTCGGCTTAAATTTGTGAGGAATAGTAGAACTATAATAATGCCGGTTTTGATCATTGTGCTTGGCGCGGTTTTTGTTTTGCTGGCGGGTTGTGGTCGGCAGAGCTCTAACACGCCTGCCAGGGCGCCTGTGACTGAGAAGAAGGCTGAACAGTTGAAGCCGGTTAAGCCCGTCGAAGAATCAGGCCCGAAGTTTGCGGTTCACGGAGAAAAGCCCACCTTGAACTGGGTGGAGAATGGTTCTCTGAGGATGCGGGCGACCGCGCAGGAGTTGAAAGGCGATGAAATCAACAAGATCGCCGTGGCGAAAGATTTTTCCGGCGAAATGTATGAAAACGGCAAGATTTCAACTATGATGACCGCACCGAAAGTGGTCGCCGATACCCCGAAGCGCATTGTGACTGCCTGCGACGGAGTGATATTGAAATCATTGGATCGCAAGACCGTGGTGAGCGCGAAGTGGATAAGATGGTTTGCCAGGGAGCAGAAGGTGATAGGCGTCGGCGATGTGAAGATCACCTCTGAAATGGGAAATATGACAGGAGCTGCTTTTGAAGCAGATACAGCGCTTAAAACGCTTAAGGTGAAGGATTCCGCGAAAGGATTGGATATCAAATGAAAGTTAAATTGGCGATTCTGGGCTTTGTATTTCTGGCGGCATCGATTGGCGCGGCGCATAGCGCAACGCTTAAGGTGCGTGATATAAATGCCGTCGCAGACACAATTCTAGTTACCGAATCCAAGCTCAAGCTGAGCGGCGCTGTCCGTATTCAGAACGAAAACAAAGTTGCTAAGACTTCGTTTGATGCCACCGCTAAGAATATGGTTGCGAATTTCTTTCAGAAGGCGGATGGAAAAGCCAAGGCGATGGGTATGACGTCAATCAAATCCGCTACCATGGATGGCCCCGTGAAGATAATCTACACTGAGCTGGATGATAAGGGAAAAAGCGTCAAAACTACAGCGACCGCCGATAATGCAACTTACGATGGCGTGGGGCAAATTGCTACTCTTGTCGGCCATGTGAATATCGTGCGCGAGAGCGCTGAGGATTCCCTCGTTCTGACTGGGGACACCGGCTATGTCAATCTCAAGCCAAACCTCGGCGAAGATGAGACACGTTTCAAGGTGGAAAGCGCGACCGGAGTGAGCACTATTGATGTGACACCCAAGGCACAGCCAAAGAAGGAAAACAAGTGAAGTTAGAAGTCCATAATCTGGTCAAGACATATAAAGGCCGCCGCGTGGTTAACGACGTGAGCATGTCCATGGAAACCGGCGAGACCATCGGGCTCCTGGGCCCTAACGGCGCGGGTAAGACTACGTCGTTTTATATGATGGTCGGTCTCGTGCGTCCAGATCAAGGAAATGTCTTTTTGGACGGCAAGGACATTACCAAAAAGCCCATGTATCTTAGAGCGAGGATGGGGCTGGGTTATCTTGCGCAGGAGGCTTCAATTTTTCGTAAGCTTACCGTGGCTGAGAATATTCTTTTGGTGCTGGAAATGCACGGGGTGAGCAGGAAGAAGCGCCTGGAGCGTACTGACCAGCTTTTGAACGAGTTCGGCCTGCAGAATGTGCGCAATTCCAAGGGGCAGGTGCTTTCCGGAGGCGAGAGGCGGCGTGTGGAGATCGCGCGTTGTTTGGCAACCGATCCGCAGTTTATTCTGTTGGATGAGCCGTTTACCGGCGTTGACCCGATTGCAATCGGAGATATTCAAGACATCGTGCGCAGCCTTAAAGACAAAGGAATTGGGATCGTTATTACCGATCATAACGTGCGAGAGACCCTGGCGATCACCGACCGGGCGTATATAATGTCTGAAGGTGAGATAAAGACAGCCGGTTTGTCTGCCGAGCTTCCTGATGACCCGATAGCGCGCAAGTTTTACCTTGGTGATCGGTTCGAGATGTGAGGCGGCATGAAATTAGTTTATAGATTGATTTTCAATGAGCTCATTGGCCCATTTGTGTTTGGGGTGATGGCTTTTACGTCTGTTATGTTTGCCGGTTCGCAGTTGCTCAAAATCACCAGCTGGCTGATGGGCGGCACAATTGGCTTTGGGACGGCGCTTGAGATGATTTTGCTGGCGCTGCCCTCGATCATTGTGTATACGCTGCCGATGAGCACTCTCCTTGCTGTGCTCTTGGGAATTGGTCGACTTTCGGGCGATAGCGAAATTGTGGCGCTTTTCGCCGGGGGGATGAGCTTCTACCGACTTGCTGTGCCTGTGCTTATAATGGGAATCGTGATCAGCGCGGGGTCAATTGCGCTAAATGAGGTCACTGTGCCGTGGGCTTATCAGCGCTATGAAGTGATACAATCGATAGTTTTCAAAGAAGAAGCGCCGACCCAGAGGGCTTTTTCGTTTGGCGACGATAATATGAATATGCAGGTAATGGTCAACGGCGGCATAGACGTTGATAAAGGCGAGCTCAGGCATGTTACAATAATTCAATTCGCCACCAGGGACGGTGTGGTCAATGGGGTTAAAGTGGCGAAAGGGCAGCCTGTAACGATAACCTATGCCGAACGGGCTATGTGGGATGGTCTTACCGATAGCAACAAGCGCTTTAAGTGGTTGCTGTATAATAGTTCCACCCAGAACCTGGGGACGGATTCGCCATCGGGGACATCGTTTAGTTCGCTGGATGTGCAGCCGATTGAGATCAGACGCACACCCAATCAGCTTGCTCTTTACCAGATGACCAATATGCGCAACACCGATCAGCTTAGCTTTAGGCAGCTTACGCAGATGGTGGAGCAGCTTAAGAGCAACCCGACCGTGAATTGGGAGAAGATTCGAGAGTGCGATGTTAACCGCTGGAATAAGTTTGCGCTGCCGATTTCCAGCCTGGTTTTTGCTCTGATTGCTGCGCCTTTGGGTATAAGACCCAGCAGAAGTGGTTCCTCGGTAGGATTCGGGCTGAGCATTTTGCTTATTCTGCTCTATTGGATAGTTTGGCACTTTACTTCGCATTTGGCTATACAGGGGAACCTGCCTGCGCCTGCGGGAGCCTTTATGGCTGATGTGCTGGGGATTATTGTTGCTTTGGCGCTAATTAAGCGCGTGGCTAAGTAGAGCATTTAGTGGAAAGCGGAAAGCTCTGATCGCCCTGGAAATCTGTTCCAGGGCGCAGGTATCGCGGAAAGCTCTGATCGCCCTGGAAATCTGTTCCAGGGCGCGGGTATCGCGGAAATCTATTCCGCCTGTAAGGCCTTGGTAGGTGAGTCATCCCGATTTAATCGGGACAAACGTACGTCGGGGAACAGATTTCCCCGACGATCTCTATTGTCTGCGACGATCTCGGTATGCGGTCTCGGTATGCGGCCGAGCAGGGGTCAAAAAGGAACTCGATGAGATATTCGATATTCTTCGCTATAGTTCTAGTATTAGTGTCGGGCTTCATTGCTTACTTCGGTGATTTATTGGGCCGCAAGATGGGCAAGAAACGTCTGATGCTGTTTGGCATGCGCCCGCGCTATACGGCTATTATGATGACAACCATCACCGGTATGGTCATCGCTGGTCTCACCCTTGTTACCTTGATTTCGATCAACCCCGAATTTAAGCGCATCTTCAATGAAGGCGCTGAGATTCTTAGCCGCAACAAGATTCTATCCGCTCAAAACGCCCACCTTGAAAAGAGAAATGTGGATTTGGTCAGCCGCAGCCAGGAGCTTGAGAATGAAGTCGCCAAGCAGCAGTTGGAGATGAATAAGGCGAAGCAGGCAATGGATTTGGCCGTTAAGGCCAGGGATGCGGCGCAAAAGAATATCTTGCAGTTGAAGCTGGATATAGCCCAGCGTCTGAATGAACTGGCCAAGCTTAAACTAAAAAACGACGCAGCAGGTAAAGAAATTAAGCTTGCGACAGGACAGTTGAAGGAAGTTCGAAGAAAACTTGTGGAGGAACAGTCCAAGCTCAGAATTGCTCAGCTTTCGCTGGATACAGCGAGGGGCAAGTTGGCGGTGGCGTCTGCCAATTTGAATATCACTGAAGACAAGCTTGCTGAGGCTGAGAAGACACTCAAGGAACAGGAAGTTGCGTTAAAGCGTAAGGACCAGGATATAAAAGATCAGACCGCGTATCTCAATGAAATTATCAAGAAGGCTGATGAGGCACAAAAGCAGTATGATGAGGCCAGGCAGCTGTTTATCAAACATACTTATGAGCTGCGTTCCAGTGAGCTGATTCTGCGGCAGGGCGAGGAGTTGGTCCGAGGGACTATATCGGCATCCAGTTCCGCATTTGGCGTGAAGGCTGACCTTAAGGCGCTGCTCGATGCAGCAAGCGAAAAGGCGGAGTTGCTCGGGGCTAAAAAAGGCAGCAATAAGCGGGCTGTTGCGCTTATCTATAAGCAGTTGATCGACAATGACAGGATGATTACCTCTGAAGATGAGTCTAATTGCATAGAAATGGCCACCGAAACTATCTTGGGCAGTTTTTCGGAAGCGATGGTGCAGGTGGTTTGCGCCGGCAACACGATCGCCGGTGAGCAGGCGCCGGTCGAGTTTCGGCTTTATCGTAATAGCCAGGTGTTTCGCAGCGGCAGGCTGATCGCCAGCGCCAGATTGGATGGAGAAATGTCTGAAGGCAGAATTCTCCTGGCTGTGATAGATTTCTTGCGCAAAGATGTTAGCGAAGCTGCTTTGCGGGCGGGGATTATCCCTGTTGCGAACCCTGACCCACGCGCCAGCATGGGTAAAGACCCTGCCACTCAGGTTGATAGTTTGATGGCCGTAGTGGTGCAGATAAAGAACGAAAATGCCCGCGTTAAGCTTGAAGCTTATGCCAGCGAGGAAGTATTTGCTGCTGGCCCGCTCAATATGGACAATATGCGCTTTAAGGTAACGAAGCTGGAGTAAAGGGATTTGATCGCGAAAGCACAAAAAGTTTAGAAAATGCGAAATGGGGAGGGATTGGGTTTTGCAGGGGTAGCATGCTGCTCATCCTTCGAGAGCCTCAGGATGGCGACCAAAAACTCAGGATGGCGACCAAAAACTCGTGTTCCTTCCCTTTGGTGAAAATATTGGTTGATGTGGTGTTGGCAATCGATCCTGGGCGGATGAAATGCGGGGTGGCCGTTGTTAGGCAATCTCTTGATATCGTCTATCAAAATGTTGTTGATAGCGCAATTATCGGCCAGGTAATAAATGAGCTTGCTGGTGTTCACAAACCCGGTGCGATTGTTATAGGGAACGGGACGGGGTCGGGCGCCGTTGTGAGCGTTGCGCGGGAGCTGGCGCTGGCGCCCGTTGAAGTGATTGACGAAAAGTTTACCACCCTGCTTGCCCGAAAGAGATTCTTCAAAGAAAACCCTCCTAAAGGACTTCGTCGGCTTATTCCAACATCCCTCCAAAACCCTCCCCGGGCGTTTGATGACTATGTCGCAGTGATTCTAGCGGAGAATTATCTGGCTGGATAGGATTTCTTCTAAGCGACCACGGGAGGGCGAAGGTCCCCCTGAGCCATTTCCCTTCGCAGCTACAAGGCTCGGCGGGAGCCTCGCCCTCCCGTTATTCACCAAGAGTGAAATCTTGCCAAAAGTGCGGCGAGTTGGGTCAAAAAGCAGTCGGATGGGTAAAACTCCTCAAAGTCAGATTCGGCGGCACGGTATGAAAGGAGGCGCGGCAACGGAAATCCGTGAGCGTCGCCGGAGATGGCGCGAAGACAGGTTGCGCTTGCGATGGAGATTATTGCTGTGCAGGTAACATGGATACTGCATATCTTTGGTTTCCGGAGCGAGTAAGTCTTCCTGTCTATCAATCAGGAGGAAAATCATGAATAGAACAGTTTTTGTTCTGGCGGTCATTATACTTGTGGCTGCCGTGCCTGTGTTTTCGCAGGGACCGTTTAACGATGTGCCCACCGATCACTGGGCTTATGATGCTGTTAATCAGCTGCAGAAGGATGGCTATATCATCGGCTATCCTGACGGCACATTCAGCGGAAAGCGGGCGATCACCCGTTATGAGTTCGCTGTGGCTATCGCGAGAGTTATTACGCATCTGCCAGAGGTGCAGATGTCGGACCTGAGCGAGTATGTAAAAAGAGGCGAGATTGCCGATTTTGTGAAAAGAGGCGAACTTGCCGGCTATGTCAAGACTAGCGACCTTCCAGATATAAGCAAGCTGGCAACCAAAGCAGATGTGGATGCAATCAAGAGGCTTACTGACGAGTTTCGCGATGAACTGGCCGCTCTTGGCACAGACATGGAGGCCATGAAGAAAGACATTGCTGCTTTGGATGCCCGCGTGTGCATGCTTGAGGCTGAGATGAAGCGGGTGAAGCTGGGTGGCGACGTTAACGTATTTGGTATTGCTACTAATTACCGCAGTGGCACCGTTCCTGCCTACAACCGCGATGAGCGCCCGATTCCTTTCACATCCACGCTAGGGCGCAATATCAGCGTCCTTAAGGACTTTGACCTGACTGTCGTAGGCAGAGTCACTTCAACTACGACTGCCAATGCAACTATCAACTATGGCAACTACCTGAATTTCCTGGCATTTGTTGATGACTATGCTGGCGGGCGTCTTGGACCTGTCGGTGGCATAATGCCGACGCAGAGAGCCCCTATTGCTATCGCAGGCGGTACTGCCGTTAGAGGCGATAGCGTGAACACTCTGTCTGACGCGTTCTTCCCGTATTATCTCTACATAGATGCAGGGCTTGGCAAGGGAGAGATGAGCGTCGGTCGTTTCCCTCTGCAGTTCACCCCGTATACATTGAAGAAGATAGACGTGGACAGCTATACCAGTATCTTGAAGACCGACAGCGGCAACTATCCCGTTGATGGCGCTAAATTGGGCTATAACTGGGGCGGAGTGGATCTGACTTTGTTTGCAGTGAAGCACGACACCAACGACTATCTGATCAACGGTCTCACGGGTCAGCCCGCGGGTGGAATCTATGACAAAACAACTGCCTTACCGGGCAGACCATTCAATGTAGTAAATGGCAATTCTGTGGGTGGAATCGATGGGCTGATCGCTCAGTCCGCCGGCGCTCGCGCGGTTATAGGTATTCCGTGGAATGGAAATCTTGGTCTGACGTATTACCAGTCCTGGTCTCAGGACGCATTCAACAATCCGTTGGTGGAATATGATCAGGCCAGAATATTTGGCGGTGATCTGAATATTCCTTTCGCCACCAATTTCCTGTTCTCGGGTAGTTGGACGGAGAGCCAGACTCTGGCAAAGAGCGCTTCCAGCGTTCCCAATGTCACTGAAGATAATCAGGCGTGGGATGCAAAGCTCGGTTATGGCCTGGGCAAGCTGGGTATAGGAGCTGGTTACAAGCATATTGGACCCAACTTCGCTGCCGCCGGCGCATGGGATAAGATTGGTCGATGGACAAACCCGACCAATGTTCAGGGCCCTTATGCTGCTTTTGTCTACCCGATCAGCGACAAGGTTAACTTGGTGCTCAATGGCGAGTGGCTCAGCATCATCAACACGACAGCCAACACACATTTGGTTGCTGATGATAGTATTCTCCACGCTGAGGGAGGCATCAGATGGGGTATTTCCAGAACCAACTCTCTGGCAATGGGTTATGAGTGGAACCGGTTTAGCCCGGATATCGGTAATAGCGATGCCACTGAAACCTACCTGAACATTGGATGGGCGCATCAGATGGGTGGCGCAGGTCTGCAGATCGGCTACCAATTCGTTAACTACGAAGGAGGCACGACTCCGACGTTCGCATACGGGCCTGATCCTTATCACGTGGGACAGGGCGTTGTGCAGTTCGGTGTTTCGTTCTAAAATCAAACCAGGTGAAGCCCCCGGAGAAGATCCGGGGGCTTTTTTTTGGATTAGGCCTATCCCGCTTCGGCAAAAACCCCTGAAATTACCCTCCAAGAAGAAAAATAGCTGATTTTTTGCAAAAAAATATAACAATATCAAGCTCAGCTGGCAATAATATTTAGTAAAGGGCGTCTTACCCTATTGACATATATATTATTGTTGTGTTAGGATTCGTAGCGAAGTAGGCTAACACACTAATGCAGCGCAGGCAAGAAAGGAGGTGTTTCCTTGAGAACGCCTGTGAGCGCTGCCAGTGATAGCATAAGGCAGAAAAGGATTGACTTGAGAGCGACTTAAAAAAGCGAGCAGGTAACATGGATACTGTGCGTTTAATGATGAGCTTGATATGAAGTCCTCTGCCCGAATGGAAACCATTCAAGGAGGAATACAATGAAAACGATTCTATTAGTACTAGCAGTCCTCGTGTGCGCCACTACGGCGTTCGCTCAGGGACCTTTTAATGACGTGCCCACAGATCATTGGGCATATGATGCTGTTAATCAGCTTCAGAAAGATGGCATTGTGATCGGTTATCCGGACGGAACATTCTCCGGTAAGAGAGCGATCACTCGTTATGAGTTCGCAACCGCTTTGGCCAGAGTTATTACTCTTATACCGGCAGTAGCGGCGGTTGACCTGTCTGGATTGGCTAAGACGACCGACATCCCCAGTATTGCTGGGCTCGCTAATGCTAGCGACATCCCTGACATCTCTGGTCTCGCTTCAAAGGCAGACCTCGACCGCGTATCCAAGCTCGTTGACGAGTTCAAGGATGAATTAGCCGCTCTCGGCGTAGACGTTGATGCCCTAAAAAAGGACATCGCTGCTCTTGACGCTCGCGTCTGCATTCTTGAGGCGGAAATGGCTCGCGTTAAGATCACCGGCGTTGCGAACATCTTCGCTATGACTGAAGTTCACAGAAGCGGCAGAGTTGATGCTATCGACTTGGACAACAGGCCGATCCCGGTTCTTGCTTCTCTTGCAGATAACATTTCCCTGGTTAGGGATATGGACCTGAACGTGGTAGGCCGCGTGAGCGACAATACCACAGCTATTGCAACAATTAACTACGGTTCTTACCTGAACTACCTTGGCAGCGTTGATGCTTATACCGGCGTTGCTCGCCCGACAACTAAGGGTGGTAATTCGACCGTCAGGGACTCTCTTTCTGACAACTTCTTCCCCTATTATCTGTATATTGAAACAGCTATAAACAAAGGCGCTGTGACTGTTGGGCGTTTCCCGCTCCAGTTCACTCCTTATACCCTTAAGAAGATCGATGTTGACAGCTATACCAGCATTCTGAAGACTGACGACGGCAACTATCCTGTTGACGGTATCAAGACTGTTTGCGGCGCATTCGGCGCAGACATCACTCTCTTCGCAGTGAAGAATGACCTCAACGATTATCTTGCGAATGGTCTCACCGGTCAGGCGATACCATTCTTGCATCAACTTGCTACTGGTCCTGGCGTTGGTGGTTTGGCTCCTGTTACTCAGACTGCCGGCGCTCGCGCTACATTCGCAGTGCCTTACGGCGGCAACATGGGTTTGACTTACTACCAGACTTACGCTCAGGGCGGAGTTGACTACGACCAGGCTCGCGTCTTTGGCGCTGACATCTCCATCCTTATAGGCAACAGATTCAACTTCGTTGGTAACTGGACTCAGAGTGATACATTGGCTGCTGACAAGGCTCCGGCTGGAGTTGGCGACGTTGATTACCTGAACATTGCTTGGGACGGCAAGATCGTCACAGGCTTCGGCAAGGTTGGCTTAACTGCTGGTTACAAGAGCATTGGCCGCAACTTCGCAGCCGCTGGTTCTTGGGACAAGATTGGCCGTTTTACCAATCCGGTTAACGTAAAGGGTCCTTATGCTGATATCAGCTATCCGATCCTTAGCAACCTCAAGCTCAACCTCAACGGCGAATTCCTGACATGGAAAGATCCCGCTGTTATTGGCGGCTGGGGCGCCAAGAACGACAAAATCGTTCAGGGTGAGGCTGGTCTGAGCTGGGGATTCTCAGCAAAGAACGCTCTATCTCTTGGCTACGAAATGGTAGAGTTCCAGCATGACATAGGTGGCGCCTCTGATGCAAAAGAGACCTATCTGACCCTTGGTCTTTCTCACTCTATGAGCCCGAACGCCGGAGTGAACATCGGCTATCAGCTTATCAACTATGATAACGCTGGCGCTGGTCCTTACGGCGATGACTACCGCGGTGGTCTGGGCGTCGTTCAGTTTGGTGTGAGCTTCTAAGCTCATCAAACCTGAAACAAAAAGCCCCCGGAGCAATCCGGGGGCTTTTTTTGATTTGGTATGCTATAAGAAGGAACTTGGGTTTTCGTCTAGAATTAGAAAATAGAAGAAATAAGCAGATGGGGGACATAGTTATGCGAAAAACGATATTGCTGTTATTGGTGATAATTGCGTTGGGAGCGTCTGGCGGGGTTTTTGCTGCGGCTGGCGAAAAGGGCATTGCTGCTCCGCCCGCCCTGCACATTCCTTATGGCGGGAAGGTGGTTACCGATGTCAATATTAGCGAAGGGGATGTGCTGGGAGTTATAAAACAGGTTCTACCGGCGATCGCCGATCAGGTTAAGGCTGCCTTATTGGAAACCGGCGGCAATGCAGCGTTAGAAAACGTGCCGGATCTGACGAAAATTGATCTGAAACCGCTTCTGGATTCAATATCCGGCGTGAAAAACGTGCGGTTGGTGGTTGTAAAATACGGTAAGAATGCAACAGCGGCGCAGATTCTTAAGCAGGCGAATGCTGGGGTTGCCAAGATCGGCCGATTCAAAAGGGTTGTTATGCACTCAGAGGATGAGGCGGCTTCGATGGCCTTATATTGCCAGGAGGATAACGGCGGATTTGTGGGATTTGCCTATAATTCACGCGAGCGGACGCTGATTGCGGCTCGAGTTGTGGGGCCGGTTGATGTTGCTAAACTGATCGAATGGGCATCGAGTGTTGGAATTCAGATTCCTAGTGCGCCTGCTCCAAGCTCAGAACCTGGCCAGGTAGAGCCGCAAATCAGATAGACTATGCTTCGTGGGCTCGTTTGATGTTTCGGGATTTCGTGATGCATTATGCGCTCAGGCTTGATGAAACCAAAATCCCGAAACATCGGGAAAGTTAGTTTAGCTAGTGACTTTGGGAGCTTTACAGCGTTATAATTATGGGGAGCAAGATGGCGGGGCGCTGGGCCTCGATTCATAGTTGCTTGCTTTTCAGTAACATCGGAGGTAGAAATAGTGTGCGGAATTGTTGGATATATCGGCGAGCAGGAGGCTTGCCAGATTCTTGTGGATGGTCTAAAGAAGCTCGAATATCGCGGATATGATTCTGCGGGTGTGGCGCTGCTCAATGAAAATGGTATTGATGTGCGTAAGAGCGTCGGTAAGCTCAAGGCGCTTGAGTGCGCGCTGGAGAACTGCGTCCCTCGGGGGCATTTGGGAATAGGCCATACCCGCTGGGCGACGCATGGCAGGCCGTCTGACGAAAATGCGCATCCTCACTCCGATTGTACCGGCAAGCTGACTGTGGTTCACAATGGCATCATTGAAAACTATATGGCGCTCAAGGAGCGCCTTGTGAGCGAAGGGCACGAGTTCAAATCCGAGACGGATACGGAGGTTGCTGCTCACCTGGTGGAAAGCTATTATAATGGCGATTTGGCTGAAGCGGTCCGCAAAGCGGCTAGAGATATGGAAGGATCGTTTGCGCTGGTTATTATTGCCACGGATGAGCCTGACAAAATCGTGGCGGCGCGTAGGCACAGTCCGCTGGTAATCGGTTTGGGCAAGGGCGAGAATTATCTGGCGTCTGATGTGGCGGCATTCCTCAAACACACAAGGAAAGTTTTGTTCGCCGATGATGATACGCTGGCTGTTATCACTCGCGATGGAGTTACTTTGACAGACCTCAACGGCAATGTTGTTGAGAAGGCCGCGCAGACCATAGAGTGGGACGCGGCAATGGCTGAACGCGGCGGATATGAGCACTTTATGCTAAAGGAAATACACGAGCAGCCGAGGGCGCTTCGCGAGACCATGCGCGGCAGGCTTGCTCCTGACAAAGATTTTATCGAGCTGCCGGGAATAAATCTTACAGAAGATGAGATAAAGAAGATTGATAGAATTATTATGATCGCCTGCGGAACTGCGTATCACGCTTCGATGGCGGGCAAATATGCTATCGAGCAGCTGTGTCGAATACCGGTAGAGATAGATGTTGCATCAGAGCTTAGATATCGCGACCCGATTGTTGATGATCGGACACTGGGAATTGTTATCAGTCAGTCGGGTGAGACTCTGGACACGGTTGTGGGGCTTCGCGAGGTCAAGGAAAAGGGCGCGAAGATTGTAGCGATAACCAATGTGGTCGGAAGTATGGCTGCGCGGGAATCGGACGGTGTGCTTTATACCTACGCGGGCCCTGAGATCGCTGTGGCGAGCACCAAGGCCTATACGACGCAGTTGATGGTGCTTTACCTTATCGCGATGTATTTCGCTCAGGTGCGCGGCACAATCAGCCCGCAGCGCGCAGCCGAGCTTCGTCAAGCCCTTTGGGATCTGCCGCAGCTAGCCGAGGTGATCTTGAACGACTATCAGAGCGTTATAGCCGCCGCTGACCGCTATTATTGCTTCAATGGTTTCCTTTATATGGCGAGAGGAATCAACCTGGCAAGCGCTCTTGAAGGCGCGCTGAAGATCAAGGAGATTTCTTACATGCATGCCGAGGGCTATGCCGCCGGTGAGATGAAGCACGGGCCTATCGCAATGATCGATCCGACGTTTGTCACGGTAGCTGTAACGGTGCAGTCGAAAACTTATGACAAGATGCTTGGAAATATCCGTGAAGTCAAAGCGAGGGCGGGCGAAGTGATAGCCATCGCATACAACGGCGACACGGGCATAAAGGACTATGCGGATAGAGTAATATATATTCCGCAGACAGAGGAGATATTCTCACCTGCGCTGGTAGCGATCCCGCTGCAATTGATGGCTTACTTTGTGGCCCACAACCGTGGCCCCGCAATTGATCAGCCGAGAAATCTTGCGAAGACAGTTACTGTTGAATAGTAGAGCGGAGAGCAGTGAAGGGAGCCCGATGGTTCGATGGGCCGATGGCTTTGGCTCGGCGGGAGCCTCGCCCTCCCGCGATGAGCCCTCCCGCGATGAGCGCTCGTTCGGGCGAATCTCTGATGAAGCCCGCATCGTTTGTTTCGGAGAAACACCGAAAATGGGATTGCAAATCCGCCCGAACAAAGATTGCGGACACGACCCTAATATATATTGATATTTGTCGGCTCGATTGTCACCTCAGACAGCCTTAATTTTTTGCTCAGCTAATATTTTTTCTGTTTTATGGTTGAGTTTATATTGTAATGGGTATTATCTCATCAGTAATGAAGTTCCCGTCTAATCAAGTAGAGGAACAGCAGTGTGATTTTGCCCATAAGACTACGAAGGGTGAGTCGGGTAAGGGGCGTCAATTCGAAGCCAAAAACCAAGACAAAACCCAATCCGAAACAAGTGGGAAATCGACACTGGCAGCTTAGAAGTATTAGGGGAAAGCTGTTGGTGGGATTCTTGATTGCGCTGGGGCCTGAAGCCTTGGTGCAATTGGGGGATCAACTCGGCTTCCATTCTAAGTTGGGCAGGACTTGGATGCTCATGGGAGACGCTGGTTGGGATCTTGCCTACATTGTGGCGTCTTTTGTTGGGATGCTCATTCTCTTTGTTGTTGGAAACCGGGTAACGTATCCTTTAAGGCGTATATCTTACGCTGCGAATGCGTTGGCTGCCGGTGATTATCGGAGGCGAATAAGCATAACAACGGGAGATGAGCTGGAGAAGCTCGGTAAAGCGTTCAACAAACTCGGAGATAGCTTGCTTCAACATGAAGCCGACATTAAAGGCAAAGCGGAGATGCTTGCAGGGGCAGTTGAGGCCGCGAGGTTGGTATCTTCTTCTCTTGATGAGAAGACCTGTGGAAAAACTGTGGCCAGGGCTATGTGCGAATATCTGGGCGCAAGCAGTGCGGTCGTTTTTCGCAAAAATGACCAAAACGGCGGCATTAAGGTGATCGGACGCAGTGGAACGGGGCAAACGGCGGCTTGGAAACGGCTTGCAAGTCACAGCGCCGACCTTGGCGGATATCTTGTGATAACCGAGCAGATTCAGGATGAGACAGATGGGGAAGCCTGTTTGGTGGGCATTCCTCTGCAGGCGAGCGATAAGCCGATGGGCGCGATTGTTGCCCGGTTTGATGGCGGCGCTACCCGCAATGACTTGCGAATCGGAACTATTAAATCTGATTTACTGATCGCATTTGGAATACACGCCGGAGCGGCGATTAATAACTCAGAAGCGTTCTCCCGAACCGAGCATTATTCTGAGGTTTTAGAGGATTGGGTAGACCATCTTTCCAGTGTTATGCAAGTCACAGACGCGATTTCGCCTTCATTGACCTTAAATGAAACGATGTCCGCTCTCACAAGGTCTACAGCATCGGCAATGAACACCGATGAGTGTGCCATCTTTATGCCCGATAAAAATGGTTACTTGGTCGTTGAGAGCTGTCGCGATAAGCAAGATAGCGTTCTTTTGAACAAGAGAGTGAGGCCGGGAGAATCAGTATCTGGGCTTGCGTTTGCTGAGAAAAGGCCGGTGACATATTTTGATGCAACCATTTGCGGAGATGAGATGGCGAGACAATTTGCTGAATCCAGGGATTTGCGAGGAATGTTGAGCGTGCCGATGATAGTGGAAGATCAGGCGATTGGTGCAATTACGGTGTATGATCGTAAGGCGCGGCAGTTCAGACCTGATGAGATAAGGTTGCTGACCTCTATTGCGCTGCATGCAGCAGTGATCGTGAGAAATGCAAGTCTCTATACTAAAGAGTCATCCATAGCGGAAACCCTGCAAAGGGGCCTTATGTCCGAGACTCCGGAAAGCTGCAAAGGTCTGCGATTCGCGAGCAGGTATATACCGGCGCTGGATGAGGCAAGGGTTGGTGGAGATTTTTATGAAGTGACCGAGCTCCCGGACGGGCGCGTTGCGATAGTGATGGGAGATGTGTCCGGAAAGGGTTTGGATGCGGCAATTCACCTGGCGACATGCAAAAACATGCATAAGGCGCTAATGTATGCCAACCCGAATGACCCGGCATTGGTGCTTCGAGAGCTCAACAATGCGCTCAACTTCTTTTTTGAGCTGAGCTTTTTTGTAACAATATTCTATGGCGTGATCGATACTGAAGCGGGGACTATCACTTATGCCAATGCCGGTCATCCGCCGGGATTGTTGATCAGCGCGAACGGTAAAATGCACGATTGTCTTTCGGCTACCGGAATGCCGGCCGGAGCAGGACAGAAATGCAATTATACGGCAAGAACCATTAATCTTTCGCCGTCGGACATGCTGCTCATTCTTCGAGAGCCTCAGAATGGCGAAGCGGGGTGCAGAATGGCGAAGCGGGGTGCCTCAGAATGGCGAAGTGGGGTGCAGAATGGCGAAGCGGGGTGCCTCAGAATGGCGAAGCGGGGTGCCTCAGAATGGCGAAGCGGGGTGCCTTAGCGTGGGGTCGAAGGGCTGAGAGGGTGATATATGGCGCCTACTGAATCACAGCGCCAGGGCTGGCCATTACCTTGCGCTTGATTCTGCCGAGAGCGTTATCCACCGACTTTGTATTGCAGCCAAGATCATCAGCTATCTCTTTATATGATTTGCCAAAGTGATACAGCTTCAGAACTCCCCACTCAAAATCTGAAAGCAGAAGCCTTAGCGATGCCTGAAGATTTCTGGCATCTTCCCTGCGGAGCAGCATTTCTTCGGGATCGAGGTCCATGTCCGAAACGAGTATCTCTTCGAGATTGAAATCAGAATCGGCTTCTTCAACGCAATAATCCAATGAAATTGCGCTGTTGAGGGGGAACTGCTTCTGGCGGGTTGCGGTCTTAATGGCGGTAATCACGTGACGTTCTATGCATATACGCGCAAAGGAGAGAAAAGATATTTCCTTATCAGGGGAATAGTCCATAATAGACTGCCAAAGGCCAATCATACCCACCTGCAGCAAGTCTTCTTTTTCCGCGCCCATCAAGAAATACGAACGCGTCTTTGTACGTACCAAACTGCGGTATTTGTACAGCATATATTCTGCCGCTCGAATATCGCCATCCTGTGCTATCTCAACGATAGCCTGGTCTGGGAGTCGATCATAGCAGAAGCCAATTGTAAGCGCTCTGGTTTTCATCTTCCCTCACTCATTTTGCCACAGGCCAAAGGCTCAAACAGAACCAATGTTTGCCAGTAATACCTATATGCATTATACAGCAGAGTTAGCCGTATGGCAATCGGAATTTTAGGTATTTTTGAATATAACCGGTAAATACACTAGGAGGAGACGCATGACCTTGGCAAGTATAGCCACTGCAGTTCATAGGAAGTATTATTTTTATGCGGCGTTGCGTTGTTTGCAGGCCGATATAGTGGATCGGAAAATGGCCTCGCTGATGACATCCGAGATAGAGGTCAGAGGCGCTACTTTATCGATGCAGCCAGACTCAAATGCTGCCCTGGGCATACCATACACGACACAGCTTGACTGGTGCTCGGCAATATTGAATCCGCCCGATTTCTTTATATGCCTTACGCCGTCTGTGCCGTCGTGGCCCATTCCAGTAAGAACTACACCTATCAACCGTGAGCCAAACACGGGAACCATCGATATCATGGTGATATCCGCAGACGGCCTGACGCCCAAATATAGAGGGTCAGTTGTAAGATGGATATCGCCTTTCTTATCGAAAATCGTGTGGTAACCAGCTCGGGCAAAGATGAGATCGCCAGGTTTGAGACGATCCCCTTCAGCAGATTCGCGAACGTTAAGGGCCGTCATATTATTGAGGTCTCTAGCCAACGGCCCGCTGAAACCCTCTGGCAAATGCTGTATTATCACGTAAGCTGCGCCTGAATCAGTCGGCAGATTGGGAACGATTATCCTAAGAGCTCTGGGGCCGCCTGTGGATGATGCGATTGCAATCACAGGAAAATTGGTGATCGCTGCCGCATTGCGTTGTATCTTGGGGCGGCTCACCGACCCCGAAATAATCGGTTGCTTCGGTATCCTGATGCCGAAGTCTGTTTGCTTCGGTATCCTGATGCCGAAGTCTGTTTGCTTCGGTATCCTGATGCCGAAGCAATGCGCAAAGACGGACATTAGCCGCTGCAATGACTTTGCTGATTAGCTCATCTCTCTGCGCCGCGCTCATACCAAGGTTGTGGCTGCCGTGAGGTTTCGCCATTATATCGACAGCGCCAATCGAGAGCGCTTGAATGCTTTCGGATGCGCCGCTGAGCGTTAGTGAGCTAAGCATGACTACGGGCGTGGGATGCTCTGCCATAATTCGTTTCAAGGTCTCAAGGCCATTTCCCGAAAAATCGGGGGCGATGTCTAGAGTTATCACATCCGGATGCAATTTTTCGATCTGAACCAGCGCTTCGGCGCCGTTCACGGCCATGCCCACCACCTCGAGCGCCGGGGAAGCGCCCAGCATGTCCGAGACGATCTTGCAAGCGAAGACCGAATCGTCTACAATCAACACTCTCTTTTTGGCTGTGTCCGGGAACGGATTTCCCGGACGATCAGGGGAAATTGCCATCTAACGTGCCTCTAAGATAGCACTGCGATCACTGCCACAGAGCCGCCCGCCTGGCGAACTAAAACCTCGCCGGTCTGCGAATCGAACGTGACTGTCCTACCCGACTTCCCGCCCGTATCCTCGCCGACCAGCTTTAAATTCATATCGGCCAGAAGCTCTTTGACCGCTTCGATATTGCGTCTGCCGACATCAAGCTGACTATCAGACCCCGGAAAAGAGAATAACTGCGCTCCACCTGCTATGGCGAATCTAAGCCTTGAGGCATTCGCCCCTCGCGCAGTCATCTGTTTCACAACATAAGGAATGGCAGTGTCGGCATATTTGCCAGCCTCATCTGTGTCTTTAGTTCTTGCCTGAGGCAAGACTATATGAGCCAGGCAAGCTAGTTTGGTACTGGGGTCAAATGCGCACAATCCAATGCATGAGCCTAGTCCAAGAGCTCGGAGTTCGGGCAAATTAGGACCCGAAAACACTACCTCTCCCATACGAGCGATTCCATCGTCCAATTGCTGGATCCTCCTCTGGGTAAAAAACCGACTTCGGCATCAGGATACCGAATTAAACAATTTCAGGAATGTATAAAAAGAACCCACGCAATGAGCGTTTGGCTCCTGCAAATTTCGTTACAACGCTGATAGTTTCTTCCTCAAAACGACCGGTGTTGAGAAGCATGCTGTCAATTACAGCAGCCGCCATATCGATCGCCAAGCTCGGGGGCGTTGGAAGAAGAGTGCATCTGTAATAATCAGACAAAGCATTGAGATACGACGAGGTAACTATGTTACCGACCTCTTGAAGCACCGATTGCTCCATCTCGTCAACATGCTTTGCCGTGCCAAGTGGGCTGCCCGTGATCATATCCACAAGCACAAGCGCACACTCAAAAGGAAAGACCAAGAGCGCATGCCCCGGCATATCGCCTTCGACTCCAATATACACTCCAATCACCAGGTCTTCGGGATTCCCGGCCACCTCTGATAGGCGCGAAGTCGGCGATACACCCGCAGATATAACGTCCATACGGACTGCGCTTGCCGACATCAAGCGAAGCGCCTCGGATGCTTTTTTGACACCAAACTGCGCAACTGTCATGAAATTGGCGAGCGACGTGTCCCGATTATTTCGGGGATTGTCTGCTTTACTCTCTCTTGGCATAACCATTATAATACCTCAACTACACTTTGTTGTAGACTTCGGCATCATCCCGATTTAATCGGGACGAAGCAACCTGAACTACACTATTGTCGTTCGGTAATGTCTATCAGATTCTCGATCTTGATCGCAACTTTATTGCCGGCAACGCCTGGGCTTACGCGAAATGCCGCGACATTTCCCACCCAAAACTCTGCGGTGCTTTGTTCGTTCATTGGTAGTTTTATCAAATCACCAACTTCAAGGTCCGCCAGCTCACCAAAGCTCAAAGAAGTTCTGCCTAAAACAGCCTTGCAATCCAGCAATACACCTTCAAAAGACTTCACCAGCGCAGGGTCAGCGGCATCGTAATTATGAACCGCATTCAGGGTTCTGCCCATCGTCAGAGCCGGTAAAACTGGCTCAATAGCAGACGCAGGCAAACAAATACTCATCATGCTTACAGTCTCACCCACGCTCACTTCATATCCGGATATAAGAACTGCCTCCGAGGGCAACAGTATCTGGCGCATACTTGATTCGGTGCTCATGCTTACTATGCTCGGCTTTAGAGCGAGACAACAGCCCCAGGCTTCTATATACTGCCTTAGCACAAGCTCCACCATCGACTTCACGATGGCCTTATCGATATCCGAAATAGAGCCAACGCTTGATCCAGTGCCTGCTACGCCACCTGCAAGCAAATCAACCCATATCGAGACCAATAACGGGTTAAACTCAAAGACCGCTGTCGAGGTCAATGGTTTAAGATCCACCTCTACAAACAACGTGTTCTCTGGCACTGATGCGCAGTATTCGCGATATGTGAGCTGATCAAGCGCAAGTAGATCAGCGCGAGCTTGCACTCGCAATGCGGCTCCCATAGCTGCGGCGAATAAGACGCCGTGCTTCATATTTATAGAGTTCAAAGCTCTGAGATGGTCTTTAGAAAACTTATCTGGCCGGGCGAAGTCATATATTTTCACCTGCTTATCGACAGTCTTCGAACCCGATTCCTGACCACCGGTTGCCGCAAAAGTTTCTAACAGCGCATTTATTTCGTCTTGATTAAGTGCATCCACGATATTAACCGCTCTTTCTATTGTTTAACTCAGCTTACTATGCCAAACCAGATGCTGAATCAAGTTCAGCATGACACGCCTTAGGCCGCCTTGCGCAAAGCGTTTTCCGCGAGCGCAACATTGATCTCTATCATGCCGTAGTTTGTGCTAACCGGCACAACCAATGCGGGAGTTTTAGTCGAAACTTCCACATTGGAACCTTTTATCACTGACGGAGGTGTGATATCCACATTGAATCCCTTTTGCGACAGCTGCGTGGCAGCATTCCCGGTGATCATATTACCTAATTCAGATATTGCGCTCAATGCCATTTCATCAAGCTCATTACACTGGCAACTCATCATTGCGCCGGCGATCTTTTCAGCGGTGACCATAGACATACCATACAAGGCCATTCCTTCGATCTCGCCATTTACTCCAGCCATAATTGTGACTTGCTGAGTAGTGAACGTAGTATTTCTAAGCGCCAAACCCCCACGTTGCGCCTTTGCGCCGGTAAGCGTTTCCAACACACTGAAAACAGCGCTTACAAATGGCTCTATGTGTTCAACCTTCATATTTTATGTTCTCCAATTCACGCGGTAGGCTTCGGCATCAGGATACCGAAGCAACTAAGTTAATCCCTTCCCCAACCGTTAAATATCCGGTAGGCTTCGGCATCAGGATACCGAAGCAACTAAATCCCTTCCCCAACCGTTAACCGTCTAAGATGCGCCAAGTGCCTTTCCAAGCCCATCTATTACCCTTTCAGGTTGGAATGGCTTGACAATATAGTCTTTAACTCCGGCCTTTATGGCATCGATCACCATATTCTGCTGACCCAATGCTGTGCACATAAGCACGATTGCTTTAGGATCAATCTGCAGTATTGCCTTCGCTGCTGTGATACCATCCATGACAGGCATGGTAATATCCATTAACACAGCGTCTGGTTTCAGCTCGGCATATTTCTGAATGGCAATGTGACCGTTTTCGGCCTCGCCTGCCACTTCGTAGCCACCTTGCTCTAAGATTCGTTTGACGGTGGCTCTCATAAACATTGCATCATCCACCACCATAATGCGCTTCGCCATTAATGCGACCTCCTCAATTCTTGACTGGTTTTCTGTAAAAGAATGGGATTTGGTTGTCGAAACCAATTTCGGCGGAATCCTTGATACGTTCAGTACCGCCAACAAACAGATATCCGCCTGGATTAAGAGAATCGTAGAACCGCCTGTAAAGGGCGGATTTGGTTTCATCAGTAAAGTAGATCACTACATTTCTGCACAAGATAAGATCGTATCCACCTTCCCCGAAATAATCGGGACAGGGATATTGGGACTCCAGAAGATTATGCTTCTTAAACTTGAACCATCTCTTCAGGCTGCTATTAGCAGCATAGCCCTGCGGTGTCTTGGTGAAATATTTGGCTGCGCGCGCTTCCGTAACGCCGCGCATTTCAGGTTCCGCAAAGATTCCCGCATTGGCCCTGGCAAGCATTTTTTCATCGATATCGGTAGCCGTTATGCTGTGCCGACCGCCAGGAGCGACTTCATCCAGAATGATCGCCAATGAATAAGGCTCGGCTCCATGCGAACAGCCTGCAGACCATACAGACAAACCGCTCCATGCTGAGGCTCTCGAAGCACGAGCAAGCAATTCTGGCAGCACTCTGTTGCGAAGCGTTTCAAACTGGTCCGGATTGCGAAAAAGCTCTGAGACATTAATGGTGAGCCTGTCTAAGAACTCATCACGCAACTTCTCATCACGCTGCATAAATGTGAAATACTGCATAAAACTGCCAGCTCCGCATTTGTCCATATTCGCTCGAAGACGGCGCTCCATCTGCGGGCGCTTGTAACACTCCAGATCAAGGTCATACGACGACTTAATCTTGCGCTTGAATCCGCTGAAATCCATATCAGCAGCCATGTCCTGCTGGTTCATCTATTGCACCTAAAGCCTTTAGTGTTAAGCGACCCTTTCAAGTTTGCGTCTGTTAAAGATAGAGCCCAGGGAGCCTACATCAATAATTAAAGCCACAGCGCCGTCGCCGAGAATTGTTGCTCCGGCAATCCCATCGATATCGCCGAAAAACGCGCCCAATGGTTTGATGACCACTTCCTGCTCGCCGATAAGCCTATCAACTATGAGGCCGATCTTGAGCCCGCCTGTGCGAACTACAACAAACGTAATCCAGTCATCGCTATCCGATTTATTATTAGTTCGGCCGCAATCTCTGATGCGGACGTCCCCGCATCGCAGCGTAATGCCGTTCACTGATTTGATTCCAAAAACGTCGCTAAGCTTGACCAGATGTAAGACCGAACCTCGGAAATTAATCGCCGGGTGACCGTCTATGCTGTGCATATCTTCAGCACGGCAGCGGAAGGTCTCAACAACGGCGCTAAGTGGAATCACATACACTTTGTCGCAGACGCCAATCACCAGTGACTGAATGATCGCCAACGTCAGCGGAAGGTTGATCCTGAATCTGGTCCCTTTACCGAGTTCGGTATGAACTTCTACGCTTCCAGATAGACCTTGTATATTGCTGCGGACTACATCCATGCCCACCCCGCGTCCTGAAATGTCTGTAACTTTCTCGGCGGTGCTTACACCTGATGCAAAAATCAACTGAAGAGCATCTTCATCACTCATGTGGGAGAGGGTTTCTTCGCTCACAGTACCTTTCTTAAGCGCCGCAGCTTTCACCTTCTCTATAGATATTCCATGACCATCGTCTCTTACCTCAATGATAATCCTGTTTTCTTCCTGCATTGCTGCAAGGATCACTCTGGACTTAGCCGACTTTCCGGCTGCCTTGCGTTCTTCGGAAGTTTCAACGCCATGATCCAGCGCATTACGCAAGAGATGGGTCAATGGGTCAACTATATCCTCAAGAATAGAGCGATCCAGTTCGGTCTCCTGCCCCTCGAGAACTAACTCGACATCTTTACCGGCTTTGCGGCTGAGGTCGCGTACCATTCGCGGGAAGCGGCTGAAAACCTGCTCCACCGGCAAAAGGCGGACCTTCATGATATGTTCCTGAAGCTCTGTAACAACGCGGCCGATATGCACGCCAGTTTCATTGAGCCCCTGGCAGAGATCCTCGTTCTCATATTTGAGATTGAGCGCATTTCCAATCTGGTTCATCCTGGTGCGGTCGATTACCAACTCAGCGACAAGGTTCATCAGCGTATCCAGGCGATCGACACCCACGCGCACCGTCTGGATGGCCTTGGCTGCAATCGTTGCTTCGGGAACTACAGGCGCATCAGAGATTGCGCCCGAACATTGGCTCTTGGCGACCGGTTCCGATTCGTTCAAAAACTTGTGTTCGAGCAGTTCTACCTCGCAAAGCCCAGCAATGGCGTCCAGTATATTCTGCTCAGTTGTATCTGCATTCAGCTCGAAAACAACATTGATCTCCTGACCTGCGATCAGGTCATCGATGTTATCTTGAGGCGGATTAGCGGATATCACCTGGCCGAGATCGATGAGCGCATTATAGAGCATAAACGCCCGAACGCCAGGCATAAAACAATTTTGCGCTATCTTGACCTTAAGAGCAATGCCATTTTCTGCAATAGGCTTCGGCATCAGGATACCGAAGCAACTAACATCCGATGCTCTGATATCTGTTTGCGGCTCGGCGGGAGCCTCGCCCTCCCCCGCCAACCTATGATCAAGCACTTGAATTTCGGAAAGGCGGCCTATGGCATCCAACACACTTTGATCGCTGGATTCGGTATTAGGCTCAAAGACAATATTGATTTCCTGGCCAGCGATCAGGTCATCTATGTTTTCCTGAGGCGGATCGGCCGATATCACCTGCCCGTAATCACAGAGAGCATTATAAATCATAAACGCCCGAACACCCGGCATTAAACAGTCATCAGCAATCTTGAGCTTCAAGGCGATACCATTAGCAGGCGCGGCAATTGTGCTGCTGACCGAAGCGCTCTCGGCAGCAATCTTGACCGGCTCCGCATTGCTGCCCGCCGCACACATGGCTCTCAGGTTTTCGACCAGAGCTGCCGTGTCTACGTTCATTGTTTCGCTTCGACTGAGCTGCCCGAGAAGAGTCCTCAGGTCATCTGTGCCTTCGAGCAATAGGTCTATCGCCTCCGGGGTCGCTGTATGGGTGCCGCTGCGAAGAAGGTCCAGGAGATTTTCCATCACGTGAGTCAGACCGGCAATCTCGCTCAGTCCCATTGTTCCAGAGGAGCCCTTCAGAGTATGAGCAGCTCTGAACACCTCTTTAAGAATCTCAATGTTGCCCGGATCCTTCTCCAATTGCAATAAGCCATCGTCCAGTTTCACAAGCTGTTCTTCAGCTTCCTCCATGAACAATGCGAGAAGATCGGACATATCCATTCCAGAACTCATAACGGGACCTCTTTTCCCCATCAGATGTGTAAGCGCAATGCTATGTGAGCATCGAACCTACACAGAGCGACATCTATTATTGTTGTCATTCGGATCAGTATTCTTTAGCCTGAGAAAGCAAACCAACAAGATAATATTTCATTCTTTTTATGCGAGACCAGCGTCTCGTAACAAATCAATGGTGCGCCGCCGGCTCATTTTGGGTTATGTCTTCTCCCAATGAAAATGCAACCATTGCCTAATCATCAGAAGAATGACTGGGGATCATGTCAGGTGTATACACTGAATCGAGAAAATTATTATTACCTCCGATATCTAACAAATTGAGTCGGTTTGCCACTAAGTATACGCAGGGCTAATGCCGATTATATCTATAGGATCGTCACAACAGCCTCACGAAGCACAGTGACGCGATATGTTCAACCATGCGGGCAGTCGTCAAGCATCTTGAGATGCACATCTTATGTATCAAAAAAATAAATAGCGCTATATACTTGACAAGCTTTTGCAAGACTGATATCCTTTCATCAGGAATGCTTGTATTCCCGTCTGAATCGGATATCCTATTTGTATCGCTACCCTAAGATATAAAAGCATAATTTTTACGTGTTTCCAAATCATTGGGTTGGAGTTTTCGCCCTCAAGATAAATAAGCGATGAACGGAATTGGGGCGCTGGTGTGGTTTATACGCACCGGTCATGCTAAATACCTTCCGTTTCTTGAATAGCATTGTTGGATGTGAGGTGGCTCTATTGGAAAATGCGCGCAAAATAAACGTGCTGATCGTGGAAGAACACCCGGTAACGCGATGGGGGCTTCGACACTTCCTGGAAACAAGGAATAATATCACCGTGGTTGGCGAGGCCAGTACGGCTTCTGAAGCACGCGTTGCGATCAGCAAGCTCAAGCCCGATGTCGTTATATTGGACATCATACTGCCGGATGGCGATGGCATAGAATTAACAAAGGAAATTGCTCTCGAAAACATCCGCAGAGTAATGGCTTTCAGCGCAGCCGATACTTGGGACCGCGTAGAGAAATTCCTCCAAGCTGGCGGGCTTTGCTTTGTCACGAAAAGATGCCCGCCGGAAGAATTCATCCAGGCGCTGGATGCTGTCGCGCAAAATCGCAAATGGATATCCCCCAGCCTGCGAAATGCAAAACCACCTTCTGCTGCTGATCGTATCAAGCACGAGCACTCTCTTTCTCCACGCGAGCGTGAGGTAGTGGCATTGGTTGCGAGGGGACTCACCAGCAGACAAATCGCAGACCAGCTTTGCGTGAGTCTGAAAACGGTGGAAACCCATCGATATCGCATTTTCAGGGAACTGCAGATCAAAAGCCGCGCGCAGCTTGTAAGTTACGCTATTCAAAATGGAATGTTAGGTAACTACATCTCCTGAGAAGCGCATGTAATAATCAAGCATCGGCAGCTTCCACATTTTACATCAGAAATAATATAAATTGTCCTGAGCTGCCCTCAAGAACAACGCTTGCATACCCAATAATATCAACTGGCGCTGCGATTAAGGTGATCCGCCGAAGAATGGACACGTCTGAAAGGTATGGTTGGGTGGTATGCAAGGTCATGGTTTAGCGCAACAACAATCCCGAATACTTTCGGGACGCACGATTCCAGTTCAGATTCAGGCTAATGCCATTCTTAACATGAGCCTGCTGGAGCTGCAGCAATTCATAGAGACTGAAGCGATGGAAAACCCGGCGCTTAGCCTGGACGATGGCCGCCGCTGCCCCGTATGCGGATTCCTCAACAGCGCTTGCGCCTGCCCCGTTTGCGGAGCGTCCATGACCCGCACCGATCTTGTTGAAACAGATAGATCCAGCGAACGCGATTACCTCGAACGAGCATTTGCGTCGGCTGACGCTGACACCATGTTCGACCCTTTCAGATCAGTTGCCAAAAGAATGGACCTGCGCGATTACCTCAAAAGGCAAGCGCGAATGGCGCTTGGTGGGAGAAAGCTGAGAATTGCGCAATATCTGATCGAATCCCTCGATGACGACGGATACTTCCGCGAGTCTCTATTTGAAACAGCCGAGGAATTCGCTGCTGCGGCGCCTGAGATCGAAGATATATTATCCATAGTGCAGAGTTTTGATCCTCCCGGAATCGCCGCGAGAGATCTGCGCGAAAGCCTTATTATCCAGCTTCGACATTTGAACGCCATGGACACCACCGCAACCAATGCCGAGCGAATTCTGCTTGAGCACTGGGACAATTTCACGAAGATGAAACTCAAGGCCATCGCAAAAATGATGAATG
The DNA here is from genome assembly GCA_026392045.1 of Armatimonadota bacterium. Classification (GTDB taxonomy): domain Bacteria; phylum Armatimonadota; class UBA5829; order UBA5829; family UBA5829; genus JAMCYN01. The sequence goes on from JAPLCU010000011.1 coordinate 30,108, forward strand.
TGACCGTGGCTGTGATCCTTGAAGCTTGCGAGTTTATCAAGGATAATCTCACTCCCCGCCCCGCCGCCGGGTATCATGCGCCTTTCGAAGAACTTGCGCCCAGAGATTCGGCTGCAATCGTGCCGGATATAGTTGTGCAAGCGCATGGAGACGATTTCATGGTGAATGTGATAGACTGCCATGGGGCGTTCGCCAAGATCGACAAGACTTACGAAGAAACATATAATTCGATCAAAAAGGGCGACTCATATCTGAGCGAGGACGATTGCAAGCACATCAGAGAGCATGTCGAGCGTGTCAAATGTATCCTCGAAGCCATCAGCCTGCGAAAGAAAACGCTCGCGAGAGTTGCGGCTTTTCTGGTGGAATATCAGGAAGAGTTTATTGTTCACGGGGCATCTCATCTGAAGCCTCTGCGCCAAAAAGATGTTGCGATGGCGCTCGAGGTGCATGAATCCACAATCTGCCGAGCGCTTGCAGACAAATATTGCAAGATGCCGTCCGGCGAAGTGATCTCATTTGAAGTTTTCTTCGATTCCGCTCTGCCGATTCGCAGCATGATCAGCCAGATAGTTGCAGTTTCAACCGAGCCGCTTTCAGACAACGAAATCGCCAAGCGCCTGGCAGCAAATGGCATCACAATCGCCCGCCGCACCGTGGCAAAATATCGTGAACAGCTAAGAATGCTGCCCTACCAGCTTAGAGCGGCGTAAGGACTGCCGAAATCTCTGAGTTCTTTGTTGCTTCGGCAGCAGTGAATTCTGCAATTTCTTTGAATTATAGTCAGGCTCGCTGCCGAAGCCGCCAGGCCGCGTGACCTCCCGAAACCGCTACGCTAAGATTTTGTTGATACTGCGGCGGCGGTGCTCTACAGGCAATTGAGGCATTCCAGCTTCAGGCAACTTGAGATGGGACAATGCGACCGCGTCTATATGTGTGATCCCTGGCCGGAGGGTCTTGGTATCTCTTGACCGGAGCGTGAGTGCGTACGGTGGCTTCGGCAGCGACGTTGGGATGACATTGGAAGAAGAATTAGCGTTCACTGCTGCCGAAGCAACGAAGTGCGCTCCTGTTACCTGGCATATTTCCCAGATTTTCACATTTGGTATTGACAAGCGCCCAAACAGGTTGTAAACTAGAATTACTATGGTTATCTCATTCTATTCAATCATACAAGGTGGCAGCGATATGTGGTATTGGCGACACTCCAATTTAAGTGGAGATGCCGCGTAGCCGTATGTCGTATAGGATAATAGACATGAACTTTCGAACCGCGGGCAGCTCCACCGGAGTATCCGCGGTTTTTGTGCAATAGATTTCAAGCGTGAAGCCGGGGATATCGTCCTCGGTTTTTTGCGTAATTGAGTTATAAGTAATAAGTCGTAAGTTGTAAGTCAACCATCTGCTTCAACCCGCAGTTTGCTGATAACTACTTATAACTTAAAACTTATAACCTATGACCCATAAAAAAGGACAGCAGAACATGAGCGCTTACTACCCAGAGAAAACCGAATTTATGAAGCGGGCCGCAAATGGCAATATGGCGCCGGTCTACAAAGAAATTTTGGCGGACATGGAAACCCCTGTCTCGGCTTTTAAGAAGATTGGAAGCGGCGAATATTCGTTCCTGCTGGAAAGCGTGGAGGGCGGGGAGCGTATGGCGAGGTATTCGTTCCTCGGCAGCAGCGCGAATATGGTGATCCAGAGCAAAGGATCCGAAATCGAGATCACCAGAGAAGGGAAATTGGAGCATATCACACTCGTTGCCGGTAAGGATGTGCTGGACGTGCTCAAGGCGGAGTTCGGCAAGCTCAGATACGTGCCGGACCCTGATCTGCCCCGGTTCTGCGGCGGCGCTGTGGGTTTTATTGGCTACGATATGGTGAGGTTCTTCGAAGACTTGCCGGACATGACCACCGACGACCTCCACATGCCCGATTGCACGCTCATTTTCACCGATACCCTACTTATATTCGACCATGTGCGCCACAGAATCCGCGTGGTTTGCAATGCCAGCATAGATGGCGACGCAGCGGCCGCCTATGACCTCGCAATTCAGAAAATCGATTCGGTAATCGAACAACTTAGGCAGCCAATCGAGCTCAGCTACGAAAAGCGGCAAGTGGGCAAGCCCGAGATCGCTTCCAACTTCACCAAAGAGCAATTTGAAGACGCCGTGCGAACATGCAAAGAATATATAGCCTCGGGCGACGCGATTCAGGTGGTGCTCTCGCAAAGGTTCAGCACAAAAGTGACTGCGGAGCCGTTCGATGTCTACCGCGCTCTTCGCAGCCTGAACCCATCGCCTTATATGTATTATCTGGCGTATGGCGACATCAAACTGATAGGTTCTTCGCCTGAGATACTTGTCACGGAAGAGCGGGGCAATGTGACCATCCGGCCTATCGCAGGCACCCGCCCACGCGGCGCTACCCATGAGGAAGACCTTAACCTCGAGCGCGAGCTCCTCAAGGACGAAAAGGAGCGCGCGGAGCATATAATGCTCGTTGACCTCGGCAGAAATGACATCGGCCGCGTGTGCCGCTATGGTTCAGTGGAAGTTGACCAGCTAATGTCCATCGAGCGTTATTCGCACGTGATGCACATAGTTTCAAACGTTCGCGGCAGGTTGAGCATGGATAAGGACCAGTTCGATCTGCTGCGCGCATGTTTCCCTGCGGGCACCGTTTCGGGCGCGCCAAAGGTGAGGGCGATGGAAATAATCGACGAACTTGAGCCTACCCGACGCGGCTCCTACGCGGGTGCGATAGGCTACTTCAGCTACTCGGGTGATATGGATACTTGCATAACAATACGCACTATTCTTATACAAAATGATACAGCATACGTACAGGCCGGAGCAGGTATTGTGGCGGACTCTGACCCCGCGAAAGAGTATCAGGAAACGGTCAACAAGGCGATGGCAATGATAAACGCCCTAAACACCGCTGAAGCAGGACTTGAGTAGAGAATTGGAAACAGAAGGAAACGGAGCAAGATCATGATTTTAATGATAGACAATTACGACAGCTTCACATATAATCTCGTACAATACATCGGCGAGATGGGCAAGACGCTCAAGGTGTATAGAAACGACAAAATCACGATACCCGAAATTGAAGCGCTGAACCCGGAGATGATAGTTGTCTCGCCCGGCCCTTGCACACCCACCGAAGCTGGGATCTCGCTTGAGGTTATCAAACACTTTGCGGGGAAGATCCCGATGCTCGGCGTGTGTTTGGGTCACCAGAGCATTGGGCAAGCTTTCGGAGGCGAGGTTATCCGCGCTCCAAGGCTGATGCACGGCAAGACTTCGCTCATCCACCACGACGGCGAGGGGGTCTTCAAAGATATGCCAAACCCATTCGAGGCGACAAGATATCACTCGCTGATTGTTCGCCGCGAAACGCTTCCGAGCTGCCTGCAGATCACCGCAGAAACCGATGAGCGCGAAATAATGGGCATACGGCACAAAGAATATCCAATTGAAGGGGTCCAATTCCACCCCGAATCAATACTCACGCAAGATGGCATGAAATTGCTTGGGAATTTCGTTAATGGTTGAACAAGATCGTCCGGGAAATCTGTTCCCGGATGCTAACTGACTTGGGAGCGACAAATGATCAAAGAAGCGATAAAAAAAGTTGTTGAATGCGTGAACTTGAGCGAGGCCGAGGCTGTCGCTGCGATGACCGAAATTATGGATGGTGAGGCCACGCCTGCGCAGGTGGCATCGTTCATTACGGCTATGCGAATAAAAGGCGAGACGGTCGAGGAGATCACGGGATTCGTGAAGGTGATGCGTGAGAAGTCCATCAAGGTCCGCCCGAAGGCGCAAAACCTCGTTGACACCTGCGGCACCGGCGGAGACAAGCTGAACACGTTCAACATCTCCACCACGGCCACATTTGTGATTGTCGGCGCGGGGGCTACGGTCGCCAAACACGGGAATCGGGCGGCTTCCAGCACTTGTGGAAGCGCGGATGTGCTCGAGGCGCTCGGCGCAAACCTCACTCTCAACGCTGAGCAAATAGCGACATGCATAGATCACGCGGGGCTCGGCTTCATGTTCGCCCCGATGATGCATCCGGCTATGAAGCACGCCGTGGGGCCGCGCAAAGAGATCGGCATTCGCACCGTTTTCAACATACTGGGGCCTATGACAAATCCCGCAGGAGCAAAACGGCAGGTGATCGGCGTATTCTCACCGGACATCACCGAGACCATGGCAAAAGTTCTCGCCTCGCTTGGCACTGAGCGGGCGATGATCTTCCATGGAATGGCCGGTCTTGACGAGCTTTCCACACTCAGCGAAACTCGCGTGAGCGAGCTTAAAGACGGCGAAGTTCGCACCTACACTCTGCTGCCTTCAGACATCGGTCTGGAGACTGCCAGAGTTGAAGACCTTGCGGCGGGAGATGGCGAAATTGCCGACAATGTCCGCGCGCTGATGGGTGTTCTCGACGGCAAAAAGGGAGCCAAGCGCGACATAGTTCTGCTCAATGCATCGGCTGCGCTAGTCGTTGCGGGGATTGCCGAAGATCTTCAAGAAGGCATCGCTCTGGCGGCAAAATCCATAGACTCCGGCGCGGCCATGCATGCGCTCGATAAGTTCAAAACGCTCACACAGGAGCTGGCACAACTTTGATTCTGGATAAGATACTTGCAGAAAAGAAAATTGAGGTCGATTTCCGAAAGGGCCAGACGCCGATAGCGGAGCTAAAAGCGCACCTCTCAGATGCATCGGCTCCCCTTGGTTTCGCCCGCAGGCTGCAGCAAAGTGAGCGAGGAATCCCTGCGGTCATAGCTGAAATTAAGAAAGCATCGCCCTCAAAAGGCCTGATTCGGTCTAACTTTGACCCGGAATCTATAGCAAAGTCTTACACAAACGCAGGCGCATCGGCCATATCATGCCTTACTGACGAAAAATTCTTCCAGGGCTCTTTGGACTACCTGCGAATGGTCAAAAACGCCGTGCCGCTGCCAGTCCTGCGCAAAGATTTCATGATAGACGAGTATCAAGTATTTGAAGCAAGAGCGGCAGGCGCAGACGCAATTTTGCTCATAGTGGCTGTGCTCGAAAAAGACAAAATCGCCCATCTTATGCAAGTCTCAAATGATCTCGGAATGGATAGCCTGATTGAAGTGCATGATGAGCGAGAAATGGAAATTGCGCTCGAACTCGACTGCCGGCTCATAGGCATAAACAACCGCAATCTCCAAACATTCGAAGTCACGCTCGTTGCCACCTCGCGCCTGCTGCCAATGATAACCAGCGGCGCGAAGAGCGTAAGCGAGAGCGGCATTTTCACCCGCGAAGACATGGTAAACCTCGGCAAAATGGGCGTGGACGCCGTGCTGATCGGTGAAGCCCTGATGCGCGAGGATGACATCGAGGCAAAACTGCGGGAGCTGATCGGATGACTCAAATCAAGGTCTGCGGGATCACGAATATCGATGACGCCATAGCCTGCGCCGAACTGGGCGCGGACATGCTGGGCTTCGTCTTCGCAGACAGCCCCCGGCAGGTCAGCATTGAGCAAGTGATTGAGATAGTTCGGGAGATCAGTTCCATCCAGCCGAACCCTTCGACGATACTCAGAGTGCTGGCTGGTATATCCCTCCAACACCCAACATCCAACAACCAACCCCTTGTTCGAGCCGTTGGGGTATTCGTCGAAGATCAGCAGATAGCAGAAATAATCAAGCGCTGCGGCCTTGATTTCGCTCAGCTTCATGGCAACCAAAGCGACGAAATCGCCCAAATGATCGGCAAAGAGCGAGTAATACGCGTAGGGCGAATCAAAAATGAGTCCAGCATAGAAGCGCTAAAGCAATATCCGACGGCAACCTATTACCTCTTAGACACCTACAAAAAAGGTCAGCCCGGCGGCACTGGTGAAACATTCAATTGGGAACTCGCAATCGCCGCGAAATCGCTCGGTAAGCCGATAATCCTATCGGGCGGCCTCAATCCTGATAACATTTTCGATGCAATCAGAGCCGTTCGGCCATTTGGAATTGATGTATCAAGCGGGGTAGAGAAATCCTCCGGTAGAAAAGATTTGAAGAAAGTAAAGGAGTTCATTAACCATGTGCGAGAAGCTGACAACGCTTCCTGATGCTTCCGGCCACTTCGGGAAGTTCGGCGGCAGATATGTCCCCGAAATCCTGATACCGGCCCTGGACGAGCTAATAGAAGCTTACGCCAAGTATAAGGATGATAAAGATTTTGTCTCAGAGTTAGACTTTTACTACCGCGAATATGTGGGCCGCCCCACCCTGCTCTACCACGCCGAGCACCTCACCGAGGCGCTGGGTGGAGCGAAAATCTACCTGAAACGCGAAGATCTCTGCCACACAGGCGCGCACAAGCTCAATAACGTCATGGGCCAAATCCTATTGGCGCGCCGAATGGGCAAGCCGCGCATTATCGCCGAAACCGGCGCCGGTCAGCATGGAGTCGCCACCGCCACTGCCTGCGCCCTCTTCGGCCTGAAATGCTTTGTATATATGGGCGTGGAGGACATGGAACGCCAGGAGCTGAATGTCTTCCGAATGCGTCTTCTGGGCGCGGAAGTTATCCCGGTCACCAGCGGCACCCAGACCCTGAAAGATGCAACCAGCGAAGCTATACGCGACTGGGTCACAAATGTCAACGACACTCATTATATAATCGGTTCCGTGGTCGGCCCGCACCCTTACCCGATGATGGTTCGCGATTTTCAGTCACCAATAGGCCGCGAAACCAGACACCAGATGCTCGAAAAAGAGGGCAAACTGCCGGAATATCTTATTGCGTGCGTCGGCGGCGGATCAAATGCAATGGGCATGTTCTACCCGTTCATAAAGGACGAATCGGTCAAGATGATCGGAGTTGAAGCCGCCGGTGAGGGAATAGACACCGACCGCCACTGCGCCACTCTGAGCCTCGGTGAGCCCGGAGTTTTGCACGGCTCCATGAGCTACCTTCTCCAAAACGAAGACGGTCAGGTGCAGCTCACCCACAGCATATCGGCGGGTCTCGACTACCCTGGCGTCGGCCCCGAGCACAGCCACTTCAAAGACACCGGCCGCGCGACCTATGTAAACATCACCGATGCCGAAGCTCTAGACGCTTTCCAGCTCCTTTCCCGCACCGAGGGCATCATTCCCGCGCTGGAATCCGCACATGCAGTTGCATACACAAGCAAGTTTGCGCCAACTCTGGGTAAGAACGAAACAGTGGTGATTTGCTTATCCGGGCGAGGCGACAAAGACGTCCACACCGTGGCGAAGGCTTTGGGGGTGTCGCTATGAACCGGATAGACAAGTGTTTTGCCGAACTGAAATCGCGCAATCAAAAGGCATTGGTATGTTTTCTGACCTGCGGCGACCCGGATTTCGCCACGACCGAGAAACTGGTTGAGAAAATTGTGGAATCGGGCGCGGACATAGTAGAACTGGGTGTGCCGTTCTCGGACCCGCTCGCAGATGGGCCGACAATCCAGGCCTCCAGCTTCAGGGCGCTGCAGGCGGGCGCTACAGTGCGCGGGGTGTTTGAAACCGTGCGCTCGATCAGGCAGCGCTGCGATGCGCCGATCGTGCTGATGACATATTTTAATCCGGTTCAGAAGTATGGTTTGGAGCGTTTCGCAAAAGACGCTGCACATGCCGGCGCGGACGGCGTCATAGTGACCGATTTGCCCGTGGAAGAGGCTCGTGACTGGAAAATTGCGGCGGATTCGGCTAATATTGCAGCAATATTTTTGCTTGCGCCGACGTCTACGAAGGATAGAATAGCATCGACGGCGAAGATTGCAAGCGGGTTCATCTATTGCGTTTCGCGAACCGGCGTGACCGGCGCACGCAATGAGCTGCCAATCGATCTGAAATCGTTGGTGGATACAATCAAGAACGCATCGGACCTGCCAGTGGTGGTAGGCTTTGGGATATCGAAACCCGAACATGTAAAGCAAGTGACGCAATATGCCGATGGCGCGGTAGTAGGGAGCGCCCTGGTAAGCGTAGTCGCCAACGCTTCGAGCAAAGAAGAAGCAGTGAGCCGTGCTGGCGAATTTGTCAAAAGTCTAAGATAGGCATGTTGCCTATTAGAGGTGATCATTATGTTTTCAAAAGAGCAGTTTGCCAAACTGATGGATTCTACGCTGCTGCGGCCCTCGGCCACAGGCGAGGACATTATGCATCTATGCGAGGAGGCGGCCAGGTATCATTTTGCGACGGTGATGGTCTTCCCATTCTGGCTCCCGCTTGCAAGGCGGGCGCTTCAGGAGTCTGATGTAAAGCTTGCGAGCGTAATCGGGTTCCCCTTTGGCATGAACGGCAGATCAGCAAAGGTCTTCGAAGCCCGCACGGCGATCACGAATGGCGCAAAAGAGATCGATATAGTAATCAACATCGGCGCCCTGAAATCTGGTGAGCGAAACATTCTGGAGGACGAAATCCGCGAACTCGTTGACACCTCCCGAATGACCGGCCTGACACAGGATGCCAAGCGCACCGTTTTGAAATTCATAATTGAAGCATATTACCTCACTGACGATGAGAAAAAGCTCGTGTGTGAGATCATAAAGCAAGCTGGAGCAGATTTCATCAAGACCTCCACCGGCACCGCACCCGGAGGCGCGACCGTTGAAGATATCAGGCTTATCAGAGGAGTTGTCGGCTCTGATCTCGGCGTAAAAGCAGCCGGAGGCATCCAAACCACCGCGCAGGCAATGGAAATGCTGGACGCCGGAGCCAGCCGCATAGGCACATCGAGCGCCGCTGCGATTGTTGACGGCTACGTGCCCGAGGATTACCTCGAAAGCGCCGGACGAAGGAGACATTCCTAGAAGTGGGAGGGCGAGGCTCCCGCCGAGCCACTTCTCTCATCTATAAACCGAACATGAAGACTTACACAGCAGGCTCAATCGTCCTGCGCCGCATCGACCTGGGCGAAAAAGACCGCATAATCACTATTCTCACGCGTGAGCAAGGCAAGCTGGGCGCTGTAGCAAAAGGCGCGAGGCGGCCGGGCAGCAAGCTCGCAGGGGCAAGTGAACCTTTCACTTACGGCAAACTATTCCTTTCTGCTGGCCGAGATTTAGATGTGCTCAGCCAGGCCGAAATCAAAGAATCATTCCCCAATGTAAAGCAAGATATGCGTGCTGTAGCTTATGGAATGTATATGCTGGAACTGACGAACCAATTCACGGAAGAGCGTAACCCTAACCCTGAGCTCTTCGACACCCTCCTCAGCGCAATGTATATTCTGGAAAGCGGCACCGATGCAGAGATAACCGCGCGCTACTTCGAACTGCAGTTTCTGGACCTCCTCGGATACGATCCGCACTTTGAGACATGTATAAGATGCGGCCGAAAACCTAAACAGGGAAGGCTCGGTTTCAGCCCATCGCTAGGCGGCATAGTATGCGATTCATGCGGAATTACTCCCAGCGATGTGATCTGGGCGCCGGATGCTATAATCTCATATATAAACGCACTGCGCCGGGCTGAACCTCAAAAGCTCAAAGACATGAAGTTCCCCCGCGGCGTCAGGCGTGACTTGGCGAACATTCTCAAATGGCACATAAGATATCGCCTGGAGCACGATCTGAAAAGCGCTGATTTCATAGATTTGATTGCGATGTTTGAGTGAAGCTGTCAGCTTTCAGCCATCAGCATTCAGCTGCTGTCATTCCCGCGTAGGCGGGAATCCATTCGGACTTCCTCAGGAGGCAAAGAAATGACCGACAAATTAACCCTGGCGCCAATCCCCAAGAACCTCACACATGGGCATGGTTTGTATAACTTAAGCGGAAATCTCTATACAAAACTAGACACCAAAGATCCGCAGTCGCTGATTCCTGCAGCCAACCAAACCGGACTAAATTGGGAAATCACCACCAGCCCTGAAACGCAAAGAGAACAGATTGGGCTAATAATTCGCATGGACGATTCCTCGGATATTCCAGCCGAGGGTTACGCGCTCGAAATCACTCCGAATGGCATAGAAATAATCGCCTCCGCACCTGCCGGCGCATTCTACGGCGCTTGCACTCTCGCACAAATTATAATGCAATCAGACAATGCCCTGCCCTGTGTATCCATCTCGGACTGGCCCGACTACCCGAACAGGGGCATAATGCTGGACATAAGCCGAGACAAAGCGCCCACTATGGAAACACTTTACCTGCTGGCAGACAATCTCGCCTCGTGGAAAATCAACCAACTCCAGCTCTACACTGAGCACACTTTTGCCTACCCCGCCCACCCCACCGTCTGGAAAAACGCCAGCCCGATGACTGGTGAGCAGATAATGCAATTGGACGCCTACTGCAAAACGAAGTTCATCAAGCTTGTGCCGAATCAAAACTCTTTCGGGCACATGGAACGCTGGCTTATGCACGATGAATACCGCCAGATGGCGGAAATGCCGGATGGCGGCGAGACTGCGTGGGGCTTCAGAGCCATACCCACCGGCCTCTGCCCCATCGATGAAAAGAGCGTACCGTTCCTTGCTGGTCTTTACGATGAACTCCTGCCGCATTTCTCAAGTAAGCCCTTTAATGTGGGGCTGGATGAAACCATAGACCTCGGCTACGGCAGATCAAAAAGTATCTGCGAAGAACTAGGCACGGGGCGTGTTTATCTCGATTTCCTGCTGAAAGTATACACGCTTACTAAAGAACGCGGCCGCAAGATGATGTTCTGGGGCGATATTATAATGAAACATCCCGAACTGATACCCGAGCTGCCGAAAGACATTATTGCCCTTGAATGGGGCTATGAATATGACCATCCGTTCGCTGGGCACGGGTCGAAGTTCCGCGAATCAGGCATAGCGTTCTATGTTTGCCCGGGCGCATCTAACTGGAATACATTCGCTGGCCGCACACGAAATGCCATCGGCAACATCACTTCAGCAGCAAGAAGCGGACTTGAAAACGGAGCTATCGGCCTGCTCAATACAAGCTGGGGCGACAATGGCCACTGGGACCCGCTGCCCGTCGCTTACACCGGTTTCATGGCGGGCGCAATGGCTTCATGGAATGCGCAAGCAGACGTAACAGACACTCTAGCCGACGCTCTATCACTGCATGCGTTCGGCGACCGCACCGGCAAAATTGGAAAAGCGTTTTATGACCTGGGAAACATCTATCTCTGCTTCACCAAACGCACTTTCAACAACACAATCCCCTGGCAAATGCTCTTTGGAAAGCTCAACAACACGAAATTGATCGAAGGGATCACGCTCAAAGAATTCGAGGAAATGGACTGCAAGTTAGAAGAAATCGCCGAATCGCTAAAAGGCGATCAAATGACCGCACCCGACGCCGACACAGTCCGCTCCGAGCTCAATTTCATAATCAACATCCTGCGTCTATCCTCCGAGGTCGGCAAAATGCGTCTTAGCGGCAAGATATCAGCCGATTTGAGCAATAAAATCGACACCATCAAGCAAGAACATCGCAGAATCTGGCTGCTGCGCAACCGCCCCGGCGGTTTGGAGGATAGTGTGGGGAGAATCGTCACGCTGCAATAATCTCTGTGGTGGCTTCGGGACGAAGAACTGTCCCGAAGCATACAACCAAGTAATTGTCAGCGCTTCCAATCAGTGGTATAATCCGAAGGTAATGCAACACACAGGAGGACAGCAATGCCCATCTCAAAATCAGTTGAAGAAATTGCAGCAGCAATCGAAGAAATGAATCCAACGCAAAGAAGTGAGCTTCTACTCAGAATCGCCAAAATAGATGATATACTTGAGGAACTTGAAGACGTCGCCGATCTGATTCATGCTGCTCAAGAACCAAGCAGGCCATTCGTGGACTTCCTTAGTGAACTCAAGGCGGAAGGTCATGACGTATAGGCTTGAAATCAAGGATATGGCTGAAAAGCAAATCAGGAAAATCTATGCAATCGATGACGAGGCGCTAATAGTCACCATTGCAGCGGTCAAGCCCCGGCAATCTGCTTATGACTAGCCTCATTCCGCTCCCATTGTCATCCTGCCTTTCGTCCCGATGCATATCAATATTGAGCTCTCGTTTGACAATTGTTATTGCGAAACGCCTCAAAAGATGGCATATTTCATCTTAGTATACCTGTTTCAGGAAAGTTTCAACTTGCCTGGCAAGCCGGTTTGCGTATACAATAGAGCATTCACAAATATTCTGGCTGAGGTCTAATCAATGAGCAGATTCCTGGTCACGGGCGGCGCCGGCTTCATCGGCGGCCATATAACCGAGCTTCTGGTAAGCGAAGGGCATGAGGCGCTGGTGTTCGACAACCTCTCCACCGGCAGCGTAGACAACCTGTCGGGTGTTAAAGGCAAGGTCAGACTGGTTATAGGCGACATTCGCGACATTTCGGCTTTGCGCGAGGCTATGGATGGGGTGGAGCATGTATTACACCATGCGGCTGAAATATCAGTCGCGCGGTCTTTGGAAGAGCCTGAATTTGTGAATGAAGTTAATGTCGGCGGCACAATGAACGTGCTCATCGCAGCTCGTGAAAAGAACGTCAAACGAGTGGTTTTGGCATCATCCAGCGCGGTCTATGGAGACACCGGCGCGGTTCCCCAGCGTGAAGATTTTGTCCCAGACCCTATGTCGCCCTACGGCGCGAGCAAGATCGCCGGGGAATATTATTTGAGATGCTTCTACCATCTGCATGGCATGGAGACCGTGAGCCTGCGGTATTTCAATGTATTCGGCCCTCGGCAGAATCCGAAATCGCAATATGCAGCCGTAATTCCACGGTTCATCGACCGCATTCTGGCTGGTAAGGAAATTCATATCTACGGCGATGGCGAGCAGACCCGCGATTTTGTGTATGTGAAGAATGTTGCCCGAGCGAACCTGCTTGCGTGCACATCGCCCAACGCTCCAGGCCAAGTATTCAACATCGCCAGCGAAAACACGGTCTCAGTAAATGAACTCGCTCTCATGCTCTCCAAAATGGCTGCCAAAGAAGTGGAAATCGTCCACGATCCGCCAATTCCTGGTGAAATTCGTTATTCTATGAGCGACATCACCCGCGCGAGGGAGGAACTGGGCTTTGAGCCATCAATCAGCTTCGAGGAAGGCCTGAAGCTCACTTTCGACTATTTCACAGCCCAGGCCCAGGCGCTCTGAAACATTCAACATCGCCCCCACCCTCTGGGCGCCGCCTTTTATGGGTTGGTGGGCCAGGAGCAGGTCGTGCTTCGAGAGCCTCAGCATGTCGAAGTGGAGCCTCAGCATGTCGAAGTGGAGCCTCAGCATGTCGAAGTGGAGCCTCAGCATGTTGAAGACGGTGAATGCGCCGGTTGGGCAGGCTATGTGCGCGACTGCCGACTGGGCAATTTGATATGCTCCAACTGTCTTACTTAAGACTTCTGCATAACCCCCGGCAAACCTCCCTGAGTATCCGGCGAAAGGAGCTTTTGACCTTTTTACTTTATACTTTTGGATTTCTAAGCGCTGGCGTGAAGGTATTCTCGTCTTGAACACTAAGAAGATATTAGACAATGGCGGAACAAGCCGCATGCCAATTGCGTAGCTTATATATGGAGGTCGTATGATTAAAACGTGCATCTGGGAACAGATTTCCCAGACGATCTTAACTCGGTTGAAGCTTACAAGATTTATCTTATTCATAGGGGTGCTATTAGCGCTCGTTTGCCCGATGTCTGCCGCGCAGGTCGTTAAGACCCCTGTGCCGGGGGTGACGCTTTCGCAGGACATCAGCGCAGACCCTGCGCTGCCCCAGGTGGTGACGGTGATCTCGGTAGAACTCGCAAACCCGACGCTCAACCTCCAGGCTGTGCTTGGCAAAGATGATATATGCAATTCCGACCCTGACAAAGGCCGTG
>JAPLCU010000094.1 GCA_026392045.1 Armatimonadota bacterium
CGGACGTTCCGGCAGGCACATCCCTGGGGTTCTTAAGAAGCAGGGCGATATTGAATCACTGAATGTTATGGCCGAGCATGCTAATGGCGGATGCCAATATGCCGCTTGGAAAGAGCAAGTGAGAGCTCTGGCAATATGGAATGCGCCAAAGCTCTATGAAAAGATTAGTTATATTCATGCAAATCCGGTCAGGCGAGGGCTGGTCAAACATCCAGGTGATTGGCTGTATTCGAGCTATAGGTTCTATGAACACGAAGAGCAGGTGTGCTTACCTGTTGTTCCTATAGATTGTTAGATAGTGCGTCCGGAGGTTTCGGGATTTCCATTCCGCCTGCGGCTCCATTCAAATCCCGAAACACCGAAAGAAGAATATCACCTACTTCGTGAAGGTAAGTGAAGTTGATTGCGGAGATTGATGAAGAATAGCAAGCTGATAAAGGTTCTAATCGAGCCCGACGGAATGGAGATTCATGTTCCGGCGGGCATGTTGCTTTCTAAGGTGGTTGCGGCATCCGGCCGGCTGGTAGAGGCTCCATGCGGAGGCGCGGGTACTTGCGGCAAGTGTCGGGTGATTGTGTCTGGTGAGGTGAGCGAACCGGATTCATCTGAGCGGCGGGCGCTTAGCGCAGAAGATATCCAGTCAGGGGTTCGTCTCGCCTGTCGAATTGAGGTGCATGGCGAAATCATTGTTAGCATCCCCGAAACAAGCCGTTCTATGTCCCAAAAGATACTCAGCCAGGGATTACTGCGCGATTGCGAAGTTTCCTCGGGCGTGCGTAAGATTCATTGCTCCTTGCCGAAGCCCAGCCTTGAAGACGAGTGCGCTGAGTTTGAGCGAATTGCCGATTTTTTAAGTGCACAGGACATCGTTGTGCGGCCCAAGCTTGGTCTGGTCAGGCGCTTATCGAGAATTCTCAAGAAGTCGGACTATGACGTGACCGCGGTTTTGTGCGATGATGAGTTGATTGCTGTCGAGCCGGGCGATACGACTTCTTGCTGCTATGGTGTGGCCTATGATTTGGGTTCCACGACAATTGTCGGATATCTGATGGATCTGCTGACAGGCGAAGAGCTTGGTGTGCAGGCTGTAATGAACCCGCAGGTGGTGCATGGCGATGATTTGATTGTGCGCATTGGTTTTGCCGGAGCTCATGAGAATGGTCTTCTCGCGCTGCAGGCGGGAGCGGTTGATGCTATGAATCGCATCGCCGAGTTGCTGATTGATGGTGTCCAAGGTTCGCTCGAAAACATATACAAAGTAACCGTGGTCGGCAATACCTGTATGACACATTTGCTGCTTGGTATTGATGTAGCGAGCCTGGGACAGTCCCCTTACGTGCCTGCGCTGTGCAGAGATGTCCAAGTTTCAGCAGAGAAACTTGGACTGTCGTTCTGCCCTGAAGCTTGCGTGACGGCGCTTCCGAATATCGCGGGATTTGTGGGATCAGATACCGTTGGTGTGATGCTGTCTACCAAGTGGGAATACGATGGCCGGACGAGACTCGCTGTGGACATCGGCACAAACGGCGAGATGGCGCTGATGCACGAGGGCAAAACCTACGTTTGCTCGGCTGCCGCTGGGCCTGCATTTGAGGGAGCGGGTATAAGCTGCGGTATGCGCGGCGCGCCGGGGGCGATAGATAGCGTTTCGTTGGGAGAATCTGTTCAGATAACAACAATCAACGGGCTTCCACCAATAGGAATATGCGGGTCGGGACTGGTAGACGCAGTGGCGCAGATGCTGGACGCGGGGATAATTGATGAGACAGGGCGGATGCTTGGGCTATCAGATGTTGGACATCTCTCGCAAGATTTGCGCTCTCGATTGATAGAGACCAAGTCCGGTCTGGAGTTTGTTATAGCTACAAAGCAAGAATCCGGCAATAGCAGAGCCGTGACTATCACTGGCGCCGATATCAGGCATTTGCAGTTGGCCAAGGGATCAATACACGCGGCTATACAGACTCTGATCAAGGCGGCTGGAGCCAGTGATACGGATTTGCATGAGATTTTGCTTGCCGGGGCATTTGGAAATTATATACGTGTAGAGAGCGCAATCAGGATCGGCCTGATTCCTGCAATAGAAATACAAAAGGTTTTTTCTATCGGAAATGCGGCTGGCGCAGGCGCTAGGCTTGCGCTGCTTTCCGAGGAGGAGATGGATATTGCCAGAAAACTGGCTGGTTCGGCCAAGCATATAGAACTCGCCGTTTCACCGGATTATCAGATGGAGCTTATGGAGCGAATGATGTTTCCGGAGGGCTGCACAAAGGTTTCTTGAGGATTTGTGTGCATTTCACTTGCATAGCTTGGCTGGTTATTTGTATAATAGCTGTGGTTAATCGTCATTTAAGTGTTAAATGCTGCGGTGTCGGATGGTGTTGGCGCGTCGGCGATGCTGCGGTGATAAAACAGGAGGAGCAATAAATTGGCAGATATGAACGCTCTGGCGCAAGCCATAATCAACGGTAAGGCGCCTGATGCAGTGGCCCTGACTCAGGCTGCTTTGGACGAAGGTGTGAAGCCTGCGGAAATCTTGAACAACGGACTGGTCGCGGGAATGAACGTAGTCGGTGTGAGGTTTAAGAATAACGAATTTTATGTCCCTGAGGTTCTTATTGCAGCTCGCGCTATGTCGAGATCGATGGAAATCCTTGAGCCCGAGTTGGTAAAGAGTGGAGTCGAGCCGAAAGGTGTTGTAGCGATCGGAACGGTTCGCGGCGACCTTCATGATATCGGCAAGAATCTTGTAGCTATGATGCTCAAGGGCGCGGGATTCCGGATTGTGGATCTGAAAGTCGATGTAAAGCCCGAGGTATTTGTTGAGGCGGTCAGGAATGGCGCAGACATCATTGCCTTGTCGGCTCTTCTTACTACCACGATGCCTGCTATGAAGGAGACCATCGAAACCCTTAAGGCAGAAGGCGTTAGGAACAAAGTCAAGATTATGATCGGCGGCGCTCCTGTCACCCAGCACTATGCCGACGAAATTGGCGCTGATGGGTATTCCGCTGACGCCGCGAGTGCGGTAGACACGGCAAAGGCGCTCCTCGGACTGTAATTTAGAAAACTTTCTTTGTTGGTTGCTTCGGTATCCTGATGCCGAAGCTTGGTTGCTTTGGTTGCTTCGGTATCCTGATGCCGAAGCTTTGGTTGCTTCGGTATCCTGATGCCGAAGCTTACTCTATATCATGAATAATGCGGGCTAAATTAGAGAACTTTTGTGCAACTTTTTTGGTTATCTGATGCGTATTGCAGGTAGGGCTGGTATTGGTCCTGCCTGTATTCGTATATCTGGACGACTGGAGGAACCGCTTCTTGCAGGGAAACTTAACTATAGGTTCGTTCGGGTTTATTTGCGTAGCTATTGCGCTGGGTAGCTGCGGGCAAATATGCCTGAAACTCGGTTTAGGGCACAGAGACCTCGGAGGCGCATCGGTTCTTGCCACATTCCTCAAGATTCTACATGCGATGGCTAATCCATACATTCTTATAGGTCTTGCATGCTATGTCGTCAGCACATTTTTCTGGATATTGGCGCTTAGCAAAGTGCGTTTGAGTGTTGCATATCCGATGATCAGCATGGGTTATGTCATTGTGGTGATTCTGTCCTCTGTAGTTTTGCGTGAACACGTGGACTGGCGATACGCTGGAATTGGCCTTTTGTGTATATGCACCGGCGTGTCATTTATAGGTTTCGGACTTGGGCAGATGGGAGGAAAGTAGAAATACTTCGGCCATGAAGCTAAAGCCGCTGCTGCCTTATGCTCTATTCCTAATACTTGTTTGCACGTTCCTTTGGCGGCCCATATTCAAGGGGGAAGCTTTGCTGCCAGGTGATTACCTGGCGCAGATGTCGCCTTGGAATTCTGTCGTCAAGACCTCAAATCCGCCACCGCAATGGAACCCGCTGCAGTGGGACGCCATTGCGCAGTTTTACCCGTGGCGCGTGTTTTACGCTCGCTCAATGCATGCGGGGCATTTACCATTGTGGAATCCGCATCAATTCTGCGGAACCCCGTTTCTTGCAAACGGCCAATCTGCAGCGCTTTACCCTCCAAACCTGGTCTTTCTCGTATTTGATGCTATCACTGCCTTTACTGTCTTTGCGGCGCTGCATTTATTCTTGGCGCAGGTATTTATGTATTGGTTGATGCGGGGGCTGGGCTGCAAGGAACTCGGCGGGATCGTCGGCGCAATTTGCTTTGCGTTTTCGGCTTTTATGGCGTTGTGGTTGGAACTGCCGACGTTTGTCGCGGTGGCTGTTTGGCTGCCGCTGGTGTTGCTGCTTATTCATAAATGTGTGGAACGAAAATCAGTCTTTTATGGCATGCTTGCAGGAGGCGCGCTCGCGCTTTCATTCCTGGCGGGCCACCTGCAGATAGCTTTCTACGTGACTTTGGCGGCTATGCTGTGGTGGGTTTGGTTGATGGCTGGCGCTTGGCGAAGCGAGGGTGGGGCGGCTTTTCGACGAGTCTTGATATCATGTGCGGCGTGTTTTGCTATCGCTGGGTTGATAGCGTCCGCGCAGGCGCTGCCGACCATAGAGCTTGGGGCGAACTCTCCCAGAGCCGCTGCACCGAGCGCTGACGGTTACAAATGGTTTATAGGCAACGCGATAAAGCCATATAGGCTTGTGACAGCCTTCGCGCCGGATTTCTATGGCAACCCCAGCAAGAACACATATTTTCTTCTTGGAATGCTTGACGGTCACGCTGGCAGCGCCGCGGATTACATGGAATATGGCCTATATATTGGCATTTTGCCTTTGATTCTGGCTGCAATTGGTTTGGGATCAATCCGCAAGCGGCGATATGTCGGATTCTTTGGAGCCCTGGCTGTTTTTGCATTGCTTGTTGCGACAGGAACTGTCATTAATGTGCTGTTTTACTATTTGATACCCGGTTTCAGCGCGTTTGGTGGGCCAAACAGGATATTATTGCTCTATTTATTTGGCGTTGCGGGTTTGGCAGGGTTTGGCATTGACAACTTCGTTGAGCATTCGGTAGAGCAAACTATTTGGCGGGGCAAGTCTGTGTCACGGGGCACTATATGGACAATATGGCTGTTGCTGGCGGTCGGCTTAGTATTTGCTCTTTGTCATTCGGTGGCGGTTCGATTTGTCGAAGAATTGACTGGTGAGCATTATGATGGCATTGTGGGTGCAATCGGGCTGGTTCCGATCATGATACTATTTTCATCGGCTTTGGCCCTGGTTGCGTTTGCTAGTGATGCACTAAGCAGAAAATCGTTCTTTGTGCTCGCAATTCTGCTGATTGTCGCCGATCTCTTCGCCTTCGGACTGAATTATAATCCAACCTGCTCCAGAGACAAAGTCTACCCCGAGACCAAACTTACGACCGAACTAAAGCGGTTGAGCAAGGTCTTCGGGCGCGTAGCGCCGATTAATCCGAGTTGGAGCTTGTTCGAGACCCCTAAAGCAATCCTCCCCCCGAACGCGGCTATGGTCTATGGCTATAGCGACGTGCAGGGCTACGACTCGCTGTATACCAAAGATTACAAGTTGTTGATGACTCAGGTCGAAGGCATCGACCCAAGCCCGCCGGAGAATGGCAATATGATATTGGTCAGACGGTTTCCTGGCGGCAAGCATATAGCTGGCCTTATCGTTACACGCGATGATCTGAGCAAGTGGACCACCAATCAGTTGCCCTCAAACATACTGACGCTTGTGGGTGTCTATGACGGAATCCGGGTTTACGTGCGCTTCCCGGCGCGGGCGTGGGCGAGGATGTGGCCGAGGCATATTACATCGTCATTTGCTTGGGAAGGTTCTCGTGGTGTGGTAGGCAACTTCCTGCCTGAGGGTGGATTCTTCACGCCGCCGATTCGCTACGGTGAGCCTGCATGGGTTGCGAGGCTGAACGGCAAGCGGCTGCCTATCGAGCGGTGGCAAAACAATCACGTGGCAGTGCGGGCGACAGGCCCTGGCGTTCTGGCGTTTTCTTACGAGCCGTTCTCATTCCGCATCGGCCTCTTTCTGATGCTCGTCGGATTCGGCGCGCTGAGCGGCGTTGGGGTGTATCGCGCTGTGCAGTATAGGAATTTGGCAAAAAGATGAGCAAACTTGAACTCAAGTGGGTGCTGATATGGATGATTGTGATTGTGCTGCTGTCCTCGCTGCCGTACATCATCGGGCTCGCCGCTGCGCCGCATGGTTATCAATTTCTTGGTCTGACTCATAACATCGACGACGGCGCGGTGTATTTGTCTTGGACACGGCAGGCAGCGGACGGTCACTTCTTCATCAAAAACTTATTCACAAATGAGCCCCAGGCAGCGCGGCAGTTCAACTTGTTGTTCCTTGCAATGGGCGGCTTCGCGCGGATCATGAGTATTCCGGTCATCTGGGTCTATCACATCTTCCGCTGCCTGCTCGGAATGGGGTTGATTCTCATTGTGTATAAGTTTGCTAGTTTATTCTTGGACAAACCTGCACAGCGCCGACTTCTGATACCAATTGTGGGGCTTTCGTCAGGCATTGGCTGGCTTCTGCCAAACGCCGTTGCCCCCACGGGCTCTGTGGACATGTGGCAGCCTGAGGCTATCACGTTTCTTTCTATTTATCTGAACCCGCTGTTTCTCGCTGGGCTGATTTTGATGATAGGGAGTATGTATTTCCTCGTTCTCGCGCAGCGAACCGGGCAGCCTGTGCATGCAGTCTATGCGGGGCTTTTTCTATTGCTGCTGGGGAACGTACATACCTATGATGTCATCACGGTGGGCTGTGTATGGGCTGCATATATGTTGGTTGTGTGGATTACGGAGCGGACGTTCCCCACACGCGCAGTTCTCTTGAGCATACTGGCTGCGGCGATTGCGATGCCGTCGGTTGCTTATCAGTTCTACCTATATAGTGTAGACAGTGTCTTTCGTGCGCGCGCCAACTCTCTCACGCCATCGCCGGTTATTTGGTCGTATTTTGCGGGATATGGTTTGGTGTTGCTATTGGCGATACTTGGTGCTGTCTTGTCAATGAAAAGCGAGCGCCAGGCAACTGAGGTCAATTCCAAATCGCAAATCCGAAATCCTGGATTGTTGTTGGTTGTCTGGTCGGTGGTGGGGTTCATTATCCCGTATATTCCGATAGGTCAGCAGCGTAAACTCATAATGGGCTTGCATGTGCCGCTGTGCATCCTATGCGTGATTGGGTTATCTTGGCTGAGCGCTCGTGTTCCGTCCGAGCTCAAACGAGCGCTTTTCCTGCTCTTCATTGCATTTTCCATGGGGAGCAGTGTGAAATTTCTGGCGAACGATGCAAACCAGGTCAGCATTGGCCTGACCGCTCCCGGCTATGCTCCTTACATAAGCGACTCGGAACTTGCCGCGATGCTTTATCTGCGCAATCACGCGAAGCCCGAAGATTCTATCTTGGCCCCCCCTACATTCGCGCTATTTATTCCTGCGTTCACCGGCCATGCGGTCAACTACGGTCACTGGAGCGAGACGCCGAACTATGGCGATGCTGTTACTCGCTGGCGGGCGCTGGGCGATACGGATCTGAACTACAATGCATGGTTTTCGCTGATCTGCGAGAGCAAGTCAAGTTACTATGTCTCTGATGAGAGGCAATGGGATCCACGCGCAGAGGCTTTGCGAGGCAATATGAGTGAGTGTTTCAGGGATGGGGCAGTGAGGATTTACCATATTATGAGCTCATCTACGAGGCGCTAACAAACTTTCTTGAAAAAGCTTGTGTATACCTGTTGACAAGGCCCATAGCTGGTGGTATCATATATCTTGCGCCTGGGGGTGTCGTTTGCTTCTATGGTGCAAATTGTTCTTTGAAAACTAAATAGTGTGAGCGTGAATAGTGTATGAGTTTCAACTTATAAAGTAATACGTTTTTTCGGAAATGTATTGGATGATGCTCTTCAGTGAGTAGTTAGAAGCTTCGGCTTTTGATATAAATTTCTTATGGAGAGTTTGATCCTGGCTCAGGACGAACGCTAGCGACGTGCCTAAGAAATGCAAGTCGAGCGAGGTTAGAGAGCTTGCTCTCGAAGCCTAGCGGCGAACGGTCGCG
>JAPLCU010000193.1 GCA_026392045.1 Armatimonadota bacterium
CGGACGTTCCGGCAGGCACATCCCTGGGGTTCTTAAGAAGCAGGGCGATATTGAATCACTGAATGTTATGGCCGAGCATGCTAATGGCGGATGCCAATATGCCGCTTGGAAAGAGCAAGTGAGAGCTCTGGCAATATGGAACGCGCCAAAGCTCTATGAAAAGATTAGTTATATTCACGCAAATCCGGTCAGGCGAGGGCTGGTCAAACATCCAGGTGATTGGCTGCATTCGAGCTATAGGTTCTATGAGCACGAAGAGCAGGTGTGCTTACCAGTTGTTCCTATATATTGTTAGATAGTGCGTCCGGAGGTTTCGGGATTTCCATTCCGCCTGCGGCTCCATTCAAATCCCGAAACACCGAAAACAATCATTAGTTAATCCGCCCGAACTCACGCGTTCCTGCGTTTTAGTTGACCGCATGCCGCTGAGACATCTTCTCCCCGTTCTATGCGCTGAGTTACCTCTATCCCATTTTGCTCCAAGACGCGGCGGAAATCTTCAATTGCCTTACGCGATGGTTTCTTGAAGGGTTTGCCAGCGACTTCATTGTAGGGAATAAGATTCACATGACACATTATGCGCGCCAGGAGCTTTGATAATTCCAGCGCGTGATGTGGAGAGTCGTTAACCCCAGCGATGAGCAAGTATTCAAACGTAACTCGGCGCTTGGTAGTGTTAGCGTAGTTGCGGCAAGCGCTCATAAGATCATTTAAGGGGAACTTTGCAGCGTAAGGTATAAGCTTCTTTCGCAATTCGTCGTTTGGCGCATGCAAAGAAACGGCCAGCGTTATTTGCATATCCAATTCGGCAAGCTTACGAATGGCAGGGGTTATGCCGACGGTTGATAAAGTAATCCTGCGCATCGAAATGCCAACTTCGTCGTTTAGAATGTGAATTGCCTTTAGAACGTTTGGGAGATTCAAGAGCGGCTCGCCCATTCCCATCAGAACCACATGCGATACCCGCGCCTCAGCTTTTTCTTGCAATGTCAGAACCTGGTCGATTACTTCACCTGGGGTAAGATTGCGTAAGAATCCGCCATCGGCGGTTGCGCAGAACGCGCAGCCAACGGAGCAGCCGACCTGCGTGGAAATGCAGACGCTTACACGGTCAGGGTAGGGGAGCAGAACGCTTTCTATTGTTTCTCCGTCAGAAAGGCGCAGCAGAAATTTTGTCGTGCCGTCGCTGGATTTTGACTCGCGTATCGCTTCTGATCTGGTGAGCGCGGCGGTCTTAGTGAGCTCTTCACGTAGAGACGCGGGCAGGTTCGTCATCTGCTCTGTGCTTTTTACGCCTTTGCGATAGAGCCAGTGCGCCATTTGTTTTGCTCTAAACGAAGGATGCCCCAGCGTTTTGCACAGCTCTGAGAGTTCGGCGCGGTTTAGTCCAAATAGTTCCATGTTTAGTCGGCGGGTTCATCCATTGCGCGAACGAATCCCGCCACGCGCGCTATTCGTCGTCGCCAAAGAATAC
The DNA here is from genome assembly GCA_026392045.1 of Armatimonadota bacterium. Lineage (GTDB taxonomy): Bacteria > Armatimonadota > UBA5829 > UBA5829 > UBA5829 > JAMCYN01. The sequence continues at coordinate 1,475 of JAPLCU010000193.1, forward strand.
CTTTCGCCTTACCTCATCAAGACTGGTCAGGCCAGCGTAGACCTTTTCCAGGGCGTTTTCTTTCATTGATTTCATTCCGGAAGCCATCGCAACATCTCTGACCTGGGCGGAGGTCGGTCGCGTAATGGCCAGACGACGCAACTGTTGGTTTACTGGCATTAGCTCGAAAACCGGAAGACGGCCAATATAGCCACGCGAATTGCAGTAATCGCAGCCCACTGGCCTGCAAAACTCTGCGTCAGACGGCACGTCGTATATGCCGAAGGAAACAAGTTCAATTTCGTCTGGCTGATAGGCGGTCTTACAGCTTGGGCAGAGCGCCATGACCAATTTTTGCGCAACAATTCCGATTACTGATGAACCTATCAAAAACGGCTCTACGCCCATGTCCACAAGACGCGCAATTGCGCTCGGCGCAGTGTTACAGTGCAGTGTTGAGAACACCAGATGCCCCGTCATAGCAGCCTGGAAAGCTATTTCCGCAGTTTCAGAGTCTCGTATTTCACCGACCAATATAACGTCAGGGTCCTGCCGCAGGATTGCTCTTAGTTGAGCAGCAAATGTCAGACCTGCTTTGACATTTATCGCAGATTGATTTATGCCGTCTAATTCATACTCAATGGGGTCCTCGCATGTCATAATATTCGTTTCCACTGATTGAATATGTTTGAGCGCAGTATATAGCGTAGTGGTTTTCCCACTACCTGTAGGCCCTGTAACCAATATTATACCATGCGGTTTGGTGATAAGGCTCTCAAAAAGCGCTCGTTCGCTTGCTCCGAACCCAATTTTTTCGAGGGTGAACTGCTGCGACATCTTGTCCAGGATACGCAGAACCACGCGTTCGCCGTATTGGATCGGCAATGTGGAAATTCGCAGGTCAATATTGCGGCTCTGTAACTTCACTGAGATTCTGCCATCTTGGGGTTTGCGTTTTTCAGAGATATCCATCTCCGCCATGATCTTAATTCGGCTGATAACGGCAGCTTGAATCTGCGTTGGCAAGTTTCTCACGTGCTGAAGTGCGCCGTCAATGCGGTAGCGCACTTCCATATGGTTTGCTCTCGGCTCAAAGTGAATGTCGCTGGCTTGCTGCTTGATTGCTTCTTGAATGACCAAGTTTACGGTCTTGATTACCGGAGCCTGGCCACTTTGCCTGCGCTGCTCGGCGACTGTGTCGTTATCGGACTCGTTTACGTGTGTCTTAACTTCCACATTGTTTATCGCTTCTTCGATCGAAGCGCTGATATCTGAGCCTGCTACATGCCCGTAGACCAAGCCGAGAGTGGCAATGATACGCGATTCACTGGCAAGCAATGGCTCGACGCGTTTTTTGCTTACGCGCTGCACGGCATCGATTGCCTCGACATCCATCGGGTTCGCCATGGCAACTGCGATTTTGTCTTTGGTGGCGCTTACGGGAATAAGGGTGTAGGTTTGCGCAATCGCTTCAGGAATCAGCGCTAACACTTCGGCTGGAATGGAGTAATCGCCCAGTTGCACGTAGGGCATATCCAGTTGAAGGGCATGTGCCTCTGCAATATCTTCGTCGCTGACCAATTCGCTTTGAAGAAGTATGTCGCCGAGGCGCTTGTAGCTAGATTCCTGGTTGGTTAAAGCCCAGTCTAGCTTATCCTTGGCAAGGATGCCTGCTTCTACGAGAATATCCCCAAGTTTTGCTTTAGGCAGCGATGGCATTGATCTCTCCTGTCACCAATTCAATTATGCGGTCCCCTATGCTCCAAAGTGGTAGAATTTCATGCGCGACCCCCGCTTGAATTGCGGATGCGGGTAGGTCATGCACCACGCTGGTCTGCTCATCCTGCACAATTGTATATCCACCAGCTTGCGAAATAGTGCGCAGCCCTTCGGCTCCGTCCATACCGGCACCCGTGAGCAATACGCCAATCGTCATTTTTCCGTAAGAGGCCACCGCAGAGGCCATTATATTGTCTGCACATTTGCGTTGGAGTTCCACCGAATGTGCTATGCTCTCAAGGAATATTAACTGTGCCGCGTCCCCACTGGCTTCCAGGGGCTGAATAGACAAGCTGCTGCCGCCGGGCGTTATTAGTATTCTTGAGGATTGAATAGTCTGACCGTCAGTCGGTTCATGCACCGGAAGCTGGCAGATATGGTTAAGCTGATTGGCTAAAAAACGTGTGAAACCCTGGCGCATGTGTTGAACCACGATTATTGTGCCGGGGAAGTTGGCAGGGAATCTTGGCAGTAGTTGTGCCAGCGCTTGTGGGCCGCCAGTGCTGGTGGAAATCACAACCAGGTACTCGGGGCTTTTTATTTGTATAAGCTCATGTTTTTCGCTCGAATTAATAATCTGCATTCACTACCTGCACTACTCATTCTGGCCACCTCCATTTCCTGTTACCAGGATGTTGTGACCGTCTGCAATTACTTCTATTGTTCCATCTTTATCCGTTCGATAGATATAAGCGCCTGAATTTTTTGTATCGACCCTGCGAAGTAAGCCTGCGCCAGGGGCGCCGAATCTACCGCCGCAGGGCAGAATGCAGTATGCAGGTCTTACGCGCGACAAAAACTCAAGGGAATTGCTATCATAGCGCGGGCTTCTGGGAAGAACAAGAATGTCGCTTTCGATGTCTATGTCTGATTTTACCAGGTAGGCCTCAGCCGCCGGTCTGATATCCGAGCAAAGTAGAAATCGGGTCTTGCCGAATGTTAATTGCAATACTAAAGAATTGTTGTCGGAGTATTTGCTTTCTTTTTTAAGAAGCCCCCGAGGCGGGCTTATAACCGTTAGCTTCGCCGTGCGTGAAAGGTTAATAATATCACCGCATGTCATAATTCTTGTGTTAAATTGTGTCTGTCCAGCCTTCAGACGCGTATAAGATTGTCCAGGTTTTTCTCCGATGATTAGATCTGTAACTATGAATGATTCCAGGATGTCCTGGACCGCGCCCGAGCGATTGGAGGTAGGGTTTGTAATGATAAGCTTTAACTCATCGATGCCTTTTTCGCGAAGGTAATTGGTGAGTTCTATTACGCTCTCATGTGGGCCTGGATCAATTAACGCGCATTTACCCTCAGGAGTGCGAATTACGCACCCTCCGCCGTGATTAGCATCGAGGAAGCTTACAAATATTGTCGGGCCTTGAGGCAGCTGCGGTTTCTCACGGCTAGTCAGGTAACCAGTGTATAAACCTGCTGCAGTGGCTGCGAGAATGATTAGAATAAGCACAAGCTTGCGCATAGTTTTCTGTAAACTCCATTTTGAACTGCTTATATGTTAGTATCCTAAAGGCGAGACGTCAATCAAAATATGTGCGACACTAAACTTGCGCATAGTTTTGATGCAAAAGTAGGAGTTAAGTTGCATCGGTAGCCTGCTGCCGATGCCGCCACCGAAGGTGGCGAGTCCTTCAGACTCGGCTTCGGTTGCATGCATCCGAAGCAACACAAAATGCGCGTTCCTTTGATTTTATCCTATCTTGATGGTAAAAGCAGGAGTTTATGATGCTTATGGCGTAAATTTCTAAGAATGATGCAAACAAATTGAGGTTGAGATGCCGATATTAGGTGTAGGAACTGATATAGTGGAAGTGAGCCGGATTCGCGAGGTTTTTGAGCGCCAAGCGGGCTTTGCGCGTCGGGTGTTCACCGAAGCGGAACTTGCGTATTGCCTGGGTAAAGAATCTCAGTATTTGCATCTGGCTGCCAGGTTCGCAGCTAAGGAAGCTGTTGCAAAGGCGCTTGGGAGTTCATTTTCATGGAAGGATGTGGAAATAGTCAACGGATCCGAGGGCAGCCCCAGGGTTGTTTTGCATGGCAAAGCCAAGGGAGTCGCCGGAACGGCTAAATTGCATATCACTATTTCGCATACAAAGGAATACGCTGCCGCTTTTGCAGTGGTGGAGGAATAAATGTTCATAAATAGGCTTGTTACTGCTGAAGAAATGCGGGCTTTAGATGCTTGCGCTACGAAGAAGTATGGTATTCCGAGCTTGATTCTGATGGAAAACGCCGGAAGAGCAGTCAGCGATGCCGCTTTAGAGATGATGGACGATATGCCGGAATTCTCCAATGTGCTGATCATCGCCGGGCCAGGCAATAACGGCGGCGATGGCTTCGTTGCTGCTCGTCACTTGCACAACGCTGGTGTTGGCGTAACGATTTACTACTTCGGCGACAGAGATAAGGCAAAAGGCGATGCTCTTACAAATATAGAAATTGCGGAGAAGATGGGGCTGGAGATAGATTCTTCTCGTGATTTGGATAGGCTGAAATCTGCAATTAAAGATGCCGACCTGATTATTGACGCATTATTGGGGACGGGCGTTAAGGGAGAATTAAGACCGGAAATTGCTGCGGTGATCGGATGTATAAATTCGCGACAGGGACGAATACTTGCTGTTGATATTCCTTCGGGGCGGGATGCTGATACTGGCGTGGCCTTGGGTCCTTCTTTAAGCGAGGGTCACGTCTTGGAAGATGCGGTGATTGCAACAATGACGGTGACATTCGCTCACAAAAAATTAGGAATGGTCGTTGACGCAGGTGGCAAATATGATTCGGGCAAGGTTATTGTAGCAGAAATTGGAATCCCGCGCGAGGAGCTATATCCAGACCGGGCAGGCGTATTTGCTTTGACCAGCAGTGATATGTTTCCTTATTTCCCCCCAAGATCAGTGGATGCCAATAAAGGCGATTATGGCCATCTAGCTGTAATCGCCGGTTCCGTTGGGATGACCGGCGCGGCTGCGCTTGCCGCTGAGGCTGCATTGCGAAGCGGCGCGGGGCTGGTTACGGTTGCAGTGCCGGAATCTCTTAATGATATTATGGAAGCTAAGCTCACTGAAGCGATGACCATACCCGTTCCTGAGGGTAATGCCCGTGCGTTTGGTATGGCTTCTCTTGATAAGGTTTTGGAGATCATCAATAAGTGCGACGGCGCTGCAATTGGGCCTGGATTTGGCAGAGATGCAGATACTATCGCCTTTACAAAGGAGCTTATTCGGCGGCTGGAGAAAAAATCTGTAATAGATGCGGATGCTTTATACGCAATTTCGGATGATTTGAGCGTCTTAAAGGATAGCAAGGCAGAATTAGTTCTGACACCGCACCCTGGCGAGATGGCGCGGCTTATCGGAACTACGGTCGCAGAAGTGCAGTCTAACAGGCTGGAAGTGGCACGGAAGTTTGCGGCTGATTACGGCGTTACGCTTGTTCTAAAGGGAGCAAGGACGATTATCGCCGAGCCTGGCGGAAATGCTTTCATAAACACTACAGGAACGCCGGGAATGGCGACTGGCGGCGCTGGAGATGTGTTGACGGGGCTCTTGGGAGGGCTGCTTGTGCAGGAAGTCGATAGTCAAACATATATGAAAGCAAATATGGCAGTTTACATTCACGGCGAAGCGGGTGAGCTTGCGGCCAAGCGGCTTGGCGAGAGCGCGATGATTGCCTCGGATGTGGTAAACTGTCTTTCTGATGTAATTAAGAAATTTGAATATATCAAAGAATATGAAGAGGAGTGATTACTATTAACACACGGAAGTTTTTCATCATTGTTGGATTTGTCTTGATAGCTGCGGCTATGGCGTGCCAGATTGCCTGCGCGGGCGTGAATATTAGTGTTGAGAAGAAGGGCACATACACTTATTGGCTGACATTCAAGGACGCTAAGGGCGTCCAGGAAGCAACTACGCCCTCTCGATTTAAGGGCAAGGAAACTGATTTTGACGCCAAATTGCTTGGGCCAAAGTTCGCCGACGCCAAACTTCATATTATGCTTATGCGCAGCGGTAATGAGGCAATAGTTGATTACAAAGCCTCTGCTGACCCGAAAAAGCCTGCTGAGATTGCAATTAAAGAGGCTGATTTTCAGTATGTCCCGAGCGTCAGTATTACAGTGGTTTCGGAAGACGGCGACCCGCTTGCGAGTGCGAAAATTGTGCTTACTGATGGTGAAGGCGCCAAGATGCTCAAAGTGTTGACCCCTGCTGATAATGGCGTTGCCGTATTCTCTGATGTGGCAGTGGGCGATGTCGAAGTCAAGGTGGCTGCAGATGGCCTCAAGAAAACCATAGATGGTGAGTTTGAGCTGCCGGAGAAGCGTGAGTCTGCGGGATTTAGTAAAGAAGTTAAGGTAAGCGGGGATGTGGGTACTTTGCCGGTGGTTGCCAAGACTGGCGAGAAGCAAAGCAAGGCCGAGCCAAAACCCTCTGGAAACGCTGGCTTCCTTCAAACTATTGTGGGGCTTCTATTCCTTGCGGTAGTTGTCGCGATTATTGCCGTCGTTGTGAAATCCAGGGGCTTTACTGCTAAAGCCGCTCTTCAGCAGTTGGGCGTGAATATCCCTGCGGATCAGCCTATCGGCGCTGGATCGGCTGTGCCTGGAACTGTGATCAACCCTAACGTCTGCGAGTTCTGCGGACAAACTAAAGATGCGTCCGGCAATTGCAGCTGCAGCGTCATAGGCGGGGCTGCACCGTTTGGAGCAGCTTCAGCCGGACCCTCCGGGCCAAGATTGATCGGCGCTCAAGGGACTTACTCAGGGACTATCTTTATGATTAGCGGAGGCTCGGCTGTGATT
>JAPLCU010000086.1 GCA_026392045.1 Armatimonadota bacterium
AGGCGCCCAGAGCACGACGGCCTCCACCGCATTCGTTGGCCGATTGGACGATTTCCGGCTCTATAACAGGGCTCTGAGTGGAACCGAGGTCAGCGATCTCTATAACGCCAATGCTCCTACATTCATAATCACGGCATCGGCGGCGGCCCATGGATCGGTTACTCCGAGTGGAGCTGTGACTGTAAACAGAAGCGCAAACCAGTTATTTACATTCTCTCCTTCGGCTGGATACGGCATTTTGAGTATGAGCGTGGATAGTGCGCCCATCGTGCCGGTAACAGGCTACACGTTCATTAACGTCATCGTCAACCATACCATCTCAGCCACATTCGCTAAGCTGATAGGTGTGAATAACAAAGCTGCCCTGACTGACAGTAATCTCGTCGGAAGGGTAGTGAAAGTCTGGGGTAAGGTCACGCCAGTGAACGGAACGTCGTTTACCATAAGCGATGGCTACAACGTAACAGGTGTAACCGTGAATGTCAATGGTTTGGCGCTGCCTGCCATCAATAAAACCGTTATCGTCACTGGTGTTCTGAGCTCGGATAAGAAAGTTCAGGCACAGACGATAAGTGTATACTGATATTCTAATGACTCTTAAGTGATTATCTTGACCTGCATCCAATCGGGTGCAGGTCTTGGTAGATAAAGTCAAATAATACATAGATGGAGAAAAAATAGACATGAAGTCAATGGCAGCAAGAGTGCTTCTGTTCGCTCTGGCTATGATGTCTGTGGCTGTAAGCTCAATAATTGGAAGTAACATGGTGCTTCAGCGCGATAAGCCTGTGCCTATATGGGGTACGGCCGCTGCTGGCAGGACTATCACGGTCACTTACGTTGGCGTGCAGACCAAGACTACCACCTCAGACTCACTTGGCAACTGGCAGCTATCGCTGGATGCAATGGTTGCAATAACAACCGGCGCCAACTTGACCATTGCTGAGTCCAGCGGCAATACCCTCACCTTCTCAAATGTGGTTGTCGGCGATGTGTGGATTTGCAGCGGGCAGTCTAATATGGAGTGGAGCTTGGGCTCATGTAATCGCCCGACGGATATAAGCAGCGCTAACTACCCTGCAATGCGCCAGTTTCGCGCACCGTTGGTTACTTCAGATGTGCCGCTGCGGACCATTTCAGGTAGTTGGACTGTGTGTAGTCCCAGCACCGCCAGTAATTTCTCGGCTGTCGCTTTCTACTTTGGTAGAAAGATTTGCGATGATCAGAGCTCGGCTATTCCCATCGGTCTTTTTGTATCATCTGTAGGTGGAACGCGCATTGATCCGTGGTTGGATCCCGAAGGCGCGACAGATATTCCTGTTTTGGCGCCGCTCTACAGCCAGGCCATATTGCCGTGGGGTCCATTTGCACTTTTCAACGGGATGGTCTATCCTTATGCGCCGCTTCCTGCAAAAGGGCTGGTCTGGTATCAGGGAGAAAACAGCGAAACTACTGTCCAATCAGCAGACAGCTATTATCTTAAAATGAAAGCTCTATCCCAGGGTTATAAGAGAATGCTGGGGTTGGATGATTTCGCGTTTTATTTTGTGCAATTGGCGTATTGGGGAGCCTTGCCGACGAGCGCCGCGCCTGTATTGATTTCAGGCGGATGGGATGCCGACACTCGCATACAACAGGCAAATGCCATGGCGCTGCCTCACTCGGGAATGGCATCAGCGCTGGATATAGGCGATTCGGCAGACTATCATCCGCTGGACAAGCTCGATGTAGGCGAGCGCCTTGCGCTTTGGGCGCTTAAAAACGATTACGGCCGCCCAATAGCCGTAACCAGTGGCCCGGTTCTAAGGGATGTTAACGTTGCAGACAACACCCTGGTCTGCTCATTCGACTATGTCGGCAGCGGACTGATGGTCGGGTCCAAGACTCCCTATTTGCCAACCGCAGAGATTGTAGGCGGAACATTACAGAAATTCTCTATATCGGCAGCTACCGGAACATGGTATGCGGGCAATGCAACGATTGTTGGCGATACTGTGGTTGTATCGCACCCATCAGTTTCGACACCTCGCAGGATAGCCTACGCATGCTGGCAGAACCCGATTGGCGCGAATCTTTATAACAGAGATGGCTTGCCTGCGTCTCCGTTCTACGTGGATAATGTTCTTACCAAATACACCGTCACTGCATCTGTCGGAACTGGCGGTAGCATAAGCCCTGCTGGAAATTCTACGTTCCTCAAGAGAGCGACCGCTCTCTACACAATCACACCCGATGA
>JAPLCU010000103.1 GCA_026392045.1 Armatimonadota bacterium
ATCCGTGTTCACGCGCCGCAAGTTTTCTCTCCTAACAATTGGCACTCCTGGCGTTACCCAACAAACAGTTACGAAAAGTCGCAAATTCGAGCTCAGAAAAAGCTGTGGACGCACTTGGTTGAGTCCAGAGAAATCAGAGAATAGTCGGCCAAACAGAGAATATTGGGGCGAAATATGAGGCAGATTCCAGGAAGTGCGTCCTCAGGTGCCGATGGCTGCAAAATTGCTGCTGAGCACGAATTACTCGCGTAAAACGGCAAAAGCCCCGGCTTTCATATCACCGGCGCTTTCGCTAGAGAGAATCTTTATATTCGGTTGTTTGGTGGAGGAGACGTTCCCTCCGCAAAAAGTGACGGCGGTTTTCTCTGAAGTTCAAAGGACACGAAAATCAGACCCCGTAACCGTGAAATATACGTGTGCGAGCCTTGCGAACGCAATTACTACTTGTCAGAAATGACTTGCCATGGGCATCATATTCAACCGCATTCTGAGCACGGATGTAATTATTGCGACCGACAACAGGTCCGACGAGAAACTATCCAGCTTTCCGCGCATAAGAGCAGAGACCTTGGGCTGATCCACTCACTGGCCAAAGCTAATGCTCGTCCCCATTGTCGACGCCAACTGGACCAAGTTGGTTGTTCAGTCCTGGCGTGTGGTTGTCCCTACCGACCATGAAAGCGGCAATCTCTGATGCAGGCGGCAATTCAGCACCGCGCGCCTTGATACAGAACGAATTCCCATCTGATCGTGTAATCTATACTTCAACCTCCCGTCGGTTCACGTAATCGCGAACTGCCTTCGCTAACTGAATGGCTGTGGCCGAAGTCAATACTGTGACTATTGCCTCGAGTAGTCCCAGACGCGCATTTCGGTCTCGTTCAATCTGTTCGCTGTCCGGATTACAGCCACATATTTCTGCGGCGAGGGACGCCAATTCGGCGGTATGAACATCGGACAGCGCTTCTGTTATTCCTTGTGCAGAGATACGAATAAGCATTGGTGTCACATTCCTTTCTTGTGTGTCATATGGGCAACCACTTCCTAGCTACTCCGAGTGGTTCTTCCATTTCATATGTGGGGTGTAACTCATGAAAGCGTTCAAGGTCGCCAGCCAGCTGTCGAATTGCCAGCAGATTGCTACCCACCCTGGCCAGGCAAAACGCTTCTCTAACCCGCTCAGCCGCATCGCGTGGCCGGGATTGCATCACTGCCAGAAGCGCTTCATTGCCTAGGGTGTAAATATAGTATTCTGCATTATTCTGCGTAAACACGGCCGCTCGGCGCAGCGCAGATAGCAGTTCTTCCTGATCATCACGGTAGGCGGCAACAGTAGCTAATGTGTTCCATATTTGCATCTGCACTGTCGGCCCCATCTCATCACGAAAGATCTCTTCTGATTTCGATATCCATTGAGCAAGTTCTGGACTACTCGGGCCGTTCAGTCGTAGGGCAACGTGTACAAGGTTGCGGATGATCTCCAGCTTGAGCGATACCCCGTCTACACTTGCGGCATAATCCAGTCCAGTCTTGAGTTGCGATAGCGCTGTTCGGTAATCACCTAGCTTCCAACTGATCTCGCCATAGTTTCCCCATGCCACAGCAAGACCTGCTTCATCGTTTATCTGGGTCAGCAGTCGTATCGAAGACTGGATTAGCATTTCGCCTGATTCCACGTCTACCCCTCTCAGGCCTGCTATAGTACCCAGAATAAGCCGTGCCCAACCCAGGGTTCTTGCCTCAGCAAGTTCGGCGCTATCTGCATTTTGCAGGTGGTCAATTGCCGCATTCCATTCGCCGCGAAAGAAATACCCGATCCCGCTGTTGACTTCTGCTCTCAACCGCACCTTTGCATCGCAAGCCCTTGACACAACTCGATCTGCGAGAGCAATTGCGGTGGCAAAATCACCGTACCACCAAGCTCGCTCGCTCTCCACTAGTGTGACGCGATCCTCGAGTTGTGGATTCAGAGAGCAGTTGCGCTTTGCGCCAGTTATACGATCTACAACTCGGTAGCGCTGTACACGAACGAGTTCTTCCGATATATAGACTGCCGACTCGCACTGTGCTTGGCGGTTATCGACCAATAATTCGCCAATCGATTCAAGGCTCCGCCAGTCACGGACACGCACAAGTGACCGCACGGCCAGTGAGAGCGATGGTAAAGCGAATTTACGAAAACCAATATCGAGAAGCGTTTGAGCAAACATCCTGCAAGCCCACAGATGTTGTGGTTTCGCACTAACTTGCAGGGTCCAATAGCGTAGAGCATCATCAGGTTCGAAGTAGTGGCATTCTTCGCTCTCTGCCTTAACAAGTGCGTCGTGTGGTACGTAGTGATCCTGTGAGTACGATAGCAAACCCGTGTCTTCGAGTCTCCTCAGAGAGTCAGGAAATACTGAGAAAACATCCTGGAACAGCGCGGCATCTACATATCCGCCGCACCTTGCCAACGCAGCCATTGCACGCCGAAGACTGAGCAATTCCTCTGCATTTGAAATCCCTATTTGCGGCACATCACAATGCTCGATCAGTTCACGTAGTCGCAGAGGGTTTCCATCGCTTGCCGCTAGAAGAAACGACGCTGAGAAACTACGGGAGATCCTGTAATGCGTGGAAAACGCTTCAACTTCTTCCAGTGTTAGCCTCGGACATTCCAATGGGACCACCGGCAGGCTTGTGTCAGGTTCGCACTGACTCACCAGTATAACGTCAATGTCCTTTGGTGCTAGGTGCTTCACGATGGTTTGTAGTTCGTTATTGTCCGCGCGTTCACAGTGATCCACTATCAGAAGAACTTTAGGAAGTTTGTCTGCCACGTGGTCAATGGTGCTACTGGGAGGCCCGGGACACGGCCTGCCAGAGGGAAAGAGCGAAGGTAGTTGATCAGCGATCTCTGAAGCAATCAAATGCAGATTACTTAGATTGCTGGTTCCTTGAGGTGGTAATGAGCAATAAGTGCTGTGCTGAGCGCGACTGCGTAGCTGCTGCGCGATTACGGTCTTTCCTGAACCTGAGATGCCCCACAACCATAGAGGTGCCTCGCGATTTTCTTTCAAAGCGCTACCCAGCAAGCCGACGACACTATGCCTCAGAACAACATCCGGTGCATAGGGATACAATGGCCTATCTTCGGTGGGAAGATCTGGAAGTGGCCAACCTTGAGTATTGCCAATGATGTAGAATTCGGGGCTCGGAAGTCCCTTTGATAGCATATCTTTGGTAACGCGCTCAGCGAGTTCTGTGCAGTTGGCCTTACCTTTTCGAAGGTTTTCCATTTGTTGAAGAAGGCTTCGCGTGAAGAACCCAGTTCTGGAGGCGGTATCCTCGTATGCGCTCTGATTACCAGCCGCAACCAAGCAGAACATGTAGCTCGAGTCACTTGTTGATAGCACGTCAGCATCAGGGAGCCTAGCCGGCAGCACATTCTGAACATTGTCCATCCTTAGGGCGCAGGCGTCCAGGAACAAATACGCCTCCTCTGGGCAAAGTCGCGCAAGAGCACTCATCAGCTCCGAAAGGGAAATACTGGTAGCCATCCGGTCAGCAGGATTAGCATCGTGAGGCAAAATGAGAGAGCACTCCGGCTGTCCAGTATCGCGAATACGGCATCCGTGCCCTGCAAAAAAGAAGATCAGGCGTATGCCTCGGCTGGCTCTCTGAAGAGGCCAGACTCGGAGTGCTTCGAGAATGGCACTACGAGTCGCTTGCTGATCAACAAGCAAACGTATGTTCTCTGCATAGACGCCCCATCGCACGAGTGCTGCAGCCACACGTTGCGCGTCATCTGCAGCACCATGTAGGCAAGGAAAGACCCTGCTGTTGTAGCTAGATACCCCAACTACAACAGCTATTGTATTCGCCATGCAATGTAGCTACTCTTTCTTGACCTTACGCTGTTTCTGCTGGTCAATAGACTGGACAATACAGGTTGCATAGAAGCATCCACATTATGCCAATGCAATTGTTAAGAAGCCATATCAGCAAACTGCAGCTCCTAGAACAGGTCATATAAGAACGATTGGTTATCCCAAGAAACGCCTGATCACATCTGCGAACTCTTGTGGCTGCTCAGCAAAAGGAAAGTGCCCACAATGATCCATAGTAACAATCTCAACGCTATCCGTCTGCAGTTCTTCGGTGTCTTCGGGCAGAATGAAATCATCGCTGCCGTAAATAACCAGCGTACGATGCGGCAGACATCTAGCTGCATCCCTGCAGTCGAACCCTTCAATGGATGCAAATACCTGAGTGTTGACATTTCCTCTGTACGAAGCAAACTCCATAGGTGGGACGGAGCCTCCAGGCGCAACGTAGTATGGCATCGCAGCCTGCATTAGAGCTACCCCAGACGCGTCATCCGTTTTTTTAGACAGGGCCTCAATCTGTTCTGTCACATCAGCGGGAATTCGAGCCATAAGCCGTCCGCCAGACGCCCCAAAGCGATCCCAAGTGAGTGCGAACGGGCTACAGAGTACTGTCTCCCTCACAGCGTGCGCGTCACCAAGACCTAGCGCCTTGAGCAAAACAAATGTGCCCCAAGAATGGGCAAAGAACCCTATACCAGAGTCCCATCCTATGGATGAAGCAAGTGCGCTTAGCTGCGCAACCGCGCTCTTGGCAGTGAGCGCCGGATTGCTCGTTGAGTCACGGCCACTCCCTTCTTGGTCATAGAAGACCAACGTCCGTGTGTCAGCCAAGGCGGATAACCACTTCACGAGGTATGTGTGTTCAAGGCCTGGCCCGCCATGAACTACAATCATCGGTGGTCCTTGCCCGAGAGTCCTGACAAAAACTGAACCTACGTTCGTCTCAACATAACCTTCTGTCGGTAAAGCACTAGTTGTCAATCAAAGCCTCCCATTGTCTCTTTGTATGAGTTCAATATATCCCAGCCACATCAGCAACTTCACTCCATACCTCCTGACCAAGAACAGACATCGGAGATCTTCCTGACAAGAAACTTACTTGATCCACTCAAACGTTGCCCCGAAAATGCCGTATTGGGCGTAGGAAGTCGGGTCCAACACCCACGCTAGTAATTCTTCTAGAATCTCTGGCGGTAGCGGAGAGCCGATTCCTAACTCCGCCGTCAGAACCATATAGAGAAACATCCGCTCCTTTGCCGATGGAAGTTCGCTGTGTATTATCAGTCTCTGTGTGGCAATGTGTCGGAAACCACCCTCTTCCCATTCTTTCTCGACGGCTGACCTTACATCCCGATTACCTCCTCGTTGGTGAGTGCGTTGGCGCAGCGTAGCCAATGCGTTCTCAAAATGAGGCAGGCTCGGAAACAGCCGGAAGTGCTCATCATCAGCGTCAATGATCAGAGCCCCAGCGGATTTGGAAGCATGAGATGCCGCCCAATCACTTATGGACTTTCTGTCAGCAAGATGCATCATCACGAGCCGCGCGACTAGAAAGTCGAATCTGAACTCGGCAGGAAGATCGTCAAGTGTCCCAGTGATGATCTTCATTTTTGGTCTAGTGTGACGCTTGCAAGCTACTGCAGCCATTTGCGCGTCATATTCCACACCGGTATATGATTTGTTGGGCCAGAGGTCAGCCAGCTTACTTATATAGTCTGCATTCCCGCATCCGAAATCAAGCACGTTCTCAGCTTTTTCCCATTCGGCTGAACAGAACAGCGGACGCTCCAGTGGAAACGCCATTTCGGCTTGTATTCGTAGCATCTGGTCGTAAACTGATATCTGGTCTCTCATAGTCGCCTATCGATCCCCCTGTTCGTATTGTGCAAGCTGAGACGGCATCGCTGATAGTCTGGGGAATGCACACCAACCGCCTTCCCCAGACGACCAGCTTGTCATTTAGTTAGGCATTGCGCCATTCCTCCTTCCATCGCCCACTAGAGTGCAGTAGCTATCTCGACACATAATACGTGTGCCTGTAAGCGGCACTCATGTGAGCCTCATTGTCCGAACAACAATAAATGCAGTCGAACGTGACTCATCAATGAAAGTTGCGCACAGCCGTAACTATATGATATCTCACCTATTCTCAGCCTTGTGAGTCGCAAAAACTACATCTGAACACAAAACGCCCGGCCATGCTATGCTGAAAGCATGGTAAATCCGAGACGTATTATTTACTATCTTCGCGATTGGCAATACTTTTTCCTCCACGTCGGCAGGAGCACTCTTATGTCGCGTCGGACGCTCATCATCGATAATCTTGCCTTACGAAGCCAGTTGGCAATCTATCAGCAAGATGTTATAACCAACAAACGTCCAAAACGGTTGCTGCCCAGGCCGAAATCACAGCAGCCTCAATCATGAGCCACAGGCCGTCTTTTGCTTCTCCAAAGCCAGCATAAGTCGCCGGTCGCGGTAGGGACCGAAGTCACCCTCAGCCCCCCGCACAGATCCCAGCGTGCAAGACTATTGCACTGGGCTCCTGCCTCAGGTAGTGACGCGCAGACGATGTTCAGGATAAGGATGCAGGATTTTCGGATAGGGAAGCCA
>JAPLCU010000099.1 GCA_026392045.1 Armatimonadota bacterium
TTCGCCATCCTGAGACTGGTATGATAAGAGCAATATAGAGGGTTGGAGCCTCCCGTGCTGAAGTATAAGGTATAACGCCAAAAATTCAGCGAGGAGGATCCAACATGTCTAATTATAGCACACCAGTCAGAGTTATTGATCCAAGAGAGTATGATGTATTCATTGGTATGGATGTGGACAAGCGCAGCATCGCGCTAACTCATGTAGACCATCTGGGCGTAGAGAAATCTGTTAAGATGGCTCACGAGTCTAGTATGGTTCTAAACTTTGTGCGCAATCGTTTCTTGGATAAACGCAATGTGTTTGTGTATGAGGCAGGACCAACCGGCTTTGGTCTCTATGACGACCTTACCGTTGCTGGATATGATTGTTTGGTTGTTTCTCCGGCATCTGTGCCGACAGCTCGCAGTAAACGGGTGAAGACGAATCGTTTGGACTCTAGGCAATTGGCTTTGCAGCTTAGAGGTGGAAGTTTGGAGAGTATCCATGTTCCGACAGAAGAATATAGGATGCTGCGTGAGTTGGTGCAACTGCGCAAGGTGCATGTGAAATCTATCTCGGGGAACAAATGCCGAATAAAGTCACTGTTTCTTCGTAACGGCTTGGATTTTGTGTGGCCAACTCCTGGGGGATATTGGTCTAAAAGTGTGCTATCTGGTATCAAGAACTTTGAATGTGTCCCTGCTTTACGCTTCAAGCTGGGCTTGTTACTGGAGGGCTTGGAGTTCGCTCAGAGACATGCTCTAAGATGCCAAGTCTCGATACGAGAGATGGTGGAATCCAGCAAAGAGCTTTCGGACTCGGTGGATTATTTGAGAAGCCTGCCAGGTGTCGGCTGGATTGTGGCAAGTTATGCTGTTGCTCGGATAGGTGATTGGCGTCTTCTGGGCAAGTCAGATGAGTTGGCGAGTTTTATGGGGCTTGTTCCAACTGAGAGCTCAACAGGCGAGGGATCTAATCGCGGTTCAATAACCAAGGCTGGAGATCCCACTTTGAGAAGCCTTATGATTCAAGCGGCTTGGGCAGCGATCCGAGAGGATCCTAGTCTTTTGGAGTTCTACCAGCGGGTTTACAAGGGTCATTCAAAAGACAAAGCCGCACGCATAGCGATAGTTGCAGTGGCCCGGAAGCTGTCAGCGCGTATGCATTGCGTGCTTAAGGAGCGTCGGTACTACCAGGTGGTGGCAAGCTAAAGAACGCCAAGCACCTTTCGCTTGCTCTATAGAGCTTCAAGAGCAGAGGAACAACCTTCGGGAAAGGCTCGACGAGTGCCAGAATAAAGATTCGTTCCTTGAGACAGAGATTCCCGAGACAATGACCAAAGACGGATCATCCAATTAGTGAGATTCCCTTGAGGAATGCCACGTATAGCAGATAGCCTTGGTCTTGATGTGTATATGGTGCAGCGGGTGTACGGCAAAGCCAGAAGACATGAAAAAAATAGCGCGCTAGTCAGCGGGAGCTTCGCCCTCCCCACTATTCCCTGTTCCCTGTTCCCTATTCCCTAATCGAATGGCGCTCACTTTTCCTGGCCTGAATAGATAAATATGCATCCGGCCACTACACCTATCACATCATATCTGGCCAGACCAGGAAAAGTGAATGTCGTCGAATTATTCGGCTGCACCGCTTTCTTGCGAGAGCGGTGCAGCCAATTGTCAGTGTTACCCGAAGATAACTAAGTTACTCATAGATGGTTAGGGAGTGACACTCTTGTCAGCCTGAACCACACCCTTGACCACTGCCATATCGCCTACGATCTGTGTCGTAGAACCCATGATTGTGACGCCTGTGGTATAGCCATCGCTAATCACATAGGATACACCAGGATCAATGGATATGATCTTACCCCAGACCTTGACTGTCCTACCGATGAGCATGTCATCAGTCAAGACAGACTTGTTATTGGCGCCATAAGTTGGGCCAGTAACAATAGCAGGTCCGACTCTGTCGACAACTACGTCGTCGAAGTAGAGGCTCTTGCCCGTGGGGAAGCTGTCGGTAATACCCAGGAGGACGTTAACAACTGTTGCCCCCGCAGGAATGGCAAATCTGGTCTTCTGACCTCCAAAGTCACTCCCCATCCCTGGACCAGGCATAAACTGCGTCCATGCGGTCGGAGCATTAGTGTTCCAATCGTTATACATGGCTATTTCCATGCCTAGACCATCTCTAAACGATATATACTGGAATATGTTGGTTGAACCAGCGTCGCCCTTCATTTTCCAATACAAGTTATATGTGCTTCCAGCAACGACAGGGAACTCCTGCGCGAGGAAGCTATAGTTAGCCCCAAAACTACCAGGAGTGTATTTGGCTCCCAAAGAACCGCCAACATGCTCGGTAGTTGAGCTGATGTAGTCATCGCCCAGGCCGGGGATCCAACCTACCATAAAGCTGCCAGCAAAATCGTGCCAGCCGGTAGGCTTGCCGCCGGAGACGGCTTCAAAGCCGCCGTTCTGGATGTAGCTTGCGTCAGACTCGTCCTTAGTAGCCAGAACGACGTCCCGATTGTTTACGCCAGCGGCAACGGTGATTGTCTGAGTGTTATCGGCATAGCCGAGAGCGTCAGCGTAGAGTTCTGTTTCACCAAGTGCGATAGCGGTAAACGTAGCCTTACCATCTGCGCCTGTTATAACTGCATTACCACTAGTTCCACCAACCTGAACAACAGCGTTGTAGATCGGGTTGCCAGATGTATCCTTAACAGTAACAACGACGGCGCCTGTTGTCATCCGGAAGTCGATACCAGTTATATCCTCAGTGCCGACAACTACTTCATACGTGCCATCAACCGGGAGAACGGTCACGTGGTTAGCTTTGCTTGCACTGATCCAAACAGTGGTACCAGAGGTTGCAGTTGTTGTGTATTCACCATTTACATCAGTAAGTGGCGAAGTGGTGCCGCCGATAACCAGGGCTCCCTGAACCGGTGTGATACCGTCATCAAGGGTTACTTTGCCGCTGATGTTGATGAGTGTCGGAACAAACATCTTGAAGTTGATGTCAGGTGTATTATCTGTAACAGTGATTGTATATGCGTTATCCACAGGATCAGTCACAGTGCAACCATCCTTGCTTGCGCTAACAACCCCAGAATCGCCAATGTTGACGATAATTGAGTAAGTGCCGTCTGCAGCTGTCGTCGCGGTGCCCCCAGCAGTGAATGAAACCGTTGCTCCCTCAACAGGTGTGGTACCGTCTTCAAGGGTAACCTTACCACTGATTGTGAGTAGGCCACTTACTATAGCAACTTCACCAGCGCTCAGCGCCTGGTCGAATATCTGGAGCTTGGCGATTGCGCCATTGAAGCGCATCGTGGCAACACTCAGATCGGTTGTCCAAGACGTGGCGCCAACCCTCATGATCTGGTCAGGTCTGATATCCGGATCAGTGTTGTTAGTTTGTACTGCAACGCCGTCCACGTAGATAATCGTGGGATTTGTGCCAGTGTCATTAACGCCAGTGTGCGTAATGGTCACATTATGCCACGCATCAGCGGAGGGCCTATTACTACCGTTCCACCAAATGTCGATGCCCCAATGGCAGTATGCCCAACTTCCATTACTGTAGCCAAATAACGCGGAGCGTTTAGTAGGATTCTCTTCCCATCCTTTGCACCACGCGAAGTAGACGTTCGGATCGTTCGGATTCAGCTGATCGATGCTTCTGTAGAGATCAGCAGATATCGTCCAGTCTGACTTACCTGTGATTTCAGCTGGGGCAAGAATTGTTGTTGACGCAAGATCGCGTCTGCCGGCTTGATCATTCCAATCAATAGTCTGAGCAAACACAACAGCCTTCTTACCATTGTAATCGGCTACTACGTCAGGGCCTGTAGCGCCTGCTTTGGTAAAGTTCCCACCGATGGAACCGGTGTTTGGCCATGAAGCCAAGTCAGTTCCTTCGGTCAGAGCAGAAGCGTCAAGAACAACGAGCGGATCAAGGCCAGCGCTCTTTTCCAGTGTGAAGTCCACTGTCTGAGATATGCCTGCCATGGTCACAGGCACAGAACCAGTAACACATCCACCCTTGGAGGCGGTCAGTGTGTAATCGCCATCGCTGGGCGGAACTATCAAGTATTCGCCAGCCACATTGGTTCTTACGCTGCTGCCATCGCTCAGTGCAACTTTGGCATCGTAGAGCGGGCCGGAAGGACCGCTAACAACACCAGAGAAAGTGGGCAATCCACCGAAGCTAGCCACGATAGTGTGGTTAGCAACTATTCCAGAGAACGTATATGTGGAGCTTGGTCCCTGAGGAACATCATCCACTACAACGTCAGCAATCGATTTGCCGTAAGCCGGTGTGATTGTGAATGTCACGCTTCCGCCCTCAGCAACACCTACGCTGCCGACTGGGCTGATTGTGCCACCTGTTGCAAGAGGATCAACTGATGCAATGATAGTCCAAGCGGGCCCAGAGGACGCATAGGGTATCTCGATGTAGTCCAAGTGAGGACCCCAGTCGATGTTGTTGCCCAACGTGATCGTGTTGGCGCCGGCAGCCAGAGCTACCGGTACTATGTTATGACAATAGCCATTAGCATCAGGACCAGAAGATGTCACCGGGTTAGACGCAAGCGCAGTCCCGTTCACAGATATGAATGTCTGTCTTCCATTAAAGTATGTACACATATTCATGTCATACATGCCTGCAGTGAGCACATTCACGGTCATTGTCAGGGTGCCAATTCCGCCTGGAGACTGCTTTGCCGCCCTCGCTCCGGCTGAATCGTTTGCATTGTTGCTCCTGCCCATATTAACACTGGTAGTGCCATTAGCAATGAAGTTTTCGCATTCATAGCGAGCAGGCCCATTCTCCAGCGTGAAGTTAATATCGTATACAGGAGAGGCGCCGACAGTAATCGGGCCAACCTCTGCTGATGATATATAACCAGCTGCGGATGCGGCTATGTAGTAGTCGCCAGGAGGACAATCTAATGAATAGTCGCCAGCTGGGCTTGCTACTGTTGTAGCAATAACACCGCTCGCCAATGCGCCGCCCGGTGTTGTGGAGAAGTGAACCGCAGCTCCCACGATTCCTATTCCGCCAACTAAAGCGTTGACGTTACCGGAAACCGGCTGCTTAGGCAGCGCTTTGAAGCTGGCTACTATAGTGTGAGGAGCGTTAGTCACGTTAACGAACGTGTAAACGCCGACTGCGCCAGTCATAACAAGACTGCCCTTGACGCTGACACCATCTGCCAAAACGTCATCAATCTCGTATCCAAAAGCTGGCGTAATAGTGAATGACTTGTTTGTGCCAACAAGCACGGGAATGGCGGTTCCGCTCGGGGTGATGGCTCCGTTGGCAATTGCGGAAGCAGCGATAGTGGTAAACGTGCCGATTGACTGCGCGCCGTAGGTATTGTATGCTACAGCCTCAGTCAAGTCCATAGCCCGATTGAGGATCAGCAGATCGTCTATCCAACCAGTTAAGTTGGCATCGCCAAGAGTCCTGCCCACCTCGAATCGTACGTTACTAACATTTGCCGGCACGGCGGGCGAGTTTTGGGTCCGCTGTTGGCCGTCAATGTAAAGTGTCCGAATGGCGCCATCATACGTCGCCACCACTGAATGCCAATCGGTCCGGAAGGTGCCGCTCGGCAGGTTTCCGCCCAGGTCATTGTTCCACCAGTAGACATTAACACCGGAGAAGCCATTCATTCGGAAGTTCATGGATAGCGTGCCATTTGTGAAGCCGGCAGCGCCATAACCAAGCCATCCGCCGTTACCCGAGCCGGTGGTGGGATCTGCTTTGACGAAGCATGCAACGGTGTAAGCGCTGTTGCCGGTAGGCACACCAGCCGGGAACGCGCCCGAAAGAGTACCTAACCAAGTGCTTCCGTCGAGACGGAGGGAGTTAGTGCCAAACTTCGCATTGCCGTAAGCCGCAGCGCCCGCTTTGGCCGTGAGTTCGTTGCCGCCACCAGCGCCATCGACGAGCTTGTTGTCGAATGCCCAATAGGCAACCGCGCCGGAGGGCAATTTGTCCAAGACAATGTCCGGATCAGGACCTATCACAAAATCCTTGTCTGTTGCCGGCGGTGAGAACCCATAAGGATACCCACTCTCAGGATCAATTGGATATGTAGGCCCAGTTGTGACTATTTTGCCAACAGGCATATTCTTAATAGCCAGGAAATAGCCCTGGGAACCTGGGGCGGTTAAAGCCACTGTTACACTGTATTTACCATCTATCCCAGTTGGCGCGCTGTCGATCGGGACCAGACTATGGTTAACAAAGTCAGAAGCTGTCACTATAATTCCAGCTACAGGACCAGATTCATCAGTAATAGTGCCCTCAATAGTGCCGGTTGTCACCCTGGGAAGCTCGATGTCCACGCCAGGAACATCCTCATCTTCCACTACCACATCGGGAACTGCCGATGTCGTTGTATAAAGAGTCTTGGAAGCCGTCACGGTGTAGGTGCCAGGACCCACCGCGAGCAAGTAAGCGCCGCCCGAATCAGCGACGGTTGTGCTAGCGCCAGCGCAGGAGACCACCGTACCCGTAGGGTCTCCGGCGTCATCCAAAGTGATTGTGCCGCTGATGGCATATTTAGTAACAGTAATTGATGCATCATCAACGTAGGTAATCATTAACGTATCTGGATTAGATATCGATTTGACATCAAAAAACGCTTGTGTGCAAGGCGTCGTAGCCACAACGCTGCAAGTGATCTTTGTCCAATCACCAGTTGT
>JAPLCU010000156.1 GCA_026392045.1 Armatimonadota bacterium
GCCCTTTTTGGTCAACGGACCCTTGTTGCCCGGGTTGGTCGGCCGGCGTGGTTCCGGGCGCGGTCGGCTGCGGTATGACCTGCAGCAGCACCGAACGGATACTTTCCCCCGTAGCCTTAACGTAATCGCGGAAGAAGGCGTCGCGCACGATTGGGGCCTGCTTGTCCTTGTCGGAAGCAGGAGGCGCCTCCTCAGTTACCTGAAGGCAAAAAATATCGACCGATACAAGAAGGTCATCGAAAGACTCGGCCTGAGAAAGTAGCCGGGCAAAAGGAGCAACAAAGAATGAAAGAGAGTTTGACCATAGACTATGCGGGACGAACGCTTACCGTCGAGACGGGAAGCATGGCAAAGCAGGCTGACGGCAGTGCACTAGTAAGGTATGCTCCCAAGGGGCCTGGCCATTTGGTGCGCAGAGTTTATACCGAGGGCGCTGGAGTTCCGGCCTTGATTGCCATATATCTGGATGCTTCCGGTAAGGCTAAGGATATCGCTCTTGCTTATGCCAAGGGCCTCGGCGCCACCAAGGTCGGCGTTCTTGAGACAAGCTTTGAGGAAGAGACCGAAACCGATCTATTCGGCGAGCAGGCTGTCCTTTGCGGCGGCTGTACGGCTTTGGTTCAGGCTGGATTTGAGACATTGGTCGAGGCTGGTTATCAGCCGGAGATTGCTTACTTTGAGTGCCTGCATGAGCTTAAGCTTATTGTTGACCTTATGTATGAAGGCGGCATGGACTACATGAGATATTCCATCAGCAACACCGCTGAATATGGCGATTATGTTAGCGGCCCGCGCGTCATCAACGAAGATGTAAAGGATGAAATGAGGCAGATTCTTGCTGAGATTCAGAGCGGCGAGTTTGCTCGCGAATGGATTCTTGAGAACCAGGCAGGCCATCCGGTGCTCAACGCTTCCAGAAGACACAGCAAAGAGAGCTACATAGAGGAAGTCGGCAAAGAGCTTCGCCAGATGATGCCCTGGCTGAAAAAGAAGTAATTTCTTTCTAGTGGAAAGCTGAAAGTGGAAAGCGGAAAGCAGGGGAGGGATTAGCATCCCTCCACTTCCGCTATATACGTCTTGGAGATGATGAATGCCAGAGATTAGTCGATTCCTGGGAATTGTCATTGCTATGTATTACAATGACCATGGGCCATCGCATTTTCACGCGAAATACGGTGACCATACAGGTGTATTCTCAATATCTGACCTGAAAATCATTGAGGGCGCTTTGCCTAGAAGAGTTGCTTTGCTTGTCTTGGAGTGGGCGTTTGAGCATAGAGACGAACTTTTGGACGACTGGAACTTGGCAATGGAGCGCAAACCGTTGAGGAAAATTGCGCCATTAGAGTAGGGGGTATAGTTATGCACTTTGTGAGAGATGCATCCTATGACAGCGATTTCAAAGTGAGGCTTTCATTCGAAGATGGCAGTGTTCGAATTGCTGACCTTGCGCCTCATCTTGATGGTGAGATTTTTGAGCCTCTAAAGGATTTGGAGTATTTTAAGACCCTGCGTGTTGAGCCTGACACAGACACTATTGTGTGGGATAATGGCGCAGATATGTCACCGGACTTTCTTTATGAAATCAGTGTGCCGGTGGCTGAGTCTTCATCGGCAGCTTGATTGGAGGCCTAAATGTCTGAACGAACCGCAGTGAGAGTCGCTTTGGAGATGTTTGCGCAGAAGTTCAACTGCGCTGAGGCCGTGCTTGGTGGGTTGGTTCAGGAATTTAATCTGGACTGCAATTGTTCGCCCCGAATCGCCACTGCATTTGGCGGCGGCATGGCGGGACAAGGCGAGATTTGCGGCGCCATAACCGGTGCGATGATGGCGTTGGGACTCAAATATGGCAGAGAACGCGGCGATGACAACGATTCCAAGGCGCTGACCTATGGCAAAGTTCGGGAGCTGTGCGCAGCCTTTGACAAGCAATTCGGCGCTTGCGGATGCTTCGACCTGATCGGAATTGATCTAACCACGCCAGAAGGCTTGGAGCAAGCTAAGGAAGCAGGTCTGCACGAGAATATTTGCCCGAAATACGTCAAGTTTTGCGCCGAAAAGGCTGCAGAACTGATCCAGGCGTAAATTCCGATGCTTCGCGGGCGATTTTTGCCCCGAAGCACACCTGGCGCTATTTTATTGGCAATTTCGGGTTTTCGGTATTTCGGGCTTTCGCGATAAAAAAGAAAAAAGTTTGAGCGCTTAGTCGCTCAATTGAACCAGAATATTTCATGAAAGGGGTGGATGTCAAAATGGCAAGGCGTATCACGATATTTGATACGACACTGCGCGATGGTGAGCAATCGCCGGGCGCGAGTATGAACATTGAAGAAAAGCTGGAGGTGGCGAAGCAGCTTGCGCGGCTCAAAGTTGATGTTATTGAAGCCGGATTTCCGATCTCGTCCCAGGGCGATTTCGATGCCGTAAAAGCTGTTGCGGATAATATCAAGGGGCCTGCTATCGCTGGTCTTTGCCGGGCGAGCAAAGCCGATATCGATCGCGCGTGGGAAGCCCTCAAGGGCGCGAAAATGCCGGTTATACACACGTTTCTGGCAACTTCTGATATCCACCTTGAAAAGAAGCTCAAGAAAACTCGTGAGCAGGTGCTTGAGATGGCTGTCACGGCCGTTAAGCACGCCAAGGGTTACACTGAACATGTGGAGTTCTCTGCTGAGGATGCCGCCAGGTCAGATTTTGATTTCCTATGCCAGGTGGTTGAGGCTGTAATCGATGCTGGCGCGACCGTGGTAAATATTCCTGACACAGTCGGTTATGCTATTCCGAGCGAGTTTGGCGCTCTAATCGCAAAGCTGCATAAGCGCGTGCCGAATATTAAGAACGCCATCATAAGCGTTCACTGCCATAACGATCTTGGCTTGGCCACGGCCAACTCACTGGCTGCTGTTATGAATGGCGCTGGGCAAGTCGAATGCACCATCAACGGCATCGGTGAGCGCGCGGGCAATGCTGCGCTGGAAGAAGTTGTTATGGCGCTTAACACTCGCTGCGATCTGTTCAACGCCAAGACTAATGTCAATACCAAAGAGATTCATCGCGCAAGTCGAATTGTAAGTGATGTGACTGGGCTTTCGGTGCAGGTGAATAAAGCTATTGTTGGCGCTAACGCATTCGCGCATGAAGCTGGAATTCACCAGCATGGCGTGTTGCAGGACAAGCGGACTTATGAAATCATGGATGCGCAGTCCGTGGGTCTCGCGCAGAACAATCTCGTGTTGGGCAAGCACTCCGGGCGCCATGCGTTTGAGGATAGATTGAAGTCTCTGGGTTATTCTTTGACCAAAGCGGAGCTGGATAAGTCTTTCGAGCGGTTCAAAGCATTGGCCGATAAGAAGAAAGAGATGTTTGACGAGGACTTGGAGACGATTGTTGCCGATGAGTTCAGAGTGATTCAGGCGAAATATAATCTTGAGTATATGAACGTGATGACCAGCATGGACGGCATTCCGACGGCTACCATCAGACTTCGGACTGATGAGGGCGAGATTGTGGAAGCAGGAATCGGCGTTGGCTCGGTTGACGCGGTTTACAAGACTATCGATAAGATGGTTGACGCGAAATATACCTTGCTGGACTACATCGTCAAAGCTGTTACGGGCGGCACAGATGCTTTGGGCGAGGTTACTGTGAAACTCGAAGGCCGAAACGGCGAAATCTATACCGGCAGAGGCGCGAGCCTGGATATTATCGAGGCAAGCGCTAAGGCTTACCTGAACGCGGTGAATAAGTTGATCCGCCTAGAAGCCCTGCGCGGTGACGGCGGAAAGCCGAAAGATAAGCCGATTCTTTAGGAGTGGAAAGCTGAAAGTGGAAAGCGGAAAGCCCGGAAGGGAACTGCTCTCCACACAATACAATCGCGGGCTAGTAGTTTTGGTCTCCGCACACTGAAAGGTGACTGATAATGCCTAAAAGATTAATCATTACGAAAGTCTGTTTCCATATAACAGCGGTTCTGCTCTTGTTGGGAGCGGTGTTCATGGCGTTTGTCGCTCGTCCGCTAGCTTCTATGATGGTTGATATGGGGCAGGGGGCCGGCAATACTCCTGATTCTTATGTGGCTACAATGGTATCTGTTGCAATGGGTGTCATGAGCAGCTATGCCTTGGTGACATTGCTGACACTATGCGTGTTGGCAATTGGAATAGAGCTTGTGATCTACAATTTGAGCCGGTTACGTTACTGGGCGTGGATTGTAGGTATTGTGATTTGTGGCTTGCTGATTCTGCCGGTCTTGCATGGAAACGTGATTTCTGCGGCTCTGGGTGGTTTTGGTCTATGGGGACTTGTTGATCCGGACTCTGTAAAAGCGTTCCAGAAATCCAATGAACCCGTCAACTCTGAGACTTATAACTTATAACTTATAACTTATAACTTATGACCTATGACCAATGACTTATGACTGTTGACTGTCGACTAAGGACTGAGGACTGAGGACTATGCCCATGACCAGTTATGAAAGATTTGCAAATGCTTTAGCTCGAAAACCGGTTGATATGCTGCCGGTAAAGATTTCCCCGTGGGGAGATAC
>JAPLCU010000197.1 GCA_026392045.1 Armatimonadota bacterium
ATTATTGAAACAAGTCATTATTGCCTATGGTTTACGCTCATAACCCTATGGTTTCCGCTGATCCCATTGTTGGTTTTTGCAGCCAGGTGTCATAAGGAAATGCTAGATTTGAAAGCTTATCATGCTGCTCATCCTTCGAGACGTGTGCTCTTCCGATCAAAAACTCAGAACTCAAAACTCAAAACTCAAAACTATTACATCGAATGCTATGGGACGGTACTGAATCAAGTTCGGAATGACAAATACACTAAGACTGAACTCTTACCTGGACTTTTGATGTTTCTGGACTTCAGAGGTTGTCTCAAAATTATTTAGTTGCTTCGGTATCCTGATGCCGAAGCCTACCGCAAACGCACCTGGCCCACCCCTCTGCATTCTTATTTGGGCTTCTTGTCAGCAGACTCCGCTGGCTTCGTGGACTCTTTCTTCTCGGATTTCTTCTTCTGCTCTGCAATGAGTTCGCGAGAGCGTTTCTCTGAGTAGATCGGGTAAATACTGCCTAAACTGCCTGCTTCCACCTTGATGCCGTCTCCCTCAAACGTCAGTGAATATTTGTGAGGTTTCTCCGGCGCCTTTTGCGTGTTCTTGGCTGATGCCTCGTCCGTATTCTCAGGGTTCGACTGCGGATAATGCTGCATCGCCCATGCTTGCATGCGGGATTCCATCTCCGGCCGCGCCCTCATCCAATTCATTATCGACCTGAATTTTGCCACCTCACTCATACCCGATATTTTTTTGGCGCTGCCCTTGAAGACTGCCACCACATCTTTGCTTTTCAGATTAGCCAGCGGTAAACCATCATTCGATTTTGCCAGAGCCTTGTCCTCGATCGATAGATTGGCATACATCTTCCAAAATGGTATGTGGCTCTCAGCACCGCTGAATTGAAAATTAATATTCTTGTTCCCGGCTATCCATACGCTGTACTGATCAGCGGGCAACAGAAGCGTCGCTGCCACGTCATCTACCTCTAGGCCGTCACTATTCAGCTTCTTTATCAGCCCTGAGACTAATTTTTCGGGCGCAAGCGCTCTGTGCATGGACCACCACATCGGGTGCCAGCCTACCAACAGATTGCCTGGCGAATCGACCAGCCAGTCTGTTTGTGAATGCCAGTATATTTTTGAGGAATCGTAAGCATCGAAATCGGGATCCATATCAGCGGGTGGCAAAAGAAGGGACCTCAGTGTGACTTCTTCGTCGTAGAATGTGAAAAAGAAGGTACTATAATATTTGGTGTTATTGCCCGATATTTCTTCGGCCTGGCTATAGAAATCCTCGCAGACGATTGAATACCCGGAAGCCTTTGCGATATCGGCGATCACTTCCGCGTATGTTCGCTCGGTTCCTTTTTTTGGCTTTGGAATAACGAATGTCTTGTCCAAACTGCTGATCTGGCTATGCTCAGCTTCTAGCCTGCACAGGCTGCGAGAACAGTTTGTTACAAGCGGCTCCAAATTATCGAACGGGTCATGCTCATCGAGCAAAGAAAGCGCCTCGTCACCCGATACCGGCAACGGCCAAACGTCAAAAGAGCCTTCGAATACGGCGCTGCTATCCAAGCCCACATAAAGGCGAGACAGAGTTTTTGACTCAGACCGACCATCGAAAGCCATTTCTGAGCCGAGTGATTGATTGAAAGACTGCTGTTTACCAATAGCGAATTTGATAGTCTCCATTTCAGATTCAGACATTTCTCGCGGAGGCTTCGGACGAAACTTCGGCTGTGTAAGCTGCCACTCATAAAAAGACCTCTCATACAACTTGAGATTCTGGTAATATCCCTTCAGGGCTCGCGCGAGCTGCGGAGAGGAGGACTGCATATCGAAGCTAAGCAATTTACCGGACATCACAGCTTCCTTGGAGCCCTCGGGAAGCGCTGCCATAATGCCAATGGTGCTTTGTAACATAGCTGACCTGTCTATTTCGCCTTCTTTGCTCGAGGTAATTGATGGAATAGATTTGCTTATTGCCTTGAGCTTGCCCCACGCATCCCACTGAGCGCTCAATTTGGCTTTCTTGGTGTCTTCGATAGTCTTGAAATAATTTGTCAACTGATCCTGACGCATTGGGCTGCGCCAGATCCTGTAGTGATTGATATCTTTGACGGTGGAAGTGGTCAGCGCAAGATGAGTGGCATCAGCAATAGCCTGCAGCAGCTTGCCCAGAGGAAGGTCTTTTACGGATACGACTAAAGGGATATCCCGCACTGGCCAGTCATCAGCGTTCTTGCCCGACTGGATATCCACCCCGGTCTCTTTGGAAA
>JAPLCU010000180.1 GCA_026392045.1 Armatimonadota bacterium
TGCCGCTTACCCGACCGGAGCCTTACGTCATCTTGCGCCCGATATAGCGGCGCCGTTGACGTAAGACTCCTAGAAAGCGTAATAGACTAAAAATTTAAGCGTGGGTCTTGACAAAAAACGCATTTTCATAGATGCGGGAATTGTCGTTTAGTGTAATTTGCGAGATTAGTTGAAACTGCCATTCCCACGGCATACCAAGAGTCGTGAAAAATATTTAATCTAAACAGTTGATTCGGTTTTTCGGGATTTGAGGGTTGGAGCACAATCTATCAAGCTATAATCCAAGTGCACAACCCAACCCGGAAATCCCGAAATTGGGAAGCAGTTTTGTATCGGGATTTCCGTTCCGCTAACGCTCCACTCAAATCCCGATACACCAAGACTGCCATTCCCGCGGCATACAAAAAATAATTAATCTAAACAGTTGAATTTAAGCGATTTGTGTTGTATAATAGATTAGGTGGCAATGTTGCTGCTTGTCCGGCGCTGTAATTGGCGCTGGCGAGGGTACAATGATGGCTCCTTCTACGTTACGTGGAAGGGGCTTTTTCATCTTTGCTACGATGATGTGGCTGGATTATGCGATGACGCTCATGAGATGCTGAAAGGCGTCTTTCTCGTGCAATGATGCGCGCGCAACTAAGCGCCTGGGATAGCAGTCCTGGGAACGGCATAAAGATTTTCTGCTCGCATTGTCATTGCGATAAGAGATTCTGTTTGATTGCTGCGGCGGTGTGGCAAACCTCTGGTTGTGCCTTAAACACGATGGCCGCGCATAGCGCCTGTTCCTACTGTTACCAAAAGCGCAACAGTCTGCATCGTAATAGATGCGCATTTTGGAGGAACAAATGAGTTACATCGACAGCGTTCTACAGATTGTAGAACAGAAGAACCAGGCACAGCCCGAGTTTATTCAAGCAGTCAACGAAGTCCTATGCTCGCTAAAGCCAGTAGTGGACAAGCACCCGGAATACAAGGACGCTAAAATCCTTGAGAGAATCACCGAACCAGAGCGCCAGCTAATATTCCGTGTAGCATGGCAGGATGACAATGGTGAGTATCAAGTCAACCGCGGCTACCGAATTGAGTTCAACAGCGCGCTCGGCCCTTACAAGGGCGGTCTCCGTTTCCATCCCTCAGTCAACCTCGGCATCATCAAATTCTTAGGATTTGAGCAGCTCTTCAAGAATTCACTGACCACACTGCCCATCGGCGGCGCTAAGGGTGGATGTGATTTCGACCCGAAGGGTAAGTCTGACAGCGAAGTGATGCGATTCTGCCAGAGCTTTATGACTGAGCTTTACAGGCATATCGGCGCAGACACTGACGTTCCCGCCGGTGACATCGGCGTTGGCGCCCGCGAGATTGGCTATTTGTTCGGCCAGTATAAGAGAATTACCAATCGTTTTGAGAGCGTTTTGACTGGAAAGGGTCTGAACTGGGGCGGAAGTCTTGTTCGCACAGAAGCGACCGGTTATGGCCTTGTTTACCTTATAGATGAAATGCTCAAGGGCGCCAAGAAGAGCATGGAAGGAGCTGCTTGTGTGGTTTCCGGCTCCGGCAATGTTGCAATCTATGCTGCTCAGAAAGTTGCCCATCTTGGCGCAAAATGCGTTGCTATGTCTGATAGCGGCGGCTATATCTATGACTCCGAAGGAATTAAGCTCAAAACTATCCAGCAGCTCAAAGAGGTTGAGCGCAAGAGGATCAGTGAATATGTGAAGATTCACCCGAAAGCAAAGTATGTCGAAGGATGCCGGGGAATTTGGACAATACCTTGCAAGATAGCTTTGCCTTGTGCCACTCAGAACGAGCTTGATTTTGAAGGCGCAAAGTCGCTTGTAAAGAATGGCGTTATTGCTGTTGGCGAAGGCGCTAACATGCCCAGCACCCCTGAGGCTGTAGAAGTCTTCCTCAAGGCTGGCGTTCTATTCGGCCCGGGCAAGGCGGCTAATGCGGGCGGCGTTGCCACTTCCGGTCTCGAAATGCAGCAGAACGATATGAGAATGAGCTGGAGCTTCGAAGAAGTGGACAAGCGGCTCAAAGAGATTATGCAGAGGATTTATCAGGCTTCCAGTTCCGCAGCTGAAGAATATGGCTGCCCTGGTAACTTCGTGGTTGGCGCGAACATCGCCGGCTTCGTTAAAGTTGCCAACTCCATGTTGGATCATGGCTTGATGTAAACGATGACTTGCCGCTCAATGTTGAGGGTAGTTTGACGCAAAAACGGCGGGCCGAACATATCGGTCCGCCGTTTTGCCAAAGCACGAATCCGCCTTGCTCACGTCGACTTAGATTAGCATAAGAGAGTCGCGCAGCGCTACGGCGAACTCTTCTTCTTGCGTCCTCCGCCGTGGCTAGCTTCACCGCCCTTACGGCCGGCAACACGTGCCTCCTCGCTGGACCACTCATGGGCCGTGCCCTTCTGATGAGCGGCGCGTCCACCTTTGCGAGCTATCTCTTTTTGCTTTTCGGGGTTCATGGAGGCGAACCCCCTCAGCCGAGTGGACATACGGACACCTCCCTCCATCCCTGGTTTACGTTAGTAGAGCTAATCACCACAATGCTTTTACCCCAGCATACATGCAGCTAAACTGTGCATACAAGCTTTTTTTGTCCGGGCATTAACAAATATGTGACAAATATCTAAAAAACAAACTCAGCGCTGCGACCATGGGAGGGCGAAGGTCCCCCTGAGCCGTTTCCCTTCGCAGCTACAAGGCTCGGCGGGAGCCTCGCCCTCCCCTCACATACCGAGAATGAGCTCTTATTATGAAAGCTGTGGCGCAAAGAGTCCGGTCGGCAAGCGTGACGGTTGATGGGCTGAAAATATCCCGCATTGGAAAGGGACTCGCCATTCTTCTGGGTGTTGCGAAAGATGACGCCAGCAAAGATGTAAATTATCTCGCGGAGAAAATTGCCAACCTCAGAATCTTCGAAGATGAAGCTGGCAAGATGAACCTCTCCA
>JAPLCU010000051.1 GCA_026392045.1 Armatimonadota bacterium
TGAGGGGCTGAATACGGAAATGGGACGGCTACTGCCGTCCCACCAAACTTCCGTTTCAGCAACAAAAGCGATAAACCCAATAAAGCCAAAGGGGACAAAATCCCTTTGCAGTTAAGGGGACATTTTCCCTTTGCTTAAACATCGAAGCCGAAATCTGGCCGCCTCCCAAATACATTTTCTCGCCAACGCTCGCCATCGGCAGCACTTTGGTATCAAATCCCTTGTTGAATGTCAATGTATTGAGCGTATTATTGATGCTCGAGCCAAAGTTCTTCACGGCAATCAACACCGCTGCGCCTCGAATAACATTACCAGCCTGTATGCCCGTGCCGACGGTCTTATAGCGCAGGCTGCCATCCAGGGAATAATCAATTATCGCGGTCACGCCCACCTTGGGCACTCGCTCAAGTTTCAGCGGGTTCAGGCTCGCGCTGGGAAGCAGAACCTTTGCCCGATAGTTATTGTTACTGAAGTTTTGCTCATATTGAAAAACGGCGTCCACCATTTCGACCTGCGCAGCTGGTCCCGAGACCTGCGCGCCGCCGATATAGCCCTTTTCGCCCACGCTCAGAATGGGGACAACCTTGGTCGCCATCTTGCTTGCATACCATGCCGCTTTGGCTTGTGCGAACGATCCATCAGCGAAGCCAGACTGCCATCCCAACGCAGCATCCATCGGTGGACGCTTTGCCGACTAACTCTAAACTTTCTTGCAGCAAAGCTGACATTACCGCTTTTTTGTGCCTCTTTTACAACACGCTGTCGAAATTGAGCCATTTGTCGTATACTTTGCATGCGGATAAGGAACCTCCAGGTATTATTGTTCGTTGAACAAACAATCTATACCAGAAAAGTGACCTTATCCGCAACCTGGTAATGTGTACCACATCAATGGTAAACCAACAAGATTTTCGAGAATCATCATTGACAAGATCAATAGCTACGAGTAGACTGATACCGGAGGCTGACGCATCAGTGAAATTATTATTCGAATGGGATGAAGCCAAATCTGAATCAAACCTAAAGAAACATGGAATAAGCTTTGATGAAGCGAAAACTGTGTTTGGTGATCCATTATCGCTGACCATCCAGGATGCCGCACACTCCAATGATGAGAATCGGTTCGTTGACGTTGGGCTGTCAGCAAACCGGAGGCTACTAGTTGTCGTGTATACAGAGCGAAATCCAAATATACGTATAATAAGCGCTCGCAAGGCAACTGCCGCAGAACGCAGGGCATATGAAAAAAATGACATCTAACTCAAAAAAGACAGAAGAGGCGAATATGGCAACTGAATATGACTTCAGTACAGGGGTTCGAGGTAAGCATCACAAGGCTTATCAGCAGGGCCATGCAGTCCAGATTACCAAAGAGGACGGTAGTGTATATGTGCAGAACTATACTCTGGAAGATGGAGCTATTATGCTTGCGCCAGATGTAAGAGAATATTTCCCAGACTCCGATTCGGTAAATGAAACTCTTCGGAGCCTGATCAAACTTGCGCCCAAGAAACGTAAAGCTGCAGGTTAGCATCTTACAAACCAACTCACTACAATACGATGCTTCGAGCACGCTTTTTGTGCCGAAGCTCACCCTGGCCTTCTCGTCCCTACCACTTCACCGGGCCAGGCTTCTTCCCGGCCGCAAGCCTCTTCAGCAACTCACGCGCTTCATCATTCTTCGGATCCAGCTTTATAGCTGTCATGTAGTCGCTTCTGGCGCGGTCGAGATTGCCCATTTGATGATATGCTCTACCGCGTCCCAAATACAGGGCATCGTTTTTCTCCCCGAGGGAAATCAGCACATTGTAATCCACAACAGCATTCGCAGAATCGCCATTCAAGCAATACGCCAGCGCTCGCAGATAATAGGCGTCTGTCATATCTGGACGAAGCTCTATAGCCTTATTGAGATCAGCCAGGGCTTTGCGATAATCTTTGCGCGCCAGATAGTTGCCGCCCCTGTCATACCGATACTCTTCGTTGTTCGGGTCGATCTCGATGGCCTTGCTTACTTCCACTATCGTCTCTTTATATTTGCCTTTCTTACTGAGCGCTATGCCTTTCTTCCAAAAAGCATCTGCTTTCTTCTTGTCGGCAGGCGAGATTGATTTGGCGGTTGAAATAACCGGCGCAGAAACTTTGCTAGATGGAGCAGACACTGTACCGCCAGGCGACGTTTGCTTAACACCCATGCAGCCGCTTATTGCAAAGCAGGCAACCAACATAGCGCCCGCAATGCGAACAATTATATGGTTAATCATGAGTATTTCCTCCGTTTACAACGTCCGCAAGTTCCAACAATGGCTTGAGACCTGAAGCCGCAGGGTCATCTGGCAATGGACCAAGCCCAATTCTACCGAGCTTCGTCTCGACGCAATACTCACCCAAAGTGTGATCCAGCACGATGAAAGCCAACTGCATTAAGGCATTGTCATCTTCAGTCGCTCCTTTAATTAGGAGGTGAATATCGAATTTATCTCCGTTCGGGCTAGCAGTGAACCAGATGTCTTCTGATCCGAGCTCGTGATCGTCTATTCGTATACGAGCGCTGATGCTATCGGGTTGGCGAAAGGCAATAATACGCCAACCTGGTATATCCGGAGCGGCCGCAACCAGATTCTTTACGGCAGGAAATGCGCTGAGAATGCCGTCTGCGCTAACTATAAACTCACGGCGGCCATCCTTCACGGGGCCGAAAACAAACGTCAGATGCTTGTTTATCTTGTGCATTTGCACGGCAAGCTCGTCACAGACTCTTTCGTGACAGGTCTTCACTGCAGCAAGCCTATTAGTATTCTTCCCAAACCAGTCCCAGAATCGCTTTTCAAGCGATGGTTTGACGGCAGGGGCAGTCGATGACGGCTTACCAGATGAACAGCCAATCACCCCCACAAAAACGCAGGCAACCAACGCCGCGCCCGCGACACGAGCAAATATATTCATTAATAACTCCTAAACTACTTCAAAAACAACTCCACAACCGGCACTGCCGCATTCGGCTTGTGAACCGGAAGCTCCAGGCGAAGCGTATTCTTGTGCTCGCCGCTGTCATCCACTTTCTTGAATTTCACTTCAGACGCGTCGTTCAAAAGCTGAGCATATTCCACCCTATCGGCGAACCCATCCATATAGAACCCCAAGAACGGCCATGCGAATATATGCACATACAGCCGTTTCGTGTCAGGATTATATGTCAAACGGCAATCTTCGGGAGCCTTAAACTCCAACGGAGCCTGGGTGCAGCCGTAAATAGATCGGTTATGGCGCTGCATCCATTCGCCCATGCCGTTGAGCCTGTCCAAAGCGCGCACATCAAACTCGCCCCTGCCGGTCGGGCCAACATTCAACAGCAAATTCCCGCCCTTGCTCACCGTATCGATCAACATGTGAAGGAGCTGGTCAAGGCTCTTCCACGACGCCTCATCTCTATGATAACCCCAAGAACCCGAGAATGTCTGGCAAGCCTCCCAAACCACCGGCTGCCCCTCATCGGTCACCCACTCACGCGGCTGATACTGCTCGGGGGTCTTAATATCCCAACCATGCGGCAGATCGAGCCTGTCATCCAAAATAACATTCGGCATAAGCTCGCGGATCATCTTCAAAAGCTTTTCGCTCTGCCAATCGTCTTTCCCTTTTCCTGCAAGTGTGGGAATGCCATCCACATAAGGCGTGATCCAGGTAATGTCCGGATAGCTGAAATCGAACCACATTATATCGACTTTCCCGAACCCGGTGAGCAGCTCGCGCACCTGGCCATGCAGATACTCAGCATATTTCTTAATATTCCGCTTCTTGTTGATCTCAACAATATCCGGGTTCCTGCGTTGAGAATGAAGCGCATCTATAGGAAACTCGGGGTGATGCCAATCTATAAGCGAATGGTAAAACCCAACTTTCATATCCTGCGCGCGGAATGCATCCACCATCGGGTGCAGCAAATCCTTGCCATAAGGCGTATTGGTGCACTTATAATCCGTAAGCTCAGAATCCCACAGGCAAAACCCCTCATGGTGCTTGGTTGTGACCACGAAATACTTCATGCCTGCGTTCGACGCCGCCTGAGCCCACATTTCCGGGTCATAGAGATCAGGGTCGAAATGCTTAAAATACTGATCATAAACATCATCAGGAATCTGCTCGGTCTGCTTGACCCACTCATGCCGCGCAGGCAGGGCATAAAGCCCCCAATGAATAAACATCCCAAATCTATCTTTTACGAACCACTTGGTATCGCCGTCGGTCGGCTTAGTAACTAATGTCATGTTGTTCTCCATAAGCTTAATTGATAGTCGAAGTATAATCCGAGTGAGCGCAAGTGTCAAGAAGTTTCTGGGGCAGAAGTGATGTTTCGGGAAATCATCCCCGCCATCGGCCCATCAGACCATAAAACTTTGTTCGGGTGGATTTGCAATCCAGCCCGTCCCTTCCCCAATTCATAATTCAGAACTCATAATTCAAAACTCGTGCGAAGCGCTTTGTTCAGACGAGTTCTGGATAAAACTCAATG
Source organism: Armatimonadota bacterium (assembly GCA_026392045.1). Classification (GTDB taxonomy): domain Bacteria; phylum Armatimonadota; class UBA5829; order UBA5829; family UBA5829; genus JAMCYN01. The sequence continues at coordinate 4,514 of JAPLCU010000051.1, forward strand.
ATTTTGAAACCAAATCGGTATTCAAACGTCTATACATCATAGAGAATCGATAAACATTTGAGGAGACCTATGTTATGAAAACAAAAGCTTTACTCATTGTCACTATGCTGATGCTTGCAATTGCTGCATGTGCATTAGCCCCCAAGCCCGCTGCTAAACCAGGCAAGCCGATGCTAAAGCCACCGCCCAAACAGGCTCAAAAGCAAGTAAGTACGCACGTCGGCCCCGGCGGCCCCAGGCATGGCGGATTTCCGATGCTCAATCTCACAGCCGCCCAAAAGACCAAGATGGAAGCAATCAGAAAGGCTGATCGCAAAACCATGCAGGCCATTATGTCGAACTCCAAACTCAGCGAGGACGCAAAGCGGCAGAAGATGATGGATCTTCGCAAGCAATCAAGAACGAAAATGAACGCAATTCTCACTCCTGCGCAAAAGAAAAAACTCGAGGAAATGAGAAAACAGCGCCCAGAGTTTGGCAAAGGCCCCGGCCCGGGCTCGAAAACGTATGTTGGCCCAAAACCAAAGAAATAGGCTTTACTACTATTTCTTTCCAATCAAAACGCCATGGAACAGAAAGGAGACCACACAAATGAGAATGAAGATCACACTGATCATTACTGTCCTGCTATTTGCCTTTGCCTTATGCGCATTGGCGCAAAACCCATCAAAGCAAGGTAAGCTGGCAATGCGGGCGGCAAAGCATGGGCGTTTCGCACAGCTCAACCTCACCTCGGCACAAAAAACCGAGATCAAAGGCATAAAACAGGCTGCTCGCGTAGAAGTAAAAGCTGTCAAGGCAAACACTTCGCTCACCAGGCAAGATCGTCGGCAGAATATTATGCAGATCAAGCAGGATTCCATAGCAAAGATACGAGCGCTGCTGACAGATGAGCAAAAGGCTAAGTTCAATAAGATAATGAGACATAGAGCACAGCGCGTAGCGGCTCTGGGCAGACCTGGTAAAAACACCAGAAAAAATAGTTTCAAATAATTGAAACCGACCCATTAACTGATCGTCTAAACGTAAGTAGGAAAAGGTTATCGGTAAAACCGAAGGAGGCAATCTAAAGATGAAGTTAACAGCACTGTTTGTAACTGTCCTGCTTGCACTTTCCATTTGTGCATTTGCGCAGGGAGGCGGCGGAGGCGGCGGCGGAGCTCGCCAGGATAGAGTCGGTCCGGCCGTTGCGGGTCTTGGTCTTTCTGAAGCTCAGATCACAAGTCTTCGCGATATCTCAACCAAGTTCCGCACAGATTCCAGAGCTATAATGCAGGAAACCGGTACCGATGCTGAGAAGCAGACCAAGGTTGATGCCCTTAAGGCAACAGCTACCACTGCTATCAAAGACGTGCTCAAAGCAGTCACACCCGCCATTGAAGCAGCTAAGCAGGATGAAGTTGTTACTGCGCTTCTCGCAAGCCGAGGCCGTGGCGGCGCTCCTGGTGGTGGCGCACCCACTACGGGAGCACCAGGTGCCCGCAACAACAGAGGTGGTTTCGGTGGTTTTGGTATAATGGGCCTCATGGCTCAGCTCGACCTGACCCCAGAGCAGCAGACCAAAATCGATGAGATCAATAAGGCCAACCAGGCCAAATTGTTGGAAGACATCAACAAGGAGTTGACCGAGGCGCAGAGGACCAAGCTCAAAGAGATTAATGTGCCGCGCGCGCCGCGCCCTACTACTCCGTAGGACAATCTCCCAATCAACTCATCTAAGCAACTGTGATTAAAGGGCAGACAATTTGTCTGCCCCTTAATACATGCTCCCTCTCCCAGGGGTGAGGCCACTCGAAGGATGAGCAGCTTGATAACTTTTAAGCCCATGTCCCTGCAAATGTGCTAAAAATTCCTGATTTTCGCAGGAATTTGTAACTTGCCAAGCCATATACTCTTATTGTAGCGGACAGGTATGTTTGATAGGTTCTTACTAACGATAATCTTGTATTATGCGCTTCCAGAATCCTCTTTTTATATTGCGCGTTGCCTCATCTAAAATCGTACCCAAAATGAATCGTTGCCTCATTTAAGAATCGTACCCAAACCCTAGAATTGATCTCGATTCCTATGATCCCGGCTTCTAACGACATAGTGCGTTGCCCCCCGCATTTGAGCACGGTT
>JAPLCU010000005.1 GCA_026392045.1 Armatimonadota bacterium
AAGACCAAGGCTTCGGCATCAGGATACCGAAGCAACTAAGGCTCGGCGGGAGCCTCGCCCTCCCCATATAAGCATCATGCTCGGCTTGATAATGAGAAGGCTGCGTGATATAATCTGTTGTCCCATGCACCCGTAGCTCAGTGGATAGAGCGCTTGCCTCCGGAGCAAGAAGTCGCGCGTTCGAATCGCGCCGGGTGCGCCATTTTTTTGACACTCCCTTCCCGACTCTCCGCTCTCCGCTTTCCGCTTTCCCTTCCATTGACTGCATGCCCTTGTTTTGGTTATAATACAATTAGTCAGTTGAGTTTTGGCTGACGCTAATAATATGAACAAAAGTCCGTCGGGCGCCGAGAAAGAGGCTTATGTAGAAAGCCTCTTTTCCGCGATTGCGCCAAAATATGATTTCATGAATTCCGTGCTAAGCTTGACGCGGCACAAAGCCTGGCGGCGGCATGCCGTTTCGATGTCGGGGCTTAAGGCAGGCGGGCGGGCGCTGGATGTTTGCTGCGGCACGGGCGATTTTGCGTTTGATCTAGCGAATACCGTGGGGCCTGAGGGCAGCGTTGTTGGCGTTGATTTTGCCGCGCCGATGATAGAATTAGCCAAGGCTAAAGCAAGCCGGTGCGGGCGGCATAATATTGAGTTTCTGGTTGGCAACGTCTGCAATTTGCCGTTTGAAGATGATTCTTTCGACTGTGTCACGGTCGGGTTCGGGATAAGAAACGTGGCGGATATTGATAAGGCAATCGGCGAGATGGCTCGTGTAACGAAGCCGGGCGGCAAGGTGATTTGTCTGGAGATCAGCCAGATACGCTCGCCAATTCTGCGGCTGCCCTGGATGCTTTATTTTTATGTGCTCACGCCATACACCGCGCGTTTTTTTAGAGCAAGGCGCAGCGCTTACGAATACCTGCCGCAATCGGCAAAAGATTTCATAGGCCGCGAGGAACTTGCAGCGCGGTTTGAAAAAAGCGGCCTGCACGATGTCTGTTTTCATGATATGATGTTTGGCGCCGTATGTATACACATCGGCAAAAAGCCCGTCTCAGTTGGGTATTTGTCACCCTGAACTTGTTTCAGGGTCTGTGTTGTAAGCAAAGTAGATCCCGAATCAAGTTCGGGATGACAGGGTGTTTGATAATGACAGGGTGTTTGATAATGACAGGATTTTGATACCCTGTTTGGAAATACTTGGAGTTAGCTCAATGAACGCTCATGCGCTGTATAAGGGTTGCTCAGGATCCTTCGACGGAGCTCAGGATGGCTCTGCGTGGCTGGTCTCGGCAATGCCCTATTTGGATAAAGTTGAACGCAAACTCGGCGAAACCGTCGCCTCTGAAGTAGACACGGCGTTTGACATCTCAATGCATCTGTTTTCAGCGGGAGGAAAGCGAATCAGGCCTGCGCTCGCAATTCTCTGCGCCCTGGCGACCGACCCAATGGCGGATATTGAGCGGATAATCAATTTTGCGACAGCGTCCGAGCTCGTGCACATGGCTTCGCTGGTGCATGATGACGTAGTTGATGAGACATCCGAGCGCAGGGGCACAATTACGGCCAACGCCAAGTGGGGCAACAAAATGAGCGTGCTCGGCGGTGATTATTTACTCGCCAAAGCGTTCGCGCTCCTGTCCTTGGAGCATAATAATGAAATCATACGCGTCCTCTCTAATACAGCGGTCACCATGACTGAAGGCGAAATTCTGCAGGCCTCCAGCGAGGGCAGCATAGAAGCCTGGCAAGAAAACTACTGGCGGATTATAAAAGGTAAGACCGCAGCATTTATGGGCGCGTGCTGCGAATGCGGCGCAATAATCGCTGAAGCGCCAGCCGCCACCTGCGCCGCCCTTTGCGAGTATGGCCTGCAGGTGGGATTCGCGTTTCAGATTACCGATGACTTGCTGGATATTGCCGGAGACCCCGCCCTGATCGGCAAGGAGATCGGAACCGACCTCATGCACGGCAAGTTCACGCTGCCGGCGCTCATCGCTCTTGAATATCTTGACCCGCAAGACCGCAGATTGCTTCTGGGATCGCTTGGCAATAGCCAAATAACCAGAGATGAAGTGAGGGGTATAGCTGATAAAGTGATTGCATGCGGCGCGCTCGAACAAGCCAGGCAGGTGACAGTTGATTGCGCCGAGAAGGCCTTGGCGCAGTTGAGTTGCCTGGCGGATTCTGAGTATAAATCCGCGCTGGTTAACCTGGCTGAGTCGGTGATAAATCGAAGCGTTTGACCCTGCATTGCCAACATCAAGCTAATATCAGGCGGTCGGCAAAGTATCAGGGGGAGTTTCGGGCTCGCTCGCTTCGTGTTCAACACTCATTGTTTTGACATTCTTCATCCGCGTCTCGAGCAGTTTCAGAGCATCAGCAGCTTTTATGTATTTATGGTCCACCTGAAGAGCGCGCTTGTATTCGAACTCAGCCTCGCCGAAAACTCCAGCCGCTTCATACGCCTGTGCGATGTTATAGTGAATGCTCGCAACGCCCGGACTAAGCTGCTCGGATACCTTGAAGGCGCCAATCGCTTCATTATACCTATTCATTGCCGCATAAGCAGCGCCAAGATACGCAAAAGCCTTGTGATTTTTGCCATTAAGATGCGTGGAAAGCTCCAGGCGCTTAATAGCTTTCTCGATATCACCGGTTTTGAATGCGTCTACGCCAATAATGAACTCTTCCATTGCGTCGGCCATAGCTGTCACCAAATGATTTTAGTAATGGAGAAGACCTATCCATCCGCCCTCAGTATATCCCCGAATCGTAGAGATGTCAATGGGCAAAAACGAAGGCAGCGGAAAGTGGAAAGTGGAAAGTGGAGAGTGGAGAGTGGAGAGTGGAGAGCCCCGAAGGGACTGTCTGATTGGGCGCGATATCTCTATCGCGCCCGAAACAGAAACTGTGTTGGTAGGCTGCGGGAATTGACGTTTGATGAACAGTTCTGCCTTATCACTAAGCGCCATTCCCGCAGCATCCGAACGTAACGATCAAGCTGTCTCCGCCATCATACCATCTAACCATCGGGCTATCGTGCCTATTACGCAACTCAGCAGGCGCTTGCATTTCCTGCTATTTTTCGAGCTTGATTTCAGGGCAATAACCCACTATAATAACCTTAAGCATTGCTGTGGTGTCATGTTATAATTTAGACACGGAGAATTATGGAATGGACAAATGGGTTTTTCTGAACGGTCAGTTTGTGTCGTCTGAACAGGCACATGTATCGATTTATGACCACGGTTTCCTTTACGGCGACGGAGCTTTTGAGGGTATTAGAGCCTACAACAGCAAAGCGTTCAAGCTGTTTGAGCATATAGACCGGCTTTACAATTCTTTGAAGGCGCTCGGCATTGAGATGCCTTACGGCAGAAAACAGTTTATTGCCAATGTAGAGCAATTGCTGGAAATGAACGCTGTCACAAACGGATATGTGAGAGTGACCGTGACCAGAGGCATAGCGCTGGGGCTCGACCCGAAGAATATCAAGGGTGATCCTACCGTGGTCATTTCCTCGGACAGATTGTCGCTGTATCCCAAGTCGATGTATGAGAATGGCCTTGAGGTAGTGACTGTGGCAACCAGAATGGCGAATCCGCAGGTTCTTGAGCCGCGGATTAAGTCACTGGGCAAATATCTGTGCAACATCCAAGCCAAACTCGAAGCGAACCAGGTGGGCGCCGGCGAAGGCTTGATGCTTACCGAAGACGGCTATGTGGCGGAATGCACCGGCGATAATATATTCTTTATGAAAAACGGCGTGGTGTATACGCCATCTGCGCACCTCGGGATTCTTGAGGGTATCACCCGCCTTACCGCGATTAATCTGCTTACCGAAATGGGAGTAAAGGTCATTGAGGGCACATTTTCGAGATTTGACCTTTACACAGCCGATGAATCGTTCCTGACCGGAACAGCGGCGGAAGTTATTCCGATGGTGAAGCTGGATGCTCGTTTGATCGGCGATGGCAAGCCCGGTCCGATCACCAAGAAGCTGATGGAAGCGTTCCATGGCTATATTGCAAGCCTTTAGCATGAGAGCTGATTAAGGTATGTGCTCACTCTTCGTGAGGATACTTGTCATCCTGAACTCGATTCAGGATCTGTTACGTTTGATACTTAGATTCCGAATCAAGTTCGGAATGACAAGACATTAAGACTGAGCTCTTACTGATTAAGGGTAAAGATTTGGCTGTAGAAAACCCAATATGTGAATGTTGCTCTATTCGTCCGGCGAAGCTTGTTGTAGTTCGCCGGCGGCGAGATGATACATACCGAACGTTTGTTTGCTGCGAGTGCGCTGAGGAGCTGACTCGGGTATATGTCAAGAACGGGCTGGATTTGGACGGAATGGTTCTGGGAATGGACCGGGGAGCCGGATCGGACACTGCGTATAGCTGCAGGCTTTGCGGAACAACTCTCGCTGATATAGTTGTCGGCGGCAGGCCAGGTTGCTGTGCGTGCTACGGCAAGTTTGGGGGAGAAATCGAAAACGCCATAAAAGTGGCGCAGGGACACACCTTACACATGGGAAAGACACCTGAAAGATGAACCCCCTCGAATCAAACATTCCCGACTGGCTTAAGGGCGATGGCCCAGATTCGGATGTAGTTATTTCGACCCGCGCCCGGCTTGCCCGCAGTCTTGCAGAGTTTCCGTTTCCATCTCGCGCTTCCGGGGAAGATTTAACCATGATAGTGAGCGAGGTGCGCCAAGCTCTCAGCGGATTGGCTGAAAAGTTCCCTGGAATCGAGCTGGCAAGCGTGGATAAACTTTCTGATGAAGTGAAAAGTTTTCTTTTGGATGCCCACCTGGCAAGCGTGGAACAAATAATTGGTGGAAAAGGACGCGCAATAGTCTTAGAACCGCGGGGCAGATTGTCGATAATGATAAATGAGGAAGATCATCTCCGGCTGCAGATTATTCTGAGCGGCCTGGTTTGTGAAGAGGCTTGGGAGATGGTCGATTGGGCGGATGATGTGTTAGCGCAGAAGCTGGCTTATGGTTTCTCGAACACTTATGGTTATCTGACCGCGAGCCTATCTAACGTGGGGACCGGCTTGAGGGTGTCTGCGATGATGCATTTAGCGGCAATGAGGCTTACTCGGAAGCTCAATGAGCAACTGAGGGCCGCTTATGACCTTGGGGTGTCTGTCCGAGGAGTGTTCGGAGAGGGAACCCAGTCGTTCGGAGATCTTTTTCAGGTATCTAATGAAGTTACACTGGGGCTCAACGAGCGCGAGATCGTAGAACGAGTGCGCTCGGTCACTGCATATCTTTTGGCTCAAGAGCGCCTTGCAAGGAAGGAACTTTTAAGCAGACATAGAACGTCTATATTAAATGATGCGGCTAAGTCTCTTAAGACTCTCCAAACATCAATGCGTGTAGCGCCTCAGCAGGCATTTACACTTATGTCGTCGTTGAGATTGGCGACCGCGCTTGGATTTGTGGAAAACGGTTCGGGGGCGCTGATGAATGAACTACTCGCTGGAATGCGTGCTTCGACGGAGCTCAGCATGCGAGTTGGATCGAGAGACGATACAGGCGCCGGAATTGAGCGCGCCAAACTATTGCGCAATAAATTGCGGAGCTTATACATAAATGAGGGTTAGCGGTTGTCGGTTGCCAGTTGGCGGTTCGGGAATAGTCCCCAACCGTTAACCGTTAACCGCAAACTGCCAACCTATAGCAAAGGGGGAAACGTATATGTGGCAGAGGTTCACGGAGCGAGCACGAAGAGTTGTGTTTTTCGCCCAGGAAGAAGCCGGAAGGCTTGGTGAGAATTATGTCTCCACCGAGCACCTGTTGCTCGGTCTGGTGCGTGAAAACGATAGCGTCGCCGCTAGAATCTTAGACCGAATGGGTGTGAGCCTCGGAAGAATCAGATCCGAGATCGAGCGCCAGGTCACCAGGGGTGATGGGCGACTTGGTCAGGATATGCAATTAACACCGAGGGCCAAGCGGGTAATAGACTTAGCATACGACGAAGCCAGAAACTTAAATAATAATTACATCGGTACAGAGCATTTGCTTCTTGGTTTGATCCGAGAGGGAGAAGGCATGGCCGCCCGTGTTCTGCAAAAACTGGGAGTAGATATCGAACGGACTCGCAAAGAGGTGATGAACTTGCAAGACGGCGAGACAACAGCAGTTACCTCCACACGCACGCGATCCAGAACTCCTACACTGGACGAGTTCGGCAGAGATTATACCGAACTTGCTCGGCAGGAGAAGTTAGACCCGTGTATCGGTCGGGACACTGAAATAGAGCGCGTCATTCAGATTCTCTCGCGCAGGACCAAGAACAACCCTTGTCTCATAGGCGAACCGGGTGTTGGTAAAACGGCAATTGCTGAAGGTCTGGCGCAGAGAATAATCAGCGGGGACACCCCTGAAACTCTGAAAGACAAACGCATTGTTGCTATTGACCTTGCGGGACTTGTCGCAGG
>JAPLCU010000020.1 GCA_026392045.1 Armatimonadota bacterium
GATAACAAACCAAAATCAGGGGATCGGATAATTTGAAACGAAATGTTCTAATAATCGCCGTTGTCATATTTGTCATCGTATGCGCGGTTGTCAAGACTCACGCCGCCACGGTATATCTGAAGAGCGGCACAATAGACACCAGATATCAGCGCACTCTTTCGGCGGCGAATCTTGCGCCTGCCAGAGGCGCCGGGTACTATCTGGTTTCACTTAATGGGCCAGTGACAGACAAAGACAGGCTGGCGCTCACACTAGCGGGCGCTGAGATTCTGGAATACATTCCGGATTTCACGTTTCTCGTGAGAATCGAGCACTCATGCTGCAAGGCTATCAGAAAGCTCGCATTCGTAGATTGGGTCGGACCGTTTTATGCGGAATACAAACGTGAGTTTGCCTCTTCGGCCAAAACAAAACTCGGCCAGTATATCGTGCGAATGTTCCCCGGAAAAAAGGCCGACCGCGTTATTAAGAAAGCGAAAGCGCATGAGATAAAGTGCGGCAATATGTCCTGCGAGGAAGTGTGCCGCGTGCTCGCCGACTCATCTCAGCTTGCTGAGTTGGCTAAATCGGGCGAAGTTGCCTGGATAGAACCTTACGTGCAGCCAAAACTCTGCAATGACGCCGCAGGGGTCATCTCAGGCATCTCGGATGTTCGCCAGGACCTCGGGTTTTACGGTTTCGGGCAGATTGTCGGAATAGCCGATGCTGGCCTGGATACTGGCGATCTCAATACCATCTCCGCTGATTTCGCAGGCCGCATCAATAAGTTCTACACCCTTCGCAGGCCCGGGGAATGGAGCGATCTAAACGGCCACGGCACCCACACCACCGGCTCTATGCTTGGTTCAGGCGCGCTATCCGGCAGCAGCGCATTCACTCACAGCTACAATAACTCATTCGCGGGAGTGGCTCCCGAAGCCAAATTGGTGTTTCAATCCATAGGCGACAGCGGACAATTCGTCTTCCCGCCGCTGCACCTTGGAGAACTCTTCCAGCCTGCCTATGACGATGGCGTCCGAGTGCACAGCAATAGCTGGGGAACTTCGGTCGCCGGTCAGTATACGGTCTATTCAAACGAGGTTGACCAGTTCATTTGGGACAACAAAGACTTCAACGTGGTGTTTGCGGTCGGCAATGAAGCTGAGGATAAAAACGGCGATGGTATAGTGGAAAAAGACTCCATTTATGCCCCCGCCACAGCCAAGAACTGCATTGCCGTGGGCGCAACAGAGAGCGACCGCACCTCTGGGGGCTATCAGATGGGCTACGGAATCGCCTGGCCAAGCAGCTACCCGGCCGCACCGATCAAATACGACCCCGTCAGCAACAACATAAACGGCATGGCGGCCTATAGCGGCAGGGGGCCGACCGATGATAACCGCATCAAACCCGATATCTGCGCCCCCGGCGCCAATATCATTTCCTCACGCACCCACGCTGCCAACATCTCCGGCTGGCAGGCATTTGACTCGAACTACATCTATTGGGGCGGCACGAGTATGTCCACTCCACAAGTCGCAGGCGCTGCAGCGCTGGTGCGCGAATATCTCCAGAAAGAAAAGGGCATAAACCCGAGTGCGGCAATGGTCAAGGCGACTCTTTTGCAGGGCGCCGTAGACATGGCTCCGGGCCAATATGGCGCCGGTTCATTCCTGGAACTGCAACCGGCGCCGGACTTTTCCCAGGGATGGGGCAGAATGAACGTCAAGCAATCTCTATGCCCGGATCCTCCAACAGTAAACGAGTTTGCAGACGTTTCCACAGGCCTTTCCACCGGGGCATCTGCTGACTTTCAGTATCTGGTGACAGACACCTCTGTCCCATTCAAGGCAACCATTGTCTGGAGCGATTACCCGGGCTCGGTACACGCAGCCAAAGAGCTCGTCAATGATCTGGATATAACCGTGACTTCGCCCACGGGCAAGATCTACAAACCTTCCGACCGAACGAACAACATCGAGCAGGTGAAGATAAAACAGCCCGAAGCAGGCGCTTACACACTGAGCGTGACGGGTTACAATGTCCCGATGGGCCCGCAGGACTATGCGCTGGCGGTTTCCGGCGGGCTGCCAAATACTTATATTTCGGGCACGGTAAAGACGGCATCCGGCGCGGGGGTATCGGGCGCTACTGTTGCCCTGGTTTCGTCGAGCGGTATAAAGAGGGTCACCACGAATACGACCGGCAAGTATCTGACCCATGTCCCGCCTGGCGCCTATTCGGTGCAGGTATCGAAGCTGGGCTGGACATTCACCCCGCGCGCGAAGACTATTAATGTAGTCAGTTCCGCTGTCACTAACGTAGATTTTGTGGGAAGCGGCGCTCCGGGCAACCTCGCCGGTACGGTCACGGGCGCGGTGGGCGGAGTTGTAAGCCACATAATCGAATGCCCGCATCCGTATCTTAATAGTTTCGACCAGACCTACACCATCACAGCTCACGACGGTGCGACTCGCGTGCGGGTTCACTTCGCCGAAATTGACCTCATGAGCGACGGTGACATGATCAACATTCTGGATGCCAATGATAACATCATTGATACTTTCACAGACAAGGGTGAGGATATCTGGAGCTCATGGGCTGCGGGCAACGCCATTAAGATCAGACTCATCACAAATGACTACGGAAACATTGGCTACGGATTCTTTGCTGATGGTTATGAGACCGATTTGATCGGGCAAGGCGCGGTTGAAGGGGTTACACTTAGCATCACGCCAACAAGCGCAAGCTCGAGGTCCGCCGCCAACGGATCTTACAGCCTGAACTCAGTCCCAGCCGGCACTTATACCATAACACCGGCAAAGGCCAACTGGAAGTTCCAACCGGCCTCAAAAACCGTAGAAATCCCGGCTGGCGGCACACTGTCCGGGGTGGACTTCACGGCATTCCCGCCCGGCTCTATCTCGGGTGAAACCCTTATGGTCTCATCACAGACCGTCGCGGCCAATATTCAGTCTCCGCACCCATACCCGGATAACTATTCCGAGACCTGGCAGATAACAGCTGACCCCAATGCCACCCGAATTCGGCTGCATTTCTCCATTCTCATAACTGAACCCGCCTGGGATTACGTCTATCTCATGGACGGCGAAGACAATATCATCGAGATTTTCACCGATGCCTATACAGACCTCTGGACTCCCTGGGTCAGCGGCAACATCGCCAGGATAATGCTCACAAGCGACCCGGGCAACAACGATTATGGCTTCAAATGCGATAAATATGAGGTCGAAACCATGGGCAGCGGGCTTTCGGGCGCAACCGTCGAACTCTCACCGGAAAATCTTTCAGTAACGACTTCGCAAAGCGGCTCTTTCGTGTTCCCAGAGGTGGTCATGGGTTCACATTCGGTTCTGCCAAAAAGCACGTATGCGATCTTTGACCCACCGCTCGCCCAGGTCAACATATCCGCCGGCATGGCCGAGCGCCTGCTCTTCTACGTGAAGCCAATAGAGCTCTCAACGACATCCCCGGCAAAAGCGATACCGGATGGCGTTACGCTCACCCTGCGCGGCCTCACGGTTGCGGCGGCATATAACGGCTTCTTCTATGTCCAAAGCTCCAGCCGCCTCCCAGGCCTGCGTGTGCAGTCAGACGCAGCGGTCAGTGAAGGGCAGATAGTGGACGTCACCGGCGCTCTAGCCACCGTCGAGGGCGAACGCAGGTTGAATGCAAGCGCGGTGGTTAAGAAGTAGGCAAGACAAAAGAACAAGTTTACATAAGAACGGCTGGGCTTAGGGACGAAAAATAGTTCCGAAACATAGCGAACTTTCAAGAGTCCCGCCGTATTTCAGAATTCAAGCCACTCTTGCAATTTCACCCTCCATTTGACACCGCGAAATGCCGATGATATACTCAGGGTTAGCTGCTCCTATATAATCCCCATTCATATAATTCTGGGTTGCGCAAAACGGAGAATCTTTAATGCTCAAAGGCGTTGCAAAAGCCGGTGGGAATGATCCACAAGATCACTATGGAATTGTGGTTGCGTTGTCAAACCTTTCCAAGACACTGAGTGGAGCCCAAGAAGATTCTACATTCGCTGCGGCGGCCGATGCCGGAGCCACAATGCTGCGCATCTCCCGGATGATTGTCTATATTAATGATGAAAATGGCAACCTGGTCACATGCGGCAGCGTCGGAGTGCTAAGCGGCGAGCGAGATATGCTTGAAGTAGCTCTTGAGGTTGCTGCGGCAACGCTTGATTCAGCCAACCCTGTGATTTACCCCAACCCCTCGACGCCAAATAACGAAATTGTCGCTGGGCTCAAGAGAGTAAACCTTTTCTCTGCGCTCGGAGTCCCAATGCGCGTTGGGCAAATGAATGTCGGGGCGATAGTTGCGCTTGGGGCAAAGCCTCGGCTTTTCGCGCAGGCCGATATCGACCTCCTGCACATTGTCGCCAGCCAAACCGCACTGGTTGTGTGGAAAACCAGGAACCAGCCTTCGCCCACCGAAAACATTCCTGAAGATCAAGATACCCTGATACAGCTAGCCGACAGAAAGATTCAGGAACTTTCGCTGGTGAACCGGGTCAGTGAAGCCGTAAGCTCAACATTGAACCTTGAAAAGCTGCTGGATATCGCTCTGGAGCAGAGCATGGCGTCTGTTGGGGCTGATGTCGGATCGCTGATGCTGATAAATAAGGACACGAATAAGCTGGAGATTGTGGCGTCGCGCGGATTGGCTGAGAAATGGGTGAAGCAGACATCAGTTAAGATCGGCAGCAGCATCTCAGGTTGGGTAGCTGAGCATGGAGAAAGCGCGCTGATCAATGATGCCCGCAGCGACCAGCGTTTTAAGATGCCTTTCTTCCGCGATCAGATCAGCTCGGCGGCATCTATTCCACTTAAGGCAAAGGGCGCTGTGATTGGGGTTTTGAATATCAGCGCCCATAAACCCAAACGAGTTTTTGATGAGCGCGACTTGCAGCTTTTGGGGACCGTTGCGAACCAGATGGCGGCGGCAATTGAAAACGCTCGGCTTTATGACCGCGTCAATCGGAGGACCAAGGAGCTCGATAGCCTTTTGCATATATCGCGAACGATTACATCGACGCTCAACCTCGACGACGTAATGCGCCAGCTTTGCGATGAGATTTGCCAGGTTTTCCAGTTGGATGTATGCACGCTGTTGCTTTTGGACGAACTCAGCGGAAGATTCAGATTCGGCCACGGCTGCGGTCTTAAGACCCGCCGGAAGTATATTTATTACGACCTTTCCTCACCGTTTGCGCTTCGGGTGCGAAAAACCGGCTCCAAACTGCTTATCAAAAATATTGACGCCTCAAAGGCGATGCGCACTGAAATCTCCAAGCAAGAAGGGCTTCATAGCGCGATCTGCATACCTGTCAAGCACCAGGGCCAGCTGGTGGCGGTGGTCACGGGTTTCTCCAGGGAACAGCGGGCGCTGGCGAAGTCGCAGATGGATATCATAAGGCCGCTTGGCGAACTGGCGGGCGTGGCGCTTCACAATGCCAGGAAATATCGCCAGAAGTATAAAATGGCAGCGATATTGCAGGAGAAACTGACGCCGTCATCAATTCCCGAAGTGAGCGGGCTGGATATTGGGCATAAGTTTTTGCCTGCGCGCGGGGTTGGTGGAGATTACTACGATTTCATCAAGTTCTCGGAAGGCAAGATCGGAATTATTGTCGGTGATGTGGCAGGCAGCGATATTGAGGCGGCTGAATATACGACCATGGGCAAATATGTGCTCCGTGCGTATGCCAAGGACTATTCGTCGGCGGCGGATGTGCTTGCCAAGACCAACGATATGGTCTGCGAGGACACTCGCACGGAAATGTTCATCAGTTTGTTCTATGGAATCATTGATGTCGAGCGCGGCAAGTTGCGCTATGCAAGCGCTGGCTGTGAACCTGCCGTGCTTTACAGGGCCAAAACTAAGATTGTCACTTCATTGGCGGCAGATGGGATGCTTCTGGGTATTAAACGCGGGACGACTTATGTGGAGCAGGAAGTGGATATCGAACCGGGAGATATTCTGCTGCTGCACACTGATGGCCTCCCAGAAGCGGGCGTCGGCAATGAGCGGTTTGGCACGCATCGGGTGCACGAAGTTGTCAAAGAGAACGCCAAAAGCAGCGCTCAGAACATAGTAGACAACCTTTACGGCGCATTGATCGAATTCGGGCATGGTAGAATCACGGACGATGTGGCGATGGTGGCGGTCAAGGTTCTTTAGAGATATCTGATAATTAAGGCAGAGCTATTTATGGAACAATAGACATGAATGCTGATGCAAGCGGCCATGACGGTCTTTGCTGGAGGACGGTTTTGAGACAGGGCGAAGTGATGCTTTTGGAAATACCCAGTTCGACAGAGTATGTGTCGATTGCGTGCCATGCTATCGAAGGCATTGCGCGCCGGATGACATTCACCGCCAATGAGGTCGAAGATATCAAGCTGGCGGTGGGCGAAGCTTGCACGAACGCAGTAAAGCATGGTCCCGCCCTGGAAGAGTCGCCGAATGTGGAAATCAAGTGCAGCGTTCATCCGGACGGTCTGACGGTGGAAATACGCAACAGCACCATAGGTAGAGTTCACCCACATATCCCCACAAAGCTCGACGCATCCCACGAATCCGGGCGAGGTCTGTATATGATGCGCAAGCTGGTAGATGAAGTGGATATGAAGTGGGAGCACTGCTCAGCTACGGTCAAACTTTTTAAGAAGCTTACTGCCACTGCGGCTTAAAGCTTTCGCAATGCCGTGCGTCAGTTCGTTTCGGGACTGAAGTCCCAAAACACCAGTCCCTAAACCGAACCTCTTACTGGGCACGTGGCTCTGCCCCTACGATTGGTAACATTCCCTTCCCTACTCTCCGCTTTCCACTTTCCACTCTCCACTATTCTCAAAACAGCCCGTAGATCTCGCCGTCGGGGTTCATTCCTATTTTGGCGGCGGCTGGGACTTTTGGCAGGCCTGGCATGGTCATTATATTGCCTGCGTAAATTACCACAAAACCCGCGCCCGCGCTGACCTTGGCCTCGCGGACGGTTATCTTGAAGCCGCTGGGCTTGCCGATGATTTTTGGATCATCGGAAAGCGAGTTTTGGGTTTTGGCGATACAGACCGGCAGGTTGCCAAAGCCCAGGGATTCTATCTTCTTGATCTGAGTAAGAGCGGCGGGCAGGAAATCTGCGCCATCTGCGCCGTAGAACTGCCTCGCGACCTCTTCCACTTTTTCTTTGATAGGCAGATCGACCGAATAGGCCGGGTGGAATTGTGATTCGTGCTCGCATGCCGCAAGAACGAGTTCGGCGAGATCAAGACCGCCTTCGCCGCCCGCCGCCCAAACATCTGAAAGCGCCCATGGCACTTCCATTTTTTCGCAGCAATCTGAGAGCGCCTGGATTTCCTCATCGGTATCCGCGGGGAACTTGTTGATGGCTACGATCGGCACCAGACCGACGTTGCGCACGTTCTCGCAGTGCTTTTCGAGGTTCGCGATGCCCTTGACGACCGCTTCGGGGTTGTTCAGGGCAAGATCGGCGAGTGCAACGCCGCCGTGCATCTTCAGCGCTCTTATAGTGGCGACAACAACCGCTGCCGCAGGCTTCAGGCCAGCCGCGCGGCATTTGATATTAAAGAACTTTTCCGCGCCGAGATCGCTGCCGAAACCGGCTTCGGTGACTACATAATCGGCTAGTTTCATGGCCATTTTGGTAGCAATAATAGAGTTGCAGCCGTGGGCGATATTGCCGAACGGGCCGCCATGGACAAATGCGGGTGTGCCCTCGAGGGTCTGCACCAGATTCGGAATAATCGCGTCTTTGAGGACGACTGCCATTGCACCGCTCGCGCTAAGGTCCTTCGCAGTCACCGGCTGGCCGGATTTATTGAGGCCGACTACTATGTTTGCCAGCCTGCGCTCAAGGTCTGCGCGGTCATTCGATAGGCAAAGGAGCGCCATGATCTCAGATGCGGTAGTGATATCGAAACCGGATTCGCGAGGAATGCCGTTTGTTTTGCCGCCTAGACCGATCACGATGTCTCGAAGCGCGCGCTCATTCATATCCATGACCCGCTTCCAGGTGATGGAGTGAACGTCAATATTGAGCTCATTGCCCTGGTGGATGTGGTTGTCCAGCATGGCAGAAAGCAGGTTGTGCGCGGTGGTGATGGCGTGGAAATCGCCGGTGAAGTGCAGGTTAATATCCGCCATCGGAATCACCTGAGCGTAACCGCCGCCCGCCGCCCCACCCTTGATGCCAAAGCAAGGCCCAAGAGACGGCTCGCGAATGGCGATACACGTGGATTTGCCAAGCTTGCGGATGGCGTCGCCCAAACCAACGCCCGTCGTGGTCTTGCCCTCGCCCGCCGGGGTCGGGGTAATAGCCGTCACAATAATCAACTTGCCCTCGGGGCGGTCTGTCTTATGGTTCAAGACATCCAGCGAAACCTTCGCCTTGTCTTTGCCATAAAACACGAGATCGTCTTCAGTAAGACCAATCTCTGCTGCAATGTCTCTAATATGTTTTGGCTGCGCTTGCTGCGCAATTTCTACGTCTGTTAACACTAATTTTCTCCTTCTGATTTGGAAGTTAGCCATATTATTTATGATGTGCGGCTTCGGCATCAGGATACCGAAGCAACTAATTGTGCGGCTTCGGCATCAGGATACCGAAGCAACTAAAGTTTGAGTCTCATTCTTGAACAGAGACAGCTGTTTATCTCATTGGCGGTGGGTCCTTTTTGATTAGTTCGACTTCCTTGAGCTCCTTGCCGAGGTCCATCGGTAAAATTCGCCCCGCGAACATGTTCAGCCATGCGCTGGTGCGCTCCAGGCGGCGGTCTACTGGTATATGATACTTCCGCAGCTTACCCTGCCTGCCCATCTTCTTTGAGCGCTCATTAATTAGCCACCATATACAGCGGCGGTCCGGGTAGACCTCGCAGAAACCCTTTTCGCGAGTGCCGCCGCAGGGGCCATTTCTGATCTGCTTAGGGCAGCGCATCGGGCACGTGAAAGCGTCGTGGCTGAGCACACATTGGCCGCAATCCTGGCACCCGAAGACAGGCTTTTTCACTATGTTTTCGGCAACAACCGCTGATTTGTTCAGTAATGCGTACTTTTCGCAGAAAGATGCGATAGCTTCTGATAGTTTGCTCATTGTACTTCAACCTCTTCCTGATGCGGCGAGGTAAGAATTGGCCTGGGGAGTAATTCTGCCTCTTCAACAATTCTCGGCGTGATGGATTCCCAGAGCACCGGCATGATATGTACGCCCTTTACCCCCTGTGTCTTGTGCAGACGTTTAATGGTCTCCACGCAGATCGCAACGCCTTCTTCTTTGGGATCAGCAGCGGATTTCATGCGCGAAATATACTCATCTGCAATGCTCATCCCCGGCACACTTTCGCGCATATACTCCAGCGCCTTAACCGATTTCACCGGCATCACTCCCGCGATAATATGCACCTGCTGGTCGTAACCCTCATCGCGAACGGCTTTTATCCATTTATCGAACTTAACGAAATCAAACACCGGCTGGGTCTGAATAAAATTCGCGCCCGCACGGATTTTCTTGCCGAGGCGGATGATACGGAGGTCAAGGGGTTCGGCAAACGGGTTCGCTGCCCCGCCTATGAACATTTTGGGCGGCGCTTTGATCTCATCACCTGAGAGAAACCTGCCCTCGTTCATTTCACGGAGAGTATGGATAAGCTGCACGCTGTCGAGGTCAAAAACGCCCTTGGCTTCCGGGTGGTTGCCGAAGGTCTGATAGTCGCCGGTAAGACATAGAATATTTTCGATGCCTGCGGCATACGCGCCGAGGATATCCGACTGCAGCGCCAGCCGGTTTCTATCTCGGCAGGTCATCTGCATAATTGGCTCCAGGCCGCCCTCAACTACAAACACGCTCGCCATTATCGAACTCATGCGCACAATTGCGGTCTGATTATCTGTAAGGTTAACGGCATCAACCACCCCCCGGAAGTAGTCGCACTTCCGAATGATGGCGGCCTTGTCCGCGCTCTGCGGCGGCCCCATCTCCCCGCAAACAACAAACTCGCCCTGGTTAAGGAGTCTTTCAAAATTGCTCATAATATTTATTGGGTGTTAGGTGTTAGGTGTTGGGTGTTGGGGAAGGGAAATCTCTTCCTGTCACCCATGCGGGCCGGATTGCAAATCCGCCCGAACAAAGTACCTAACACCTAGGACCTAACACCTAACACCTTTCCCTTCAGATTCCCTCGAACTTGCCCTCGCGTGAGAGCGTAATATAATTCATGCAATAGTCATCACGGCCCAAAAGCGCCTCGGTGGAAGCAATTAGAGCCATGAGATATTTGTCGTTCGGGTCCACTATGCCTGCGTCGAGCCCTTTGCCCATGCAAAGCACGGTCATTGCCTGATTTAAGAGTTTTCTGGCAGGCAGGCCGTGGCTGACATTGGATAGGCCAGCGATTATGTGCGCCTCTGGGAACTCGGCTCTGATTTTCTCGATGATATCGAGCATAGAGACCGCAACATCGCTGCCAGTTCCGATTGGGAAAGTTAGCGGATCAACGTAGATATCGCTGGCGGCAACTCCCGCCGCCGTGAGATCGTTGATCAGTTTTCGTGCGACACTCAGCCGCTTGCCTGGGTCGGATTGGATGCCGGTGTCGTCCATCGCAAGCGCGATTATTTTCGCCTTATATTGAAGCACCAGCGGCAAAATATTATTATAACGCTCAGATTCTGCGGTGATTGAGTTAATGAGCGGCTGACCCTTGCTTGGGTCATAGGCTGCAAGCGCAAGGGAAAGGGCTGCCCCATTGGGAGTATCGAACGATATCGGCGCGTCAACAGCCTCCATTACCACTTTCGTGAGCCACTCCATCGCCTCCGGCTCTCCCGATATGAGGGTGCCGCAGTTGATATCGATATACGTTGCCCCAGCCTCAAATTGTTTCTTGGCAAGGTCTTTCACGAACTCAGCGTCGCGGTTCACAACGGCGTTTTCGATAACCGACTCGCCTTTAACTTTTCTACTGGTATTGATTCTCTCGCCTACAATTAGCAAAGTATAACATCTCCAAGTGTGAAGTCATTCAGAAAAATCTCTGTGATTATATTCTACAGTAATTTTTGCATTATGTCTTGTAAATTTAGTGTGGGATTTGTGGAATTTGGCGCTTTTTTTGGGGAGATGATAGGTGTTGGGTGATGGGTTTTCGGGATTTCTGGAGCGAACGGTCACTTTATTTTATCAATGCTAGCCAGGTTGCGCTCCTCAAATCCCAAATAACACCGTGTAAATTACAGTGTATGAGTTCATAACCATTTGTCCTCAAATTTATAGACTTGAATCCTAAGTCTTATCCCACATCGACTGCATCTGCCAGACATCTATGTTCTTCAAAACAGCTTCGCCACCTTCAGCGTAAGGCGCTATAAGCTGCGCGGCCGGGTCGTACAGTATGCATTTGGTGATCGCCCGCCCACCGACGTAAACCTCGACGATGGACCGGTCCACAAAGATCCGTAATGTTACATCCTCACCTGGCTTGACGTAGCTCTTGCTGCGCTTATCACCGACTCCGAACTCAAAAGTCTCACTGTCAAACCACACGGGCAGACTAACGGAACCATCGGCAGAAGCGCGAACATTGATGCCAAAACGCTTCGCCTTACCCGGGGAAAACTTTGCTAATATCTCTACCGTATTGCCAGAGACATCCTTGAGCGGGGACACTGCGCCAGATTTGACTGTAATTTCCCCGAACGAAAGTTTTGCTCCGCGCAGTTTCTCTATCTTCGGTATAGGCTGAATGTCAAGGCGGCCATCCTTAATTGAAATCACCCGCGGGATAGAATGCGCACCCTGCCAGTAGGGAACATCCTTAGTGGGCGTTGCTGACGTCTGCACCCAACCGTGGACTATGCGTCGAACGAAGCCTCGACTGCCCTTGTTATCAGTCATATTGAGGTTGAAAGAATAGTAGTCACCGGCATCAAAGCTTTCGGGCTCGGGCTTATCGGGAGTGAATGTGTGGAGTTTCTTATCGTAAGAACCTATCCAGTAAGGGTTCCCTCCCACCCCGCTCATCAGCACATACCTGCCGTCCAGCGGTATCAGATAGGGCAGTTCGAAGAAAGAACTGGGACCGGAAGCGAAAATAGGCTTGATAAATGTCCAGTTGTCCAGATCAGGCGACGACCACAACATTCCTGCGCCCTTGCCCTCAGCCGTTCCTCCTATGAGCTGATACCATAGAGGACCATCCTTCCACAACTGACCATCCCAGTGTACCGGTGAATCGGGGGTAGGACGGTCTTTCATGACCATCTTCTTCTCCCAGGTCAACCCTCCATCCTTGCTCCAGGCACGCATGCCATAGCACTCTTCGTGTCCACGCACATTGCCGGTGTAGAATGCGTTGAGGATGCCGGTATCATCAACGATGGTGTTGCCTGAGTAAACGCCGTTGCGGTCATACTTCGTATCGGGCCAGAGAACGACCGGCCAGTCCACCCAATGCATCAGGTCGGCGCTCACTGCATGCCCCCAACAGATGGGGCTCCTGTTACCGTCTACAATTGGGGCAAACTGGTAAAAAAGGTGATATTTGCCCTTGTAATAGATCGGGCCGTTGGGGTCGTTTATCCAGCTTTCAGGACCAGTGAAGTGATATATTGGTCTGTGGGGATCGCTGGTGATCATCCCCTTTCTGAGCCCCAGGGCTGCCTTTGAGTATACCTTTATGTCCTTGCTTTTCAACACTGCACGATAATCGCTGACCAGCTTCGAAATATCCATTTTGCCAACCTCCTCCGCGCGGCACTCTGCGGCGATAAGCGCCAACGCAAACAAACACAACACAGGCGCCGCAAGATGTATAGATTTCATTTCGTTCACTACCTCGTTTGGGTGTTCTCTTTCAGCACTTCCAACACCAGCTCAATCTGCCGATTTAGATCAAAATTCTCTTCGGCTCGCTTTCGCCCGAGTTTGCCCATGCGCTGCATTTGGGTTGGGTTGGATAAAAGCTCGGATAGAGCCTGAGAGATCGCTTGGGGATCATTGGGAGGAGTGAGGATGCCGGTTTCGTTGTCTTGAACTATATCAGGCAGACCGCCGATATTGGTCGCGACCACCGGACGCTCAAGCGCCATCGCATTTACGGCTACCAGGCCGAAGCCCTCTTTTTGTGAGGGAATTAGGACGACGTCGCACGCGGACATCATCGGCCTTATATTTGGGGCGAAGTTTTCAAAGCACACTCTTTCGCTGATTTCGAGAGTTTCGGCGAGCGCTAACAGGGCTTCGCGGTCTTTGCCGTCACCTACTATAAGCATTCGCGCGTTTGGTAGATTTTTCGCGAGTATTGCCATTGCTTCCAGGGCGATTCTCTGCCCCTTTTCGCTCGAAAGTCGGCCGAAAACCCCAATCAACGGCGAGCTAGCGAGACCTAGTTCACGTCGGGCATCCTCTATAGGCATCGGCTCGAACTTTGCCAAGTCGACGCCATTATGCACCACCGTCACCCGATTTTCAGGCAGCCCCTGCGCGCAGAGATGCTTTTTCACGGCCTCAGAAACGGCAATGACCTTGGTTGAATACTTGAAGCAGGTTGCGGAGTTCATCCCGTGCACATGCGCAACCGACGGCTTCCCCGCCAGCCTCGCCGCAAATGCCCCGAGCAGGCTCGCGGTGGAGAGATGGGTGTGAACGACATCTATGCGGCGGTCTTTTATAAGGCGGGCGAGTTTGAAGACGGTAATCGGGTCCAGCTTGCCGTGGGTTTTCCAATTGGCGCTGGATATTCCTCGATTCGCCGCGTAATCCACGAAGGAACGTCCCTCCGGACAAAACAGCTCGATCTCGGCGCCCAGTTTGGCAAGCCCATCGCAAAGATCGGCGACGTAAACCTCCGCGCCGCCAATTTTTGAGGGAATTATTGCCTCCAGGATGCGAATGCTGCTCAATGCGTTATGCCCGATGCTTTCCGCGCGCGGTTGATCTTGCGCATCAATAGCGGTCCGAAAGCGTTCCATCGGACATTCACTCTGGGGATTTCGAAGATATCGCTCAGGCCTGCAACTCCCAACTTAGCGCTGACAGCATTCTGATAACCGGCGGCCTTGACTGCTGCTACAATTCGCTCATCGAAATTGCCATACGGGTAGGAAAACGAAACCACTTCCTTGCCGATTATGTCTTCTATGGCGTTCTTCGAGTCGGTGACCTCCTGCTGGAGCTGTTCATCGGAGATATCGGTCAAATGCGCGTGGGTAATGGTGTGCGAACCTATCTCAAAGCCAGCGTCTGAAAGCTCCCTGATCTGCGCCGCATTCATGATTGATTCGCACTGGTCACCCGCGCGGCTGTCCCATTCGTTTATTCCGCCAATCGCGCCGCTCACCACGTATATGGTGGCGCTCATATTTCTATCGATCAACGCGGGGCAGGCGTGCTCGTAAGCGCTCAGGTAAGCGTCGTCAAATGTAATTGCGAACCTGTTCTTTTCCGGCGACGCCTTGCCTCGATCCAAAATATCCGCAAGCGACACCCCAGACCAATTATTTGCAGCCAAATAATTCAACTCAGACTTGAGCAGCCAAGGCGCCACATACTGCCCCGCCACCAGCGATGAAAGCTTCGGCCTCCCAATTCGATGATATAAAAGCACGACATCCGTGCCGGTGAGTGTTTTCTTCAATTCAAATCCTTTCAGTTCGACAATTTTTTATCACGGAAGCACGGAAAATGGGAAACACTGATTAAACTCAAGCCCATGCTTCTCGGTCGATATGCTGCGTGGAACGACTGATAGAACAAACATATAGGTCTAGGCAATCAAGAGTTCCCGTAGCCACAGCTTACATTCACTGTGTTGAACCGTGCTTCCTGAATTCCGTGTTTCCGTGATTATTTTTCTATTGCAAGCGAGTCGGCATTTCGCGCACGGTTACCACGAAATTGCGCGCTTTACCATCGCGAAAGGCTTGAATATCGACGCCTGCCCCAATTTTTGAAGCGCGAATAGCCTTGCGCAGATCGCCGCTAGCAATCACTTTTTTATTTTCTACCGCTACGATTATATCGCCTTTACGAATTCCTGCAAGCGCCGCAGGCCCGCCTTTTTCCACACTGGCTACAATTACTCCTTCGGTCACAGGTAAGCCAAACTCCTTTGCGATTTCCGGGCTAATCTCTCCATAAGATACTCCGATCCATGGCAAAATGATTCGCCCCGCCGTCTGCACCTGCCGAACGATGTCTCTGGCAGTGTTTATTGGGATGGCAAAACCCAGCGCACCCGTGCGCCCGCCCACTATCGCAGTGTTTATCCCTATCACATTGCCCTTGCTATCCAAAAGAGGCCCGCCGCTGTTTCCAGGGAAGATTCTGGCATCCGTCTGGATAAGGTTTGTCAGGGATTCATCAGCGTCCGGAATTGTTCGTTTGAGCGCGCTTACAACCCCCACGCTCACAGTTCTCTCGAAACCATACGGGTTTCCTATGGCAATGGCGATCTGGCCCACCTGCAAGTTATCTGAATCACTAAAAGCGGCAACAGGCAGGTTATTGGCATTGACCTTGAGCACGGCGAGATCGATGGTCGGATCTCCTCCGAGGCTCTTGGCCTGAAGCTCGCGTCCGTCTGCAAGCGTCACCTGCATCTTCGAAGCCCCGCTAATTACATGATTGTTGGTGAGGATAACCCCATCCTTCGAAACTATCACTCCCGAGCCTTCGCCCTCACGCTCACCCGATTTATTATATATCATGACGGCAACAACCGCCGGGGATATTCGCCGCACAATATCAATAATCTGTTGTTCTTGAGGCAAAAGCAGCGCTGCAGGTCCGCGTCCTTCGCCAGCCTGAGACCACGCAGGAACCGCTGCCATGGTCATATTGAAAACTAGAGACAAAACAACAAGAAGCAAGTATACACTCTTCTTGGTAAACATGGCTATCCCTCCAGAATGCTATCTTTGCGTTTCCTAAAGAAGGTATAGTCACTTTTTATGCAGACGCAAACATTACGCAAAATACCCTATTTCTGATAAGGCCCTGCGATAACAAGCGTTGCCGCGTCCGGGTGGAGGTATTTCTTAGCCGCCGCATTGACCTGGCCCAGGGTTATTGCGCCGTAAATCTTGGGATAGTTGGATATGTAGTCCATGCCGAGGCCGTAAAACTCGGCGTTCAGGAGGGTGCGGGCGACTCCTTCGTTGGTTTCGAGCGCTATCGGGAAAACGCCGATCAGGAACTCTCTTGCCTGCTCGTATTGTTTTTTTGTGGCGCCCCTGGCGGCGAAGTCTTTCACTATGCTCTTGAGTGAGGCCACGGCTTTGTCCACATTCTTTCCGCTGGTCCCGAGTGAAGCATACCAGGGCCCCGCGCCCAGGGTCGCGTCAAAGGTGGAGTAGATATCATAAACCAGCCCCTGCTGCTCGCGGATTTGGTCTCCGAGAATGCTGCCGAGCGCGCCGCCGCCGCCTAAAATATGGTTCATCAATCTTACGGTATAGTAATCTGGGCTTGATCGCTTTATTCCCAAAGCATAACCGTATAAAATATCCACCTGGCTCTTATCCATCATCGGAATCACGATTTGCTTGGGTTCCGTCTGCGGCATTACATCAGGAATCTCGACCTTGGGCGTCGGCCCATCGGCTTTCCAGTCGCCAAACCATCCTTTAACGCCTTCCACAGCATCCACTGCCTTCACATCCCCCGCAATCACAATAATCGCTGTGTCCGGGCGGTAGTATGCCTTGTGGAACACCGTAAGGTCATCGCGAGTGATTGATTCAAGGTGTTTGCGAGCTTCATCAACCGTCAGTCGGTGATAAGGGTGGCTGGCGGGAAAAACACTGTTGTAGAACGCTCGGCTGGCCTGATCATCGGTGGATTCCTTACTCTGTTCCAGCGCCGATAGCATCTCGCCCCTGGCCCGCTCAAACTGATCCTGCGGGAAGGTGGGGTTTCTAAGCTCGTCAGAAAGCAAATCCAGCATCAGCGGGAAGTCTTTTGCGAGCGATTTCGCGCTGAAGCTCATGTTTTCGGCGCTTGCAGAAGTATCCACGCTCGCTCCAACAAACTCAGAAGCCCGCGCAAGTTCTAACGCTGAGCGCTTAGCAGCGCCTCGCCCCAGCATCTCAGCTGTCAGCGATGCCTCACCCTTCTTGCCATCATGATCGAAATATGACCCTGCCTTGATGTAACCCGAAATCGCGACCGTGGGATTGGAATGATTCTCCTGCACAATAATAACCATGCCGTTGTCCAAAGCGACTCGCGTCGGTTTTGCGGCTTCGGCATCAGGATACCGAAGCAACTGGACAGCGGATTTTGGCTTGTAATTGTCTGCGAGTTTTTCCCAAGATTTATCGCTCGTCCGCTTAACCGCCCCTGGCATAGACTTGCCGCTGCCAGACGGCTCGCCATCTGTGGGAATAAACTTGCCAACTGTCAGGTTTTCCTGCGTAAAGTATTTATTCGCGACACGCTTCACATCTTCTGGGGTGACGGCTTTGATCTTCGGAATTAGTGTATTCAGATATTTATAGGATGTTATTGTGTTGTAATAACCAAGCTGCTCGCCCTGATCTGAAACGCTGTCATTTTGGAAGATAAGGCTCGCTTCGAGCTGATTTTTCGCCGATTGCATCTCTTGATCGGTGGGCAGAGTGGTTTTAATAATCTCAATTTGCTCCAAAAGCGCTTCTTTGAGCTTGTCTGCACTGACACCCTGCCTGGCATTTGCGGCAAACATATATAGCGATGGGTCTTTGCTGTCGCCGGTCGAAGAGTAGGCGGATGTGGCGAGCTGCTTTTCCACCAAAGCCTGATAAAGCTTGCCAGAGCGGCCTCCGCTCAGAATCTGATTTAGAACATTGAGCGCATAATCATCCGAGGAACCAATGGCCGGGACGTGATATCCCATAAGAATCCGCTCGGCGTTGCCCTGCTTGCGCACGATAACCGTCCGCTCTCCACTTTGCGGAGGCTCAACGGTATAAACAACCGGCGGCTTTGGCCCCGCAGGCTTGCTGCCAAAATACTTCTTCACCAAGACAATGGCAGCCTTTGGATCGAAATCGCCAACCAAAATAAGCGTGGCATTGTTTGGGTGATAGTATGTCTTGTAATACTCATGAAGCTTAGCCGCGCTTACGTTTTCAACATCAGATTGCCAACCGATTGTCGGCCAATGATAGGGGTGCGCCTCAAAAGCAGCCGCCATTAGAGCGTAGTAAAGAAGCCTGCCGGGGTTGTTTTCGTTGCCCTGAAGCTCAGAAAGAACGACCGTGCGCTCGTTTTGAAATTCTTTATCCGTAAGCAGTGCATTTCCGACACGCTCGGCCAGGGTTTTGAGCGAAAACTCCAAATTGCCGCTGCCCAGAAGCTGCCAATAGTATGTGAAATCCGTCGATGTAGCCGCATTTTCGATACCGCCGCGCTTGCGGATCATGTCGCTGATTTCGCCCTTTTTGAAGTTCTTGCTGGAGTTGAAAAGCATATGCTCAAGCATATGTGAGAGGCCGGTAATGCCTGTATGCTCGTTTCTGGACCCAGCCTTAAACCAGACCTGCGCCGTAAACACAGGCGCGGCATGCACTTCTTTCATAATTACCGTGAGCCCGTTATCGAGCTTAGTCTCAAGGACGCCTTGCGCCTGCGCCAAAACACAGGATATCGCCAGTATTTGGATGAAAACAAGCGCAAGAAATAATCGTCCAGCGCTTCGCAATGGTCTTACAAACATTTTCGCCTCCGAATTATGTGAATTGAATCAATCAATGCCCATTATACACGGTATCCATCAGCATATATCTAAACGGCCATTTGTTGGTATCTATATGCAAAAGACCCGATCAGCCACAAGCCAAACGGGTTCTTGAAAACAATAATTGCGTTAATCGGCGCTAGAGAATCCACCAGCGCATAATTTTGACTTTCATATTGAAGTATGGACGCTTGGAACCTGCTGTTGCTTTGTTGAGAACCACCTTGCCATCGTCGGGGTTCGCCTCAATCCATTGGGCATCGCCCATATAGATAAGCACATACGAGCCGCCCGCTACGGCAAGATCTCCTCGGTTCAGCCAAGAGTGATCGTACCCGGCCAGCTTGTCGACGGTGTCGACATACTTAGTGTAGCCGTATTTGCATGCTGCCATGTCGCTTGCGGACATATCCCTCCACCAGAACTGCCATAATCGCGGCCCCAGAAGGTAAGGGTTAAACTCCTTAATGCCTTCTTTTAGCATGCTTTGCCAAAGAGTTGCCCTTGCAAGCCCTGAGCAGTCGATGCCTATATGGGTCTCACCATTCTCGGCATAACGAGCGCCTTTGAATGAATTGAGCTGCTTAAGATAATACTCCCGCAAAGCTGCTTCATTTGGCGGTTTATTGGCTAGTATGCTCCAGAGTATACCCAAACCCAGGATAAAAATTGTCGGATAGAGCAACTTCGGATAACTCTCAAACAATTTGATCAAATGGATCAGCCCGGTAACAATGCCCACGACTAAAGTCGCTACAATTAGGGATCGGACATAAATATCCATCTGGGCTGTCCTGAGCGCCAGCGCAGTCGCAGCCAATAGCAGCCCAAATATCCACAGAAACACTCTTCTATAAGCAAATCTTGGTTCCTGTTCTTTTTCAATATGTAGTTTAGTGTTTTCCATTAATCATAAACGAGTATCCGCTCGCCATTATTCCCCCGCCGCAATTATAGTGAGTTTGCCGACTTAGTTATGGTCGGCGATCTGGCGTTTATTCTTAAAACTTAGTCAGAACAAAGGCAGCGCTCAAAACATCAGATAGAATCTTAGTCACGCCTCCTACCTTTTCCAACTTATTGGTAATGTCCATTAGTCCTACGGTAGGAACAACGATTATGTCACCAGGCAAAATCATTTTTGCGGCTCTCATAGATAATGCATCACCATTTGTGCGCACCACTACTACATTCCTCCGGGAAGCTTCCTGGGAGAAACCGCCGGAACGTTCTATATAATAATTGATATTATTTCCCGTTCCCGCTGCAAATGAATGCGGGTGCAGAACAGCCCCTATGACTGTCACGACATTTGTGACCTTCGGCACATATACTCTGTCGCCATCCCGCAAATTGATGTTGTCCGCCGACTTATTATCCTTGAGGGCCTGACCGAGATTCACGGAGATCCTGGCAATCCCTTCTTTGGATATCGGCATATCATCTCGCGACTGCAGCGTGTAATCAGTTGCATAGGATGGCGTGTAATCAAGCTTGCCAGGTATTATCGGTTTCCCGTTATTATCGACCTGCAACCTGGATCCCATTGCAGTTATTACATCCGGTTTTTCCACAGATGAATCTAACGCAGTCGAAATCACCACCTTGTCATTAGCATTATTCTTGGTGTCGGAAACCCTGCTTTCAGAGGTGTCACTGGATGTGTCCTGGATTTTGCTCGGAATCTGATCCATAGTAGTTTCCGTCGGTTTGGCAAGATCATCGCGCGTGTTTGTAACATTTTCAACCAACTGCGGCGGCAATGTAACGCCGGATTTAGCCAACTGCATCAGGAACTGCTTATCCGCAAACAATCTGGTCTTTCGGAAGATAGCGTCAGAATCCTGGATCTGCTGCGGGTTCTCCACACCGCTTTTTCTTCTTAAGAACATCAAACCGTTCAGGTCGGCCGATTCCGTAAGCCCACCAGCACGATTTATCACATCCGCCAGCTTTTCGGAGGGATTGGTAAGAACATAAGGGCCGGGATTGACCACTTCGCCTGTGAGGTATATCACCGATGGCGATCTCAAGCATACGTTGAGCGCCGGCACGGTGACCACATCTCTATCATTTAGCAAAACGTCAGCATCCTTGTTGATCACGCCATTACCCAACGGTATCTTTGTGATTTTACTGACTGATGAATTGCCGCCGTATGCAAGCTCCAATGTGGAAGCCGCCTCGGGCAATAGTCCGCCGGCAGCAAAAAGAAGATCGCTGACTTTCATTCCTTCAGACCGAATATAAGTGCCGGGCCTTTGAACAGCGCCTTCAATCTGCACCCTCTCATCGCGCCAAACTACTTCGTCATGAGTATAAACCATCAGACGGTCGCGATCTGATAGGATAATATTTGCCTCCGGATCACCATTGAGCGCGGCCTGCAGATTAACTCTGATGAGGCTGGGGTTCTCGCGGATGTCCAGCCTCATAAGATCGATTCTCTCAAGATGGGCCGAGGGCAATACGCCGCCGGCTGCCGCAATCGCGTCACTAACTTTCATTCCGCTGCTTCTCTTGTATGTGCCAGGACGAGCAACTGCGCCGGATATTGTCACCAGCTTCGGACGGAAGACCACCTGGTCCGGTTCATATATGAAAATGTTGTCCATATTTTGCAGGACGATATTGTCTTTGCCATCATTTTTCAGGGCCTTGTCGAGATTGATGGAGATGATGCTAGCGCCATTCATCGAGTCATTTCTGATGATGTCTGCACGACCGCCATAGATCTCTTTATCAACCACAAACCCTTGCGCCATCTTGACCAGGTCTGCCAGGCGCATATTCTCCTGGAAGCCATAAAGGCCAGGAGCTTTAACAGGGCCGCTGATGCTAACCTGGCTCGTTTTGTCCGGCCGCACCAGACTAACCGTTATCTCGTCACCCGGCTGGATTGCAAAACCGATCTTGCCATCTGCAACGTTCAGAGTCTCGCTCAAGAGCACCTTATATTCGTTGTTGACCACTCGTTCAACCTGCACTGCCTGCAGAAAACCGCCTGATTTAGCTCCACCAGCCATTTTCAAAATGTTACCCAGCGTCACAGGGAATGTCGGTTCATAACGGCCAGGTCTTACTACTTCTCCGCTGACAACCACCGTCTGCCCAACAGACGGCACAAACACAAGATCGCCATCCTTCAACGGCAAATCCTGCTTCTTGTTGCCATTGAGGAAGAAATCATAGAGATCAATGGTGCGTTTTGGCCCATTGTCGCTAACAAGGCTCACTCGGCGGAAGCTGGCGGAATTGATGGGGCCGCCCGCTGCATATAATGCGTTCAAAACAGTGGAAATGCCGCTGAGGGTGTATGTTCCGGGGTGAGATACTTCACCGGACACCTGCACCCTGATGGCAGCCATAGCCGAAACACTGACTTGGACCCTAAGCTGCTTGAACTTGCTGTTTAATTTTTGGGTGAGGATTTTCCCAAGCTGCGATGCCGTCTTACCGGTGGCAGCGGTCTTTCCAATCCCAGACAATGCGATGCACCCGGTGTCATCCACCGCTAGAATATATTCGTCCTTAGCTCCAAGTTGGCTGAAAATACTCACGCTCAGTTTGTCCCCGATGCGAATGCAGTAGTTTTCCGGAACAGGCCTCTTGTCCTGGGCTTCAGCAGATGTAGCGCCCTCGAAAAAGCTCATTCCAAATACTTTGCTGCCGCTGTCCCAACGCTGCTCGATCATTGAGAACAACACTTTGATTGCGAAGATCCAATCCGACAATTCAGACCACTGTTCTTGCGCTAAAGGTGAAAGACCGGTTGGGCTTATCTTTTGCAGATTGGTGTCGGCGAGGTCCAGGTCGCGTTTGAGCTGAAGCATATCCTGCGCGCTTGGTGCGGTTACCAACTTGCGCAGCTCGTTGATCCGTTTTTCGATGTGCGTCACCGAAGATTTAACGTTGAAAAGGCTCTTTTGAAAATCCCCTTCAACTTTCATCTGCTGTTCAGCCAATGTGGGTTCTGGCATAGCCCCATTATTTGTATTCAAATCCTCAGCGTTGGCAACGTCGCTAGCATTTGTTTTCAAAGCCCCGCTCAACGGATTTGCACTGGTGGGATTTCCATTTGGGATGAGGCCTGGCCCGGCAGCCGAAACCGATATCGCACAGATAATCAGAACAATAAATGGGATAGTAGTTTTAATGAGTCTCATGATATTAACACCAATTCTTAAGAAGTTTTTTCCGCCTGGCTAATCTCTCAATCGGCAAAACTTAGCGATTCGAGCAAACAAAGACAAGACAAGCTATGGCTGATTATACGAATGGTCTAGTTAATTGTCAAGCGGTAAGTTCACTCTCGTGTCAAGACCAGGGGCAGAGGCGGTTGCGTTAGGGCAATTTTTACCGCTGTTGCTTAGTATTATTCTGCACAAAAAAAGCAGCATCGAGAAATACTAGGCTGCGAGGTGACAACTATCGATCTTTGGCTGTATAAACTAAAGTCTATCATGCTTTCAGCAAAGCATGGCCAGGCGTTTTGTGCTCAGATAGGGTTTTTGCGACCCACAGCCGCTTTCTCCTTATTAGATTTACCGGTATTTTTACCGGGTAAGCTTGCTGGGGTTATAACGTCTTAAGTTGTTATGCGGCCTGTGCGGGTTGTGATATACTACCATCACTAATTCAATGCCTGGTCGGCGGGAGGTTTGCTATGCGTTCACTTACATATTTTGCGGCGGCGATGATACTGCTTTGCTCTATTTCGGCGCAAGCAAGAGAGGTCAGCCTGGATCGAATTCTTGGAGAACATAGAATTACCGTGGTCACCACAGAAAAACCTGAGTCCATCTATAGAAACCTTTTGGATATGGGTGTGAGAAACCCTGTCACAACCACTACCACAGAGCTTATGATAAACAAGAGGAATTTGAAGGACAAAGATAGCCTGCTTTTTATTATGGATAGAAAGAAAGCGAGGCGGATGATTGATTTGGAAGAGAATTTGCTGCCGTGCCGTACGGCAGCGATCGACCCAAACGAAGTCATCCTCTTCGCCGCCAAAGCCTTGGGCAGAAACGGTTGGGATATCTTAATCAGCGCGCCCAATGAGAAATGGCTTAAATGGGAACTGGAACGCCTCTCAAAATCCAACCTGAGCATGCTTGCGTTGCAGGAACGAGGGACGATTCTGGAAAGGTTCAGAGTCAAGCGGCTCTGCGTGATATCCAATGAAGAAAAGCAGGTTGCCGCCGATTGGGTCGCCCCTCAGAATCAGCCGGGGCGTGATGCCATCGATTGGGACTTTTACCCTATTGATCAATGGAATGGCGCAGCGGATGGCGGAACCGACCTGATGTTTATTATCAATAGCGAGACTCTGACCGCTAAGGAAAAGAAATCAATGCTTGTGTATCTGCCAACAACCACACAGGAGTGGCTGGCCGACAGCGCAAGTAAGCAAGAAAACTCGGCAGGCAAACAGACAACAACCAGCGCCGAAAATGCAACAAGCAATGTTTTCGCAGTGGCCGCCCCAAGCGCGCGGCATTTGCGGCTGGCTTTGAGCAAATACGCGGCATTGGAGTATATCCCGGAAGCGCTCGAACGCACGACACTAACTGACCTTAGAGGATATGGCAAGATGGTTGTGATCGCCCGAAGCGCCCTGCGGAATAACGATTCCGAGAATAAGATTCTGGATGATCTTGCAGGCAGCCTTACCAGCGTGATGTCTTCAAGAACAGGTTTCAAGTGCATCAGCCGTCAGGATCTCAAGGAACTCGCTTTGGAAACATATCTCAACAATTTGCCCAACGAAAACAGCTCGGCCGACCTTCGCGGGAAGCTGGAAAATGCGACTGCTGTTGCGGTTATCGACTTGGCAGATGTGAATGCTCAAACAAGCTATACGGCCAATGCTCCGCAATGCAAAACTGCAGTCCTGCCGGCTTTTAGCGAGTCGAAACCAAGCCCGCCGCATGAGCCGAACCCAGATGATAAGCCGCTGTTTTGCGCTCATACCTATGACGAGGTCAACGGCAGCCGCGCGAACGATCCGCATTATATCCGAGATCATAACGAATATCATAATGAAAAATTGCCCAATTATCATAGAGAATTGCGGCGCTGGGAGGAACGTTCTCAGGACTACGAGCGAACGCGACGCGATCATGACATGGAATGGATCGTCTCAATCACTAAGACCCAGCAAGCAAAAGTGACCGGTAACTTGCGAATATATGATCTGTCCAGCGGCGAGGTGGAGCAGGTGGGCAAAGTAGTGTTTTCCTGCCCGGTCACCGGCAGCGGCGCCAAAGACAGCCTCGATCAGGAGGACAGAGTGGTCGTGCGCGGCGAAGAAAACCGACCGCAAAGCCTCATTCCGCCAGACTCCACCAAAAGCGTGTCGGATCAGGTAGTGATCAACGATGCGCTGCGGGAAGCATGCACCGCTGCAGTTAATGAGCTTATGAAAAATGCGCTGCTGCCGATAGATATTGTTTCAAATGCTGTGAACTAGAAAATCATGCCGCGTGCGGCGATAGCGAGAACCTGAGTATAAGATCACATTCTGATTATTCATGTGTTTGTCCTGAAGCTGCTCTAATATCTTCCTTGCCCCAGTCCAATAGTATGAGTTATAATATATCTGGTCAAATGGAGGGCAGATAGTGCGCGCTGAAATAGTCTCGGTTGGGACAGAATTGCTTCTTGGGCAGATTGTAGATACAGATGCTGCGTATTTGTCTAAATTGCTTCCCGATCTGGGGATCGATATGCACTATCGTGTTACCGTTGGGGATAATACCGGTCGGTTGGCGGATGCTATTCGGCAGGCGCTGGGGCGGGCTGATATTGTTTTTACTATCGGGGGGCTTGGGCCTACTCAGGACGATTTGACCAAGGAAACCGTCGCGCAGGTTGTTGGCGATGAGATGGTGCTTCATGAAGAAGCTGCCGAGCATTTGAGATCGTTTTTTGCCTCACGGGGCATGGATATGCCGGAATCTAACCTTAAGCAGGCTATGATTCCTGTGAGGGGACGGGTATTGGAAAACCCGCTGGGGACAGCTCCCGGCGCGGCGTTTGAAACCGAGGACGGCAAGGTGGTAATTGTTTTGCCGGGGCCGCCGCGAGAGCTCGTTCCGATGGTCAAAGAACGCGTGATTCCTTACCTAAAAGAGCGTATTGGAGAAAATACTTGCATTATTCGCTCCAGAATGCTGAAAATAGCAGGTATTGGCGAATCCAGTGTTGAAGATAAAGTTAAGCGCCTGTTAAGCAGCGCCAATCCCACGGTGGCTCCTTATGCCAGTTTGGGAGAGGTTCATCTGAGAATTACAGCTAAAGCCGATAGCGCGGCTGAAGCGGATATGCTCATTGATGAGATGGATCGAAAGGTGGTTGGGGCGCTTGGGGAGAAAGTCGTTTTCGGAAGAAACGATGATACCCTTGAGAGTGTGGTTGTAAAATCACTTGTAGCACGTGGGCTGACGCTTGCGATAGCGGAAAGCTGCACGGGCGGGCTTATAGCCAATCGAATTACGGATGTGCCGGGTTGCTCGGAGACGTTCCTTGCTGGAGTCGTTAGTTATAGCAATAATGCTAAAGCGAGGCTCTTGGAAGTTTGCGAGCAGTTAATCTCTGAACATGGCGCGGTAAGCGTTGAGGTTGCCGCAGCTATGGCCGAAGGTGCCAGAAGGGCTTCTGGAGCCGATATTGGCGTTTCCACAACAGGAATCGCCGGGCCGGGGGGCGAAACGCCCACGAAACCGGTGGGGCTCGTATATATTGCCCTGAGTAATGATGAGGGAACTGTTACTGAGAAGTTTCAGTTTGCCGGCACTCGGATGGACATTAAACAGAGGGCATCGCAGGCTGCGCTGGATATGCTCAGGATGCACCTGCTCTAATGCTTTTCGCTGCGCGGAAATTGCGCGGCTTTGATACTCCGACACAAAATACCATGATGGTTATCCGCACATTCGTAGCAATCTTGATTGCTCCGGACCTTAAAGCGAAAATCGCTGAGGTTCAGGATCAGGTCAAGATGCTCGCCCCGGACGTGAAATGGGTTGCGCCCGAGTGTTTTCACGTCACTCTCAAATTTCTTGGTGATATCCGCGAGGACGCCCTTACACAGATATTTTCGGCTGTGAATGAGGCGGCTGCGCAGCTTGAGCCGTTCGACATCTCGTTTTCGGGGCTTGGGGCGTTCCCCAACCCGTCGCGAGCCAGAGTAATTTGGGTCAGTATAGACGAAGGCAAAGAGCAGATGCGCAAGCTCGCTGAGGCGGTGGATGCCGCTCTCGCAAAGGTGGGTTATGCAAAGGAAGAAAAAGCTTTCAAGGCGCATGTTACCATTGGAAGAGTTAAAGATAACAAGGGCCTGGGTGGATTTGCCCGTGGGATAGATAAAATAGATGCGAAGGATTTTGGCAGGATGCGGGTCACAGGCATCGCGGTGATGCAGAGCGAACTTCAGAAAACAGGCCCGGTTTATTCGCAGATGAGCGAAAGTAAATTATTCTAAGCAAACTACAGAGACTAGGAAGGAATTTCTTATGGACAAGGAAAAAGCGCTGGAAATGGCGTTGGCGCAGATTGAAAAGCAGTTTGGACGCGGATCGGTTATTCGTTTAGGTGAGAAGCCGCGGGCTGATGTTGCAGTTATCTCCACTGGTTCCATCGCGCTGGATATCGCGCTGGGAGTCGGAGGGGTTCCGCGCGGAAGAATCACTGAGATTTACGGTCAGGAATCTTCCGGTAAGACCACGCTGGCCTATCATATTGTTGCTGAGGCTCAAAAGGCTGGCGGCATAGCTGCATTTGTGGATGCTGAGCACTCGGTTGATGCCGCTTACGCGGCTGCTTTAGGCGTTGACGTGGACGCTCTGCTTGTTTCACAGCCTAATACGGGTGAAGAGGCTTTGGAAATAATGGATGCTCTCATACGAAGCGGCGCTGTGGATGTGGTTGTGCTGGACTCGGTGGCGGCGCTTGTGCCAAAGGCCGAGATCGAGGGTGACATGGGCGACTCGCACATGGGCTTGCAGGCCAGACTTATGAGCCAGGCTATGCGTAAGATCGGTGGGTCGGTTTCCAAATCCAACACTGCAGCGGTTTTTATAAATCAGATTCGTGAGAAGATTGGGGTTATGTTCGGCAATCCCGAGACCACCCCAGGCGGGCGGGCGCTAAAGTTCTGGGCGAGCCAGCGTTTGGAAGTAAGACGGAT
Organism: Armatimonadota bacterium; assembly: GCA_026392045.1. Classification (GTDB taxonomy): domain Bacteria; phylum Armatimonadota; class UBA5829; order UBA5829; family UBA5829; genus JAMCYN01. The sequence goes on from JAPLCU010000020.1 coordinate 27,952, forward strand.
CGAAACCCTCAAGCAGGGCAGTGAGGCCGTCGGAAACCGCGTGAAAGTAAAAGTTGCAAAGAATAAGGTGGCTCCGCCTTTCAAGGCAGCCGAGTTCGATATTATGTTTGGCAAGGGAATCTCCAGAAGCGGCGGCGTGCTTGATATCGCTGCCGATCTCGGTTTTGTGACCAAAACCGGCACGTGGTTTACTTATGGTGAGAACAGGCTTGGGCAGGGTAGAGAAAACGCCAAGGAGTTCCTTGAAAGCAATCCTCACCTGATGGACGAGCTGGAGGCTAAGATCAGAGCTGGCGCGGAACCCAAGAAAGCGGAAGATAATAAAGCCGCCGTTGCTGCGTCTAAGTAGCATTTACCTTATCACTTAGAACTTAATACTTATAACTTATAACTATTAGAATGAGCAGAATTACGGCCATAGAGCCTCAAAAAAGACGCGGCAACAGGCGCTCCATATTTGTGGACGGTGAGTTTGCCGTTGGCGCGCATGAGGAAATTGTGGTCGCATTGGGACTTGCTGTTGGGCAGTCTTTCGATTCCGATAGACTTGGCGAGCTCGTAAGGGCTGAAACAGTGAGAAAGGCGCGAGAAAGCGCTATCAGACTGATTTCTTACAGAGACAGGACGAAATCTGAGGTAAGAAAGCGGCTAATCGGGAGCGATTATCCCGAAGATGTCGTAGATGAAGTGGAAGAGCAACTGGTTAAGGCGGGGCTTCTTGATGATGAGAAGTTCAGTCGGAACTGGGTGAAGGCAAGGTCTGCAGCAAAGCCCATGGGCAAAACAAGGCTTATGTGGGAGCTGAGATCAAAGGGAGTGGAGCCTCCAGCGGTGGAGGAAGCGCTCGAAGGACTCGATAAGGATACCGAGTATCAATTAGCCCTTGAAACGGGACGCAAAAAGATACAAAAATCGGGCATTGTCGATCCTGCAGTGAAAAACAGGCTGAGTTCTTTCCTTGCGAGGAGAGGGTTCGGTTGGGACGTAATCGCCAAGGTGATTGGCGAGCTTGTAAATGAAAAAGAAAACGAAAATTAGTCAATTAGGAAGCATCGCTCTGCCTCACATCCTAATACGACTCAGGAGGTGAGGGCTTTATGACAAACTTGATAGGTTGCATAGTCGCGGGGCTTGTTCTCGCGGCAGTGGTTATTGGAATAGCCTTTAGTCGGTTTATCCAACCCAATCAAAACAAGATAAAATCCGCGAAAGCGGAGCTGGCATCACGAGAAGACGAACTCAAACGGGAGATTGAAGCTCGACGTAAAGAAGTTCTCCTGGAAGCAAAAGAAGAGGCGTTTAGAATACGCGCAGAAATTGATCAGGAAAACAAAGAAAAACGGGCTGAAATCCAACAGGCAGAGCGAAGACTGACACAAAAAGAAGAAACCTTAGACAGAAGACTCGAGAATCTCGATCGAAAAGAAAGAACCATAACAGAGAAAGAAAGCGAAGCGCAGGCACACGTTGAAGAAGCGCAATCGCTGGTAATGAAGCAGAGAGGCGAGCTGGAGCGAATTGCCAGACTCTCTACTGAAGAAGCCAAAGAAGTTCTGCTGCGGCAGATCGATCGAGAGATGGAGCGGGAAATCGCCCGCATAATCAGGCGGGCTGAAGATCAGGCCAAGGAAGAGGCCGATCGGAAAGCAAGGGACATCATCACTCTTGCGATCCAGCGTTGTGCGGTCGATCAGGTTGCGGAGACCACTGTATCGGTGGTGCCGCTGCCGGGCGACGATATGAAGGGCCGAATTATCGGTCGAGAAGGCCGCAACATCAGGGCGTTCGAAACCATGACTGGTGTGGACCTCATTATTGATGACACACCGGAGGCGGTTGTTATCTCCGGCTTCGATCCCGTAAGAAGGGAAATCGCGAGGATGGCTCTGGCCAACCTGATTCTCGATGGCAGGATCCACCCGGGCCGCATCGAGGAGATGGTTCTCAAGGCTCAGACTGAGGTCGCGACCAAAATGAAGGAAGCTGCTGAGAGAGCAATCTTTGAGACCGGCGTCACCGGTTTGGACCCCGAAGTCATCAAGCTCCTGGGTCGGCTGAGATTCCGAACGAGCTATGGTCAGAACGTGCTGCAGCACAGCATAGAAGTTTCGCACCTTGCAGGCGCGATTGCTGCGGAGCTGCAGGTGAATGTGCCTTTGGCCAAACGGGCAGGCTTGCTGCATGATATCGGTAAGGCTGTCGACTTTGATATCGAGGGTTCGCATGCCATCATTGGTATGGACCTTTTGAAGCGCTACCGTGAGCATTCTGATGTATGCCATGCGGCGGGCGCGCACCATAATGATATCGAGCCGCGCTCGGTTGAGGCGGTGTTGGTTCTTGCTTGTGACGCTATTTCGGCTGCGAGGCCGGGAGCGCGCCGCGAGACGCTGGAAACCTATGTCAAGCGACTGCAGAAGCTGGAAACCATTGCGGATTCGTTCCCTGGGGTCGAAAAGACCTATGCTGTTCAGGCAGGACGCGAGATTCGCGTTATGGTCAAACCGACCGATATCGACGATGATGCCGCGATTAAGCTCGCTTACGATACCGCACGGAAGATCGAAGAAGAAATGGAATATCCGGGCCAGATCAAGGTCACAGTAATCCGAGAAACTCGAGCGGTAGACTACGCGAAGTAGCTTACAGTAACTATTAAACAGTAAACAAGGTGGCTTGGTTTCTATCAGGCCACCTTGTTGAGTTTGATTTTGATGCTTCGGTGGTAGATGCAAGGTGAAGATTAAGAGTTTCGTCATACGAACCATCCTGCTATTTCTATGGATAGGAATTGCAGTCGTCGGCTCAGTTATTTATGGCGCTCTAAATGACCAGGTCACAGTCACGATTTCGCCTGAGTATTACAATGTATATAAACACCGTCAATTTGCGCCAGCGCTTGAATATCTTGGCCTGATAAACTCGCCGCTGCGTTTTCAAGCGTCAGTCATTGGCGCGATAGCTACATGGTGGTATGGGCTATTTTTCGGCATAATGCTTGGTATCAGCAGTATGGTTGGGAGATACGATGCGTTACCAACCAGGCGCTATGTTTATGCTTTAAGTCACGTGGCAGTGATTACTTTCTGCGTTTCTGTTGTATTTGGAGGAATAGCCTATTTGATAGAGCCTCTGATAAAGCCGGATGCCAATGACTGGGCGTTCTTGAGCGAGATTCATGATGTTCGCAGAGCGTTTTGTGTCGGGTGGTGGCACAATGGCGCATACATCGGGGCGTTTTCAGCGACATTATGGGTATGCTTTTGGGCGCAGAAACAGCGGCGTAATTTTGCCGCTTCGCAACCGAAGTAACTAACTTTTGACCTTTTGACTTTCAGACCTTTTGGCATAATAATACATGAAGATTTTATTTGTAGGAGACGTATCAGGAAAACCGGGGCGCAGGGCGTGCGAGAAACTGCTTGGGCCTTTGCGGGACCATTACGCGGCTGATCTGGTTGTGGTCAATGGCGAGAACGCTGCGGGTGGGATAGGTATAACCAAGCCCACGGCCAAGAGCCTTTTGGACATCGGCGCGGATGTTATCACCCTCGGAAACCATGCGTTCGCAAAGAAAGATATCCACTCATATCTGGAGCAGGAGCCGCGCATACTTCGTCCGGCAAACTACCCTGATGGCGCTCCAGGCAGAGGTTGGGGCGTATTTACGACTGCAAATGGCGATGACATAGCCGTGGTGAACCTGGTAGGCCGCGTTTACATGACGGCTGTGGACTGTCCATTTAGATGCATAGACTCCATTTTGAGTGAATTGGACGGCGAGACGAGAACTACGCTGATTGACATGCATGCTGAAGCAACTTCTGAAAAAGTTGCGCTCGGATGGTATCTTGATGGAAGAGTTTCTGCTGTAATCGGAACACACACCCACGTACAGACGTCTGATGAAAGGGTGCTAATTGCAGGAACAGCATATTTGAGTGACGCGGGAATGACCGGAGTGCACGATTCAGTGCTGGGTTTGGATAGAAAGCTTGTTATTGAAAGGTTTCTTACGCAGACTCCCGGGCAATTTGCGCTGGCCGAGGGTGAGGCCACGCTGCAGGGCGCGGTTGTAGAGATCGATGCTGCCACTGGTCACGCGCTGAGTATAGTGCGGATAAATGTGCGTGAGACTGACAAAATTGGCGCCGATTGACAGCAAGCGCTACTGGCTATAGAATTAGAGTGGAAAGCTGGAGGATATTCGAATGCATTTTACACGAATTTTACCGATCATCGCGGCATCGCTTTTTGGAGTGACTGCTTATGCCGCTAATACGCCTGATGTTTATATTTTCAAAGCGGGCAGCCTGAGCGCTGAAGGCTTAACCGTAGGCGGTTGGGGCAGCGGAAAAGCTTCTGAGAGCAAAGTGACGGCTATGAACGGTGGGTTCTCTGTCAAGATCACTACTCAGAGCCTCTATGCCGGTGGGCGGATCGAACTGAAACAGCCTGTGGCTTTGTATACAGCCAAGCCCGAGGAGGACCGCTATCTGGTCTTCGCGTTCTACTTCGATGATAAAAAACAAGTCGATCCGGCGGCAGGCACAAACAACGATATCGAGGCTGACGCTTATTTTGTGCCGAATGCGAGCAAGGTCCGTTTTGTATTCGTCAACGATAAGGGCGGCACGCAATCTATCGAGCAGCCCACCACCAAGATTGACGATGACAACTGGATGCGTATTGCCATTCCACTGAGCAAGTTCAAACATGCCGAAGGTGAAACTGAGTATAAGCTCAGCAAGTTCATAATCTCTACAGACATACCTGCCACTCTGTATTTCGGCGAGCTGAAGATGACAACAGACAAGACCCCGATCACGGTGGATGTCAACGGCATGCAGGATTTTGGCGTGAATACCAAGGCATTCTTCCTTGCCAGCGCTTATGCCGGGATTACCGCTCTTGACTATTCCTGGGACTTTGACGCCGAGAACGGCATTCAGAAAGAGTGCACAGGTATGGTCGGAAGTCACAGCTTCAAACTAAAGCAGAACGAAGACGGCACCACGAGCGGGGATTACATCATTACTGTTACGGTGAGCGACAAAAACGGAGTAAAAAAACCTGTGACGGCTACATATAAGGTTTCGGTCAATGGCTGATCTGCAATGTAGCTGACAAGAATACAGCATTGAATATAATAAAGCCGATCATCATCAGATGATCGGCTTTTCTAATTGGGGCGAGAAATGGGACTTGAACCCACGGCCTCCAGGGCCACAACCTGGCGCTCTAACCACCTGAGCTACTCCCGCCACGACTTATTTTCTTTCACACGCCATAAATAAATATGGCGCCCCCTGGGTGAATCGAACACCCGACCCACTGCTTAGAAGGCAGTTGCTCTATCCCCTGAGCTAAGGGGGCAGGGCGACAAACGACACCACGCCTCAGCACTCCAAAATTATACCATAAGGAGCGTGCTCAAGGCAATCTTCATGATGAATTGTAAGAGCTCACTCTCAATAAGTAACGGGAGGGCGAGGCTCCCGCCAAGCCTTGTAGCTGCGAGGAAAAACGGCTCAGGGGGACCTTCGCCCTCCCATAGTCCATTTCGCCAAGATGATCCCACAGTTCGCAATGCATATGCTCCAATTCGCCATTCTGAGGCTCCAATTCGCCATTCTGAGGCTCTCGAAGAATGAGCAGCATGATAACGTATAAATCTGAGCGGTTTCGGGATTTCCAGGTTGGGTTGGATGATATGCATTTTGTTTTGCTCGTTTATCAATCATTACATTCGAGACCCTTTTTGAGTTAATACTCAACCAGACACTTCACATCTATAATGCTCGTACTGGAATCGACAACACCTTTTCCGTAATTGGCAGTGACTGCTGTGCCAAACATATCACCCCCCCGACTCCTACGGGCAGTCCAAGCCTTTCAAGCGTTCCAAAAGCACGAACATCAGCAACCGTGGGCGATGCGGTCTTCTTGACCTCAAGTGGATAGATAACTCCATCCTGAATAATCAGGAGATCAATCTCTTTCTTGTCTTTATCTCGGTAGTAATAGAATGGCGGCTGCTTGCCGTTGTGCAGGTAGCTCTTGAGAATCTCTGTAATAACCCACGTTTCCAGTATGGCGCCGGACATAGCCCCAGCTTCAAGTGTTTGTGGACTTGACCATCCGGTCAGATATGAGCATAGCCCCGTATCAAGGAAATATAGTTTTGGGGTCTTTACCAATCGTTTACTGAGATTGTTGTGATATGGCTCAAGCAGATAGATTATACCTGATGCCTGCATTATCGAGAGCCAGTTTTTTGATGTGTTAACCGCAATATCAGCGTCACGAGCAAACTCAGTGAGGTTTATTAACTGCCCCGTTCGAGCAGCCGCAATCCGAAGAAAACGGAGAAACGCCATCTCATCACCAACACGAGCCAAGTCCCGCACATCTCTTTGCAGGTATGTCTGCACATAGGAACTGTAGAACAAATCTCTGTCCATATCTTCATTGAGCGCAATTGCCGGATAAGATCCACGCCATATCAAACGGTAGAGTTCCTGCAAGCCCAAACTGTCACCAGTTTGTTCCCGCTGATATATTTCGGAAGGGTTTGGGATGAACGGCCGCATCGTTGGACTTTCTCCCATCCTCTCTCGATGCGAAAACCCCAGTAGTTGGACGACCGCTACACGTCCCGCCAGCGACTCAGAGACACCTTTCATCAGATGAAACTGCTGGGAACCAGTAAGCCAGAAGAGATTAGGCTGCCTGGTGTTGTCTACCTCTATCTTAATGTAAGGAAGTAATTCAGGAGCATACTGGATTTCATCAATCAGAAGCGGTGGACGGAATCTCTGCAAAAACAGTGCGGGGTCTCGCTTTGCCAGGTCAAGCACAAGCCCATCGTCAAGCGAAACATAAGTTCGTTCCGGCTCGCTTATATGCCGAAGAAACGTAGTCTTTCCGACCTGACGTGCGCCAGTGACGAGCAGAACTGGAAACTGTCCTGCCGCAGTTCTTGCGAAGTATTCAAGAGTGCGTGGTAGGTACATTTCATCACCAAGTGTCGTCTATTGTGCAATATGAATGCATGATAGACGATACTTGCGAGTGTGTCAAGGTTGTTTTTTGCGGCATAAGATAAATTGGCGGTTGCAATACTACCCCAACGCTTCCGGCAGTGTCTCCACATAAGCCTTGAGTTCATCGCGGATACGCGTGTAGTAAACAAGCGCCTGCTCCTCGGATTCGGCGTCGCGGGCTAGAGTGTATGGATCATCGAAGGCGACATGAACTACCTTTGCGGCGCCTGGAAAAGACGGGCAGGTAGAGTCGGCGTGGGAGCAGAGGGTGATTACATAGTCGAATTCTATATCGAACAGGTCTGACGCGAGTTTTGAGTAATGGCGGGTGATATCCAACCCGGCCTGGGCCATCGCTTTGATTGCGTAAGCGTTCATTCCGTGGGCTTCTATGCCTGCGGAATATGGCTCGATAGTGTCGCTCTTGAGAGCTCTTGCCCAACCTTCAGCCATTTGACTGCGGCAGGAGTTGCCGGTGCATAAGAAGAGGATCTTGAGTTTGTGGTTCGGCTCCAACACGCAGCTCTTTCTTGCAGGATCAGGCGGCCGCAAGATTCGCAGCGGCCGCCTGATACATACAAATATATTATCCTAGCCTATTCTACACCCATCTTCTTGAATTGGGCAATGATCTCTGCTTTCGAGTAGAATCCCACGTGCTTGAAGAGCAGTTTACCATCTTTATCAAAAAACAGCTGCACCGGAATCGCATCCACTTTGAACTTCTTTGCCGTGTCCGGGTTCTTGTCGATGTCCACCCGCATAAACTTGACTTTGTCTTTGTAGGTTTTCTCCAGATCGTCCAAGATCGGCTTCATTTGTTTGCAGGGCGGACACCATTGCGCAAAGAGTTCCATAAACTGCGGCGTGGAGGCTTTAGATATGTTCATCTCAGGCCCGGAGCCCATCATTGATGTCCTTGAAGTCTGATCGAAGCCATTCCGATTCGAGCGTGTCGAAAGCAAAAACACACCCGATGCAGCCAATGCAAACACGACAATGGCGATGACCGCCCAACTAGCGGTTCCTCTTATGTTCATTTTAGCGCCTCCTAACATGGTATTATACCCAAAAGGACGAGCATGTAAAAGCATGAGCTAATGCAAAACAGCATTAAATATATATCCAACTAACATGATTCCTATGGCTACCACGCTTACAAAAGTCAAAATCAGCCGCATTTTTAGCACTTTTCTCAAAATTACCATCTCAGGCAGCGAAAGCGCGATCACCGCCATCATAAACGCCAGCACCGTGCCCAAAGACGCGCCTTTTTCCAGCAGCGCTTGCACCACAGGCATTATAGCTGCGGCGTTGGAATACATCGGCACGCCAATTGCCACCGCAGCCGGAACGCTCCACCATACGCCGCTGCCCATGAACTTGGCCATAAAGTCTTCGGGCACGTATCCGTGGACCCCAGCGCCCACGGCGATTCCGACCAGCACATAAGGCCAGACCTTGCCGACAATCTCACGCACAGCCGTCGTTCCCGCTGCTATGCGGTCCGGCCAGGTCTGCTCGTCGTGTGCAAGGGCAAGCTGCGCGGCCTGCATTTCGTAGACCCATTCCTCGACGTGCTTTTCCATCTTCAATCTACCGATGACCCAACCTGCCAGAATCGCAATCGAAAGCCCGGTAGCGACATACAAAGCTGCGACCTTTATGCCAAACATCGAAAACAGCATTCCTAGGGCAATCTCGTTCACCATCGGAGCAGCAATCAAGAACGAAAGCGTCACTCCCAACGGCACCCCAGCCTGCACGAATCCCATAAAAAGAGGCACTGCAGAACATGAGCAAAACGGCGTGGGTATTCCAAGCAGCGCGGCAAGGACGTTGCCTGCGAACTCACTTCTGCCCACCAGCATCTGCCGCGTGCGTTCAGGGGTGAAGAATGTTCTGATAATACCGACCACAAACACGATCAACCCAAGAAGCATGAGCACTTTGGGCGTCTCGAAAATAAAGAACCAGATAGCTTTTTCCACAGCGGGCGAGATTGCAAATCTGCCCGAACGATCAAGGCCTAGAATGATGAAAGTGAGCCAAGTTGCAATGTAAGGCAGGGCGCGATATATCAAATACCACGCCGCCATCCCCATAATCAGATTGGCGATTATCGCCATACTTGGTTTGTTATTCTGTTCTTTCTCTGATTGCTGCGTATTAACTGACATTTACTTTGAAATATCTCCTCTGAAAATACAAGGCAACATTCACCTAACCGATAAGCGCCGGCACCTCGACCAGCGGTCCGATAACCGCCGCAAACGCCTGCCCGGAGTTTATTCCGAACACTGCCACCGCCACCGCAATAGCCAGCTCAAAGTTATTGCTTGCCGCTGTAAACGAAAGTGTGGCGGTTTTTGAATAGTCAGCGCCGATCTTTTTGCCCAGGTAAAAGCTCACAAGGAACATCACTACAAAATATATTAGCAGAGGGATTGCTATCCGCACCACATCAAACGGCAACCGCACAATATACTCGCCTTTGAGCGAGAACATCACAATAATAGTAAAAAGCAGCGCCGTCAGGGTTATTGGGCTGATTGCAGGAATATAATGCTTCTCATACCACTCGCGCCCTTTTGTCCTAAGTCCCACGACTCTGCTCAGGATGCCAGCGATAAACGGAATGCCAAGATAGATAAACACGCTCTTCGCGATCTCGCCGATGGTCACATGCACAGCGATGCCCTTGAGGCCAAAGATCGGCGGCAGCACCGTTATGAAAACATAAGCGTAAACCAAGAAGAACAACACCTGAAAGATCGAGTTAAATGCCACCAGACCGGCGGCATATTCCGTGTCGCCGTGGGCAAGCTCGTTCCATACGATTACCATTGCGATACAACGCGCGAGGCCGATCATAATCAGCCCCACCATGAAATCCGGCTTATCCCGCAAGAAGATTATTGCCAGCGCAAACATCAGTATTGGCCCGATAATCCAGTTTTGCACAAGAGATAGTGTGAGAATCCGCCAATTGCGAAAAACTTCGCCCAATTCTTCATATTTGACCTTGGCGAGCGGCGGATACATCATCAGAATCAGGCCGACGGCTATGGGGATATTTGTTGTGCCTACGGAGAAACGGTTCCAAAAGTCGGCAACGCCAGGCGATAAATAGCCCGCTCCCACGCCTATAGCCATCGCCAGGAATATCCACAGCGTTAGATATCTGTCTAAAAACGAAAGTTTCTTAGTTACTCCATCCATTGTCACGTCCTGATGTTTGCTTTAGTTCTTCTTAAAACGTCATTGATACCAGATAAGCTCCCGCCGCTATAACCAAAACTCCGCAAATACGCCTCACTATGACAGCGCCTTTCGATTTTTCATTCCAGTTCAGATAACGCTGCACAGACTCGGCAGATGAACCTGCGAGCGCAATCACCAGGCAGTGTCCGATGCCGTATAGAGCCACAAGCGCAAATGCATAGATAAAGCTCGATTCAGCCGCTGCCCTGCGGCTTGCTTCCAGCACCGGTATCATGAAAGTGAAAGTGCATGGCCCAAGCGCAATTCCGAACACCAAGCCGAGTATGAATGCCGCCAGCGCTCCTCGTCGTTTCAGACCGATATTACCGGGGCCCGAAAACGGCGTGGGTATGATCCCGATGAGGTTGAGGCCGACCAGCAAGAATATCACTGCCACGATATAGTTGCCGCACACACCGACGTCACCCCACAGCCTGCCCATCAGCCCAGTGATAACGCCCAAAATGGCGATAGTGACGAGAATCCCAAGCGCGAAAAGCGAGGATATTCCAAAGGCCTTGGCCCAGGTCATCTTGCCCTGCCCGCTGATGAACCCGACTATAAGTGGAATGCTCGATAGGTGACAAGGGCTCACCGCCACACTCAGTATTCCCCATAAAAACGACGCTATCAGGGCAACGTAAACCGAACCGCTCACAGCGGTATAGACCCATTCGAATATATGCTCTAATATATGCTCTAACAAAACGCTCTGCTCCTATTTGGTAAGCTTAATCCCCAGCTCTTTGAACTTCTTTACTATCTCAGCCTTGGCCCAATATCCCTCGTGCCTGAAAAGTTCTTTGCCTTTGGCGTTATAGAATATCTGCAGTGGAATGAGTTTAACTTTGTATTTCTTTACTGCCGCTGTGTCTTTTTTTACATCTATGAAATCTACTTTGAGCTTGCCCTTGTATTCGACCTTCAGCTCATCCAGCACCTTGGCCATCATCTTGCACGGCACGCAAGTGGTGGCGCCAAGGTCCAGCAGCCGAGGCAGGGCTTTTGGAGTCACCTTAGGTTTGGGTTTTGCCGGTGTATTGGCTGCGATGGCCCACGAGACCGCCAAAACAGTGATAACTGCTGCAATCCCGAAAATTTTACGCTTCATGGTATTTTCTCCTATTCACACTTTACGTCAATCATAGCGCGGCAAGCAGATGTTACACATTCTATATCTGCTTCCGGCAAAGAAAAGTTGCGATTCTTTTCTATTCCCAAATCCGTGACCACAACATAGCAGTAATTATCGATCCCGGACCGTTCCATAATGAGCTTCGCGCAGGCGACCCCGCAGCCATCAATCACAACCAGTTTTTCTACTTCGTTGACTGCGCTCACCATCGCATCAATGTCTCCGCCAGGGCCAGCGAGACAATAAAACTTGGCCGATTGTTCGATATCCAACCTCTTTGCGGCCTCATTTGACAGTTGGCCAACATTAGAAGCCCCCGAGCACGCCAAAACCATCTTTGAACTTCCACTACAATTGCACGACATTTTCTTGCTCCTTTAAGCGATCAGTTTTTTGATCTCATCAACGCTCGGCACTTTGCCGACAACTTTCACCTCGCCGTCCACCGCAAGCGCAGGCGTCATCATAACCCCGAATTGCATGATTTGCTGAATGTCCGATATTTTCTCCAGTTCGTAATCCAAGCCAAGTGAGTCTGCGGCTTCCTTTGTGAGATCAAATAGCTTGGCGCACTTCGCACACCCCATCCCCAGAATCTGCAGTTTTTTCATTGATTATCCTCCTCAAATCTTATTTGCTAGTTGGCGCAATAGCCAATTGAGCGTTAAAAAAGAGAAGCCCTATTGGCCTACTCCACGAAAGATAAATGCTGCTCGGCATTAGTACGCAGCACCGATTCCACGCAATTGAAAAAGGTCATCACGCAAGGGCAGCATAACGTATAATAAACCTGCAGCCCACGCTTTGAATCACTCAGTATACCCGCCGCCTTTAGCACAGCCAAATGCTTTGAAACGGTAGACATATCCGCCCCAATCATTTCGGTGAGCTCAAAAACGCACTTTTCGCCTTTGGATAGCTGATCGACTATAAATAGCCGAGTCGGATGCGCCATCGCCTTGATAATTCTCGCCTGAGCCTCAAATCTTGCCTGAGTTTGTGCGTCCATTTATTACCTCACTTTGCTATTTGGTATTATAGCCAAATAGCAAAGGCGTGTCAAGTTGAGTGAAAGAAAATGCAATCACAGAAACACGGAATTACGGAAGCACAGAAAAAGATTTGTATTCTCTATTCGATGCAACGCAGGCTTTTCAGCCAAACTAGCCTCTTCTTATCCGACTCTATTCCGTGATTCCCGAATTCCGTGCTTCCGTGATTAAAAAGTTGATTGCCATGATTTGTAGGTTTTCTAATCAACTAGCCTGTGCTCGCGTTATTGATTATTGTGCTTATCTTCGCCGCAAGAATAAAGTCGTTATCAGAAAGCCCTTTTACCTTATGCGTGGTGAGTTCCACTCGCACTTTCCCCCAGGAGATGTGCAAATCCGGGTGGTGGTTTTCTTGTTCGGCGAGCAGTGTGATTCTATTGGCAAATCGCATCGCCTCTACGAAGTTGGGAAACTTAAAAGTGCGCTCGATGACATTGTCTTTGAGCTCCCATCCGGGTATTTGCGTGAGCATTTCCTCGGCTTTTTCATGGCTCATCGCTGCTTGACTTTCGGAGCACGCTTCGCATTTTTTCTCTGCCAAATCCATCGTGGGGCCTCCTTGGGATTATTAATCCCATGCTTCCCGAAGTAGATTTGTGCTAATCAAAAACAGGGGTTGGGTGTTTGGTGTCAGGTGTTGGAGAAGGAAAGTGTTTGTGGAACATTGATAGGTAGCATGCTGCTCATCCTTCGAGAGCCTCAGGATGGCGAAGTGGGGGCTCAGGATGGCGAAGTGGAGCCTCAGGATGGCGAGGTGGCGCCTCAGGATGGCGAAATTGAGGCTCAGGAATAGGACTGTGCGATGTTTTGGCATTTCAATGCCAGAACCGAAGTCTAAACTTCTTGACCTTTTGACTAGTTCGAGGACGGTTTGTCGTCATCTGTGGTAAAGAGATCGACCTCGCCGATGTTAAAGCGATCTTCTATCAGCCGAAGCGTTTTGTCTTCATCAGCTGCAAAAGCGATCATCTGTTTGTCCTGTTCTTCGACCTCAAACGCCGTGATCATAGCCCGGGCTTCCGCGCATGCCATGCAGTCCGGCAGGTCGCAAAGCAGAGCTTCGTTATCAAACTTCAGCAGCTCCACGGCGGCGTTCACAACAGCCCTGGCGGACATCAGCCTGGCTCGGCAGTCTCCAATGAAAGTCTCTTTGATTGCGTCATTTTCCTGCAAAGGTTCTTCTATTACATTAAAACCATTGCTGCAGCCGGGCCGCCTGATCCATTTGCGGGTAACTTTGCCTCGTGAGGTGAGAACATCTATCAGGTGCGAGCGATCCAGATAAGGCAGTTTCACCATTTCCTCTGCCACATGTATGATGGAACTCTTGGTGTGATCTATGCCCAGCAGCAAGATTTTTCCATTTGCCTGCAGCAGCTTAAAGAGCGCCGATCCGCGCGCGAAGGCGTGGGTTTTCTCGTGTCCTTCTGTGATGACATCCCCAAGAGCGCCGATTGCCGCCACTGAGTGCGTGGGATGATGGCTGCGGAGGGCATTGGGACGCTTTCGAGCTGCCTCGGTGATTGCGCCGCAAACCGAAGGCGTATTTACGGGGTCGAAAACGCCTGGGGTATAATTGTAAGTCGGTACGACAAGAGTGCCTTGTGCGCCGATAACATCCAAAATGGCGTCAACAACCGCATCAGCCCCGCCGTCCATTTTTCCAAAGCTGGAAAGCGAGCTGTGCACCAGCACATTATCTCCAATGCCGAGCCCCAGCGCGCCCAGGCCGGCTGCTATATCGTCCCTACTCACCATACGTCGAACTCCTGCGGGCGGATCAGAGATTCCACCCGAACATGGGTTGATAAGCGGGCTGGATCAGAGATTCCGCCCGAACATGACCGTACATAGAGAAAGAGAGGCAGCTAGAGCATACCTCTCAAAATCTGCTATAATGCGCTATCTAAGCCTGTTTGGCGATTGCGCGTTTCATGAGCCTGGACTTGCGTCGAGCGGCTGCGTTCGGGTGTATAATACCCCTCTTCGCTGCCTTATCGACTATACTCACAGTCTCGTGCAAAAGCGCTGCAGCTCCTTCGGCTTTTTTGTCCTGTGCGATCTTGGTCTTCTTTACGAAGGTCTTGATCTTGGATTTGGCAGCCAGGTTTCGCAGTCTGCGCTCGCGAGACTTCTTAACGTCCTTGACAACTGATTTAATATTTGGCAACTAGGTCTCACCCCCCTGTCCTTGCCAACGGTTAATAATAAAGCGTGAACCCTATCAATATATCAGTTTTGCGGAAAAAAGGCAAGTGTGATATCACTTCTCTTTGTAATAATCGGTTACAAAGCGCCATCTCATCGGGTATACGATGCTAAATGGAGTTTTGTCAGAACGAGATGGTCAAGAAATCAGGTCAGATGCGAGGGCCGGGATTCAGATAAACATGATATTTGAACAACAACCAAACCGCAGGCCGCCGAAAGCGGCGTATGTGCACATACCTTTTTGCATATCTAAATGCCATTATTGCGAGTTCAACTCCTACCCGGGCCTTGATCCGATCTTTGGCCAGTATGTGCAGGCGCTGATTGCGGAGATTCAAAACACGCCTGGTGATACCTTCGATGCGCTTGATACCGTTTACTTTGGAGGGGGCACGCCCACCATACTCCCCGCCAATTATCTGATGGACGCCCTGGCAGCGCTGCGGCGAATTTTCGGAATTGCCCAAAACGCCGAAATCACCATCGAGGCAAATCCGGGCGCTATTGACGAACCAAAGCTATCGCAGCTTCGCAGCGGTGGGTTCAACAGGCTCAGCATCGGCGTTCAATCGTTCGATGACGAGCTTCTAAAATCCATCGGGCGGGCGCACACAGCCCAGCAGGCAATCGACGCCTATCAAGCCGCACGGCAGGCAGGTTTCGCAAATATCGGCATAGACCTGATTTTCGCGCTGCCAGGCCAGACCCTCGAAAATTGGAAAAGCACCCTGAGCGAAGC
This sequence comes from Armatimonadota bacterium, assembly GCA_026392045.1. Classification (GTDB taxonomy): domain Bacteria; phylum Armatimonadota; class UBA5829; order UBA5829; family UBA5829; genus JAMCYN01. The sequence goes on from JAPLCU010000020.1 coordinate 43,399, forward strand.
CATCGAACTGCGCCCCGAGCATATTTCGCTCTATGAGCTTTCAATAGAGGAGGGCACCCGTTTCAGCGAGCTTTGCCAGCAGGGCAAGCTGAACTTGCCGGATGAAGACCTGCAGCTGGAAATGTATGAGCTTGTTATATCCACGCTAACCAAAGCTGGATTCGAGCACTACGAGGTCTCAAACTTCGCCCAACCCGGCTTCCGAAGCAGGCACAATCAGGTATATTGGCGCAATAAACCCTACTACGGATTTGGCGCAGGCGCGACCAGCTACCTAGACGGCGTGCGAGCGCGCAGAGTAGCCGACCCAAAGCTTTACATAACCAAAATCTGCTCGGAATCCGACCCTTATGAGTTCTCCGAACACCTGACAGGCCGCGCGATGCTGGCAGAAACCATAATTCAAGGCCTGCGAATGCTGGATGGAATAGACACAAAGGAAATTGACTCAGATTATTGCACAGATATCGCGCTGGAATTCGAGCAAGAAATAGCAAAACTAATCCAGCGAGGCCTGCTGGAAGAAATCGACGGCAAATTCAAAGTGACCCACCAGGGCTTATTGCTTATGAACGATGTGGCGGCGGAGTTTGTTTGTTCGTCTGAGAGTCAATAGAATATTCCGCCTTGTTCTTGTCGCAAAGAAAAAGCTCGGCGGGAGCCTCGCCCTCCCCATTTGAAACCAGTCAACATTCGCCTTTGTAAAATCCCATTGAAGAGTTTATAATTATAGAGGTAATGAAGCCCTTCGGCTATCAGAGGGCGCATTGCATACGATATTTAAGAAAGATGGTGTATTAAATGAATCGCGAAAAGTCCGCATTGCAGATTGCGCGTGCCGCTTACCAGCCCAGGCTGCCCAAGGCGCTGCGTGCGGGTAATATTAGAGTCGAGTTCGGAGCGCCCACAGCGCCTGCCACCCATGCAGAAGATATCAAGAAGCTATTCCCTGACACTTTCGGCCAGCCGGTTGCGAAGATTGTCGAAGGCGATTGCAACCTCAACAGCGCGCCGCTCAAGGTGGGCGTTGTTCTTTCAGGTGGACAGGCCCCCGGTGGCCACAATGTTATTGCCGGTCTCTTCGATGCGCTTAAGGCTGCGAACCCGGCAACGAGTGTCTATGGCTTCCTGAAAGGCCCTGGCGGCTGCATGAAGGGCAAGTATAAGGAACTCACAAACGAGATTATCGACGAATACCGCAACACCGGCGGGTTCGATATGATCATGAGCGGCCGCGATAAGATCGAAAAGCCCGAAGATTTGGCCGCTTGTTTGGAGAATTTCGCTGAAATGGGATTAGACGGCCTGGTGGTGATCGGCGGCGACGATTCCAACACCAACGCCGCTGTTCTTGCTGAATATCTCAAGGCTCAGAACTCCAAAACCCGCATAATCGGCGTGCCTAAGACTATCGACGGCGACATGAAAAACGAGCAGATCGAGGCCTCTTTTGGCTTCGATACCGCCGTTAAGACATATTCAGAATTGATCGGCAACATCTGCCGTGACGCCACTTCAGCGGTCAAATATTGGCACTTCATCAGGCTTATGGGACGCGCGGCGAGCCATGTCGGCCTTGAGTGCGCGCTGCAGACCCACCCGAATATCTGTCTTATCTCTGAGGAGATTCAGGAAAAGGGAACCACGCTGCAGGAGATCGTTGATTATATAGCAGACATCGTTGTTAAGCGCGCGGCGGCTGGCAAGAACTACGGCGTTTTGGTCGTTCCCGAGGGCCTGGTGGAGTTCATTTCGGATATCAAAGTGATGATCGATGAGCTTTCGAACATTCTTGGCAAGGACGAAAAGTTCATTCACGAGCTTGGCGATCACTCAGAGCGCGTTCAGTATCTGAGCGGACAGCTTGCGGACCACAGCGCCAGGGTTTACAGCTCGCTGCCGGAAGATATCCAGGAAGTGCTCCTCAAGCGTGACAGCCACGGCAACGTGCCTCTTTCGCAGGTTGAGACCGAGAGACTGCTCATGGATTTGGTCCATGACAAGATCAAGCATCTCAAGAGCAAGGGCGAGACCGAGGCCAAATTCAGCTCCCTCGGCCATTTTTTCGGTTATGAGGGCCGCTGCGCATTCCCGACCAATTTCGATGCGGACTACTGCTACTCGCTGGGTTATGGCGCCGCACAGCTCGTTCGCGCCGACCTCACCGGATATACCGTCAACGTGCAAAACTTGACGAAGTCCTCGGACGAATGGGTTGCGGGCGGAACTCCGGTCACAATGATGCTCAATATGGAAATGCGCAAGGGCAGACCGACCCCCGTTATCAAGAAAGCGCTTGTTGAGATGGATGGCAAGCCGTTCAAGTTCTTCGCCGCCAACCGCGATGAGTGGGCAATAAATGATTGCTATATGTTCCCAGGCGCTATTCAATACTTCGGCCCGTCTGAAGTCTGCGATGCCCCCACCAAGACACTTCTGCTCGAAAAGGGCGGCTGCGAGTCGGGAGGGTAAAGGTCCCCTGAGCCATTTCCCTTCGCAGCTACAAGGCTCGGCGGGAGCCTCGCGAGGATCGAGATCGTCCCGAAGCGCCATTCGGAACGCACGTTTGTCCCGATTAAATCGGGACGATTCACCTACCAAGGCTGTACTTGCGGAATGGATTTCCGCAATACCTGCGCCCTGGAATAGATTTCCAGGGCGATCCAATAGATTTCCGGGGCGATCCAAGATAATGCGATTACCAAGCCTCCGTTCGGAAATATCTCCAAAACGGGGGCTTTTTCTTTGTCAAAACGCTGGTCATAGGGGCATCGTTCATAGTATCATGGTATGTTGATTTCTAAAGAATACCGTTCCGATGGAGAGTAATGACAGATAATTCATCCAAAGATATAAAGCCCTCACTCAAACGCATAAACTATGATCTCCTGCTAAAATCCGCGCCTCCGGTGATGCGTGAACGAGGTAGTGTATATCATAAAGCAGGCAGAGTTTCGATTAAAAACGAAGATGATATGACCTCGGTTGCAAGTGTTCGCGGCAGCCGATGGTATCCATACAAAGTTAACATCTGGCTGGAACGTAATGATACTCGCCATCTGCATGTAGTATGCGATTGCCCTTATGCGGATAATAATGACACTACATGGTGCAAGCACAAGGTTGCGGCTCTGCTTACACTGCGAGATCATTTTATTGCCCAGTCCCCACCGCACTGGTCATCCATATTAAAAAGCGCCGCCTCGCATGAGAAACCGCCTAAGCGCGATGCCAAGAACTTGCTGTTCTTCAGTCTGCTATCCATAGGCTCGGGGATTCAGATCATTCCCTATACTGTATCCCTGGATGTATTCGACCCGGATATCTTGGACGACAAAGAAAAAATTGCCGAAGAGATAATCAATAGCCAGTCAAAGATGCTTTACAATCAGGTTGAGAACCAGCGGCATATGGATAGACTTCTGAACCCATCCGCCAATGAAATGGCGGCGGCGAAAATGCTGGCGGACCAGTGGCGATATTATAGCTGGACACTCTCGCCCAGCGCCATTATTCCGCTGCTAACAGACAGCATTTTATTGTATGGCACCGCTCGAAAAGATTTCCAAAAACGCCTTACGGTGGTCACTGAGCCTGCGAGCCTGGGGCTGGAAATAAAAAGAGAGAAAGAAGGGATAAGGCTGGCCGCGAGCATCGCATTGGCGGATGAAAAGATATCGCTGAATGACTCGGCCCCGCAGCTTATACCCGGCAGCCCGGCTTGGATTGTCGCAGGCTCCAGCGTGTTCCAAATACGCGAGAATGCGGAGCTTTTGGCCACTTTCACCGAAAATAGCGACATTTTGATCCCTTATGAGGAAGCGGAACAGTTCTTCACGGAGTTCTTGCCTGATCTCTCTGAGCGGATGGAGATCACCGGCGATGGAATCGGCGAGATTCTCGATCTACATGCCGCGCCCACGCCGCGCCTTTATCTAAAGGATGATAACCGTGAGCTGAGCGTGGAACTGCGCTTTGGTTATGATTCGGTGGAAGCGCCGTTTAACCGCGATTTTCCCGCCCAGATGGTGCGGTGGGATAGTCAGACGGCGAGCCTGGTCAGAATACACCGTGACCCGGTTGCCGAGAAGAGCGCATGGACCGTGCTTTCTTCCAGAGGCCTCAAACGTGGAACTTACGGCAATGCGCTCGCCCTGCGGCAAAATGTGAATATAGTCGATTTTCTGATTCACCAGGTCCCCAAGCTGACAGCCGAGGGCTATGAGGTTTATGGCGAAGAGGGACTGAAATCCGTGCGCGTGAACCGCGATGAGCCGAGCATGTCACTCTCTGTTTCGTCTGGAATCGACTGGTTTGATGTTAAGGCTGTGGTGAATTTCGGCGACCTTGAAGTGTCTATTTCAGACCTCAAACGAGTGCTGCGCAGGCGCGAGAAATACGTAAAGCTTGCCGACGGTTCTATCGGCGCGATTCCTAACGATTGGCTTGAACGCTATAAACATCTTTTTGACATATCTGAGAGCACTGACGATGGTCTGCGCCTCTCTAAATCCCAGATTATGCTCTTGGACGGGGTGCTTGGTGATGCTGATTCGTCGGATGTGGATGACGAATATGCAAATCGGCTTGCCAGGCTCAAGGACTTCTCCAAGATTGAGCCAAAGCCGCTTCCAAAAGGCTTCGTGGGTGAGCTAAGGCATTACCAAAAAGTTGGATACGATTGGCTGCATTTTCTGCACGAATTCGAGTTTGGCGGCTGCCTTGCGGACGATATGGGCATCGGCAAAACCGTGCAGGCGCTCGTTTTGTTGCAATCCCTGCGCGAGAACGGCCATGCCAAGCATGCGGATATAATCGTGATGCCGCGCTCGCTTCTCGGCAACTGGGAGCGGGAGGCCGCAAGGTTCACCCCGAACCTCAAAGTGCTAATCCACGCCGAGCTCGACCGCGGACAAGACATAGCCGAGTTTGATCATTACGACCTGATTCTGACCACCTACGGCATCGCGCGGCGTGATATTGATATATTAAAGGGGTATCGGTTTCATTATGCCGTGCTGGATGAATCACAGGCCGTAAAGAACCCGCTCTGCCACACATCGAGGGCAGTTCGGCAGGTGAAAAGCGATCATAAGTTGGTTCTTACCGGCACCCCGGTGGAGAACTCGACTTCGGAGCTGTGGTCTCAGTTCGCGTTTATCAACCCGGGGATGTTGGGGACGTTCGATTATTTCAGGACTCAGTTTGCCTCGCCTATCGAGCGCCGGCAGGATGCCAAAGCCGCTGGGCGGCTGCGCTCATTGATTTATCCATTCATATTGCGGCGCACCAAGGAACTGGTCACCCCCGAACTTCCTCTGAGAACGGAACGAATCATATATTGCGATCTGGAACCGGCGCAGCAAAAGCTTTATGACCGCAAACGAGATGAATATCGCGCTCTGCTTCTCGGAATGATCGAGGAAGCGGGGATTAACAGCTCCAGAATGAAAGTTTTGGAGGGTCTTCTGCGGCTTCGGCAGATATGCAACCACCCCAAGCTCGTCGATAAAACCGCAAAGGCTGAATCGGCCAAGATGGAGGTTCTGATTGAGACCCTTGAGACTTTATCTGCGGAGAATCACAAGGCGCTGGTATTTTCGCAGTTCACTCAGATGCTAAAGTTGGTCAGGGCTGAGCTCGACAAACGCGAGATCCCCTATCTCTATCTGGATGGCCACACGAAAAACCGACAGGATCTTGTAGATCATTTCCAAGAGGACAAGACCGTGCCGTTTTTCTTGATCAGCCTGAAGGCGGGTGGAGTCGGCTTGAATCTGACAGCCGCAGATTATGTTATCCATATTGACCCCTGGTGGAACCCGGCTGTGGAGCGGCAAGCAAGCGATCGAACCCACAGAATAGGCCAGGATAACCCCGTTTTTATTCATAAACTGATTGCGCGAGGGACAGTTGAAGAAAAAATGCTGGAACTGCAAGACCGCAAACGCGATCTGGTAAACCAGCTCATAACCACCGAAACCAGCTTCTTTAAGTCGTTAACAGCAAACGACGTGCGTGAGCTGTTTAGCTAAGAAGCGTTCTTTCGGGACACCTTGTCCCGAAATCTCTGCGTATGCGGCGGTATTGGGACAGGGTTTCCCGATACAACAAACCCTGCCTAGACCCTTTCCCGATCACTCAACTCTGCAAAATCCCCGTACTTTTACCAGCCCTCCTGCCGGCAAATCCTTGGAATAAGCCTGTAGGGGTGAATGGATGTCCCCCGAAATGTCCAGGAGGGGCGCTATGCCTAAACTATACAAGGTTCGAACTCATGGGGAAATGCTGGCTCGGCCCGATAGAATAGTGGGATATGATGACGTCACCATACACTGGTTCCGCGAGGGTCGCACCGAACCAGCGTATCCGTACACCTGGATGGTTCCAGGATGGGAAGATATGGCGCTTTCCCTGGACCCGCAAGAGCATAACCCCATCTACGCCAGAAAGCTGGCGGCCTATGTAGACCAGCTCTTCACCCAGGAAGAGGCGTTGGCGCTTCGAGAATATTTCATATCTACACGACGCGTAAACGTGGAAGTCGAGGAGATAGAGATCCCGCTCACCAATTTTGAGATTCCATTCAGGCTGATTCCGCCTGAACCGCAGGCAGGGGAGGAATATGGATTCATACAGCTTGCCACTGGTCCGAATCGGCCTTTGCCATTTGCTGTCACCGGCTACTTTGATATGGAATACCAAACGGCTTACGAGCGTTACCAGATGGCGGCGGTGAAATCGTTAATGGTATCATCTGGTCTAACGCTAATGGACGAAAGTAAGCCGGATAATGATCTACAACAGCTTTGCGATAAGCTCAACTCACTTCGCCTTGCTCTGATGAGGCTGGCGCAAAGCCTCAATCAAATCAATCGCAATACGCATGCGGATGGTAAAGAGTAGGTTATTGCTGCCATAACATGTAAGAAAGTCGCCCCGAAACGTGCTTCGGGGCGACTTTCTATTAATTTAGGGTATCAGATTACCAGCGGCGTCCGCCGCCGCCGCCGCGACCGCCACCGCCGCCGCCCTCGGTTCGAGGACGAGCTTCGTTAACGGTCAAAGTGCGGCCGCCCATATCCTGACCATTGGTAGCCTCAATAGCGGCTGCCATGCTCTCTTCAGGAACTTCGACAAAAGCGAAGCCCTTGTCGCCGATTATTCTGACTTCAGCGATTGGGCCGAAAGGCTCAAACATAGCGCGAAGCTGATCTTCAGTTGCGCTGTAGGGCATGTTGCCCACGTAGAGTGATTTGTTGGCCAATTGATTGCCTTCTTTCTGGGGATTCACCCATATGGATTCTCAACTGGGGCACGTGGTAATAAATCACCACCAAACGGAATTCGATCAATCGTAGAGAAATAAAGCAATCCACGCAAGACCATGACGCCGATGCGCCTTCGTTGATTCAACACTTAATATACCATGCAATCTGCAGAAACGCAAATATTTATTCAAATTGCTTACGAAATTCGGCAAAATGACTCATGAGCTCGTCCAAATCTTGCCTCATACACTCTATTTGTTGTTCAAGATACTCAATTCTTTCGCCATCTATTGCTCCGCCTGCCTGTCCGGCGTTCTCCGGCAGCCTGATTCCTTCCTCGCCAGCAAGCAGATGAGCGCAGCGGCATTCCTTGTGACCAATCTGCCGAGGCAGCTTCAGGACGATCACCAAGTCTTTCTCTCTCAGAATGTCCAGAGCCGCGGTGACTGTTGCCTCATCATAGGAAACCACCGGCTCACGGTTCGATTTCTGTTTACACGCAGTTACCAATGAGTTAAGAGACAACAGATAATAATCCGGGGTTGTGATCTCTTTCTCCACCAATGATCCCAAAACGCGAATTTTGACGTCATTTAGAAGTGTTTTCAATCTGATATCGCCTCAACTATGTGATACGATCTTGTTTCCCGTATTATAGAGCATCGCGTCCAAATTGCGGAACACTCAAACGCAATAAGCGCCATGCAAAAATGGGCAGGAACCAATTGGTCCCTGCCCGATAAACTATTTGTCTGACATAGACTAGTTGTTTTGTCCAACTCTATATTAGTAATGTTCCTTTTGCCCGGGTGCTGGACACAGTCTTGGATCCCAGCTCACACCATTGTAGATATAATACTGATCAGCTATCAAGCCGCTTTCCGCTCCACCCTTCATAGCCTTCACATGGGTATCAGCCATTACATAGTTGTCAGTTCCCTGATGGCGGCCCGTCTGATTTGCAAGCAAGAACGAATGCGCGTTATTAGGAAAACCGTAGGTCATTTTCTCTGCCTGCGGATATGGTTTGCCGCCTGTATGGCTGTCATCTACTATCAAGACAAATCTACTTGCAGTGTTAACTTCCGCCATTCTGAGCCTTTTTGTGGTCAGCGCTGTCCAAAGCTGATCATTGCACAGGTAGCTGCATTGAGACAGGTCTTTCTCGCTAATGCCACTTTTAGATGCGTCTGAAGCTTTCGATTTGCGGCCATCAGATTTGCATCTGTAGACGGCTATACTCTTCATATACTTTGCCATCGCCTTTGTGAAAGGCTGCGCATCTACACCAAGTGCAGTATCTGATGACCAATAATACCCTTCGAAATCGTCCAGGTATGTCAAAGTCGCTTTTCCCATCTGGTTAAGATTGGTAAAGCAGCCTGTGTTGTTGGCATTCGCCTTTGCACGCGCAAAGACAGGGAAAAGAATTGCTGCCAAAATTGCGATGATAGCGATGACTACGAGCAGCTCGATAAGCGTAAATCCTCGCTGTTTGCCGAATTGTTTCAACAAAGATCGTTACCTCCTAAAGGTTTTTTCTCCAAAAATTAATTGCATATTGAATGCAGAGTTACGTGTTGGACACAATGCAGTTTACCGCACAAGCGAAAGCTTGTATATCATCCATTAAGCTATTTTTTTATAGTGCAAAAGCATTACGATCCAACTGAACAAACACGTTTCATGCGTGTGTCGGAATAAGGATCGTGCAACTCGGGCTCTATTTCGCCAGCAGAGGTTACTGTATTATATTCCACATTATCAACCCAACAGATTACTTTTCTACAAATGATTCCTTTTATCCTCCTTTCGAGAGTTATGTGTTATCAAAAAAACAGCATTTCACGGTAGAACAGCCTGAAATCTCGACTTGAACACGCTTTGCATGGTATAGTCTAGCTGGAATTATATAATTTTGCAATCCATGGAGGAAAAAACATGTACCGGATACTTGTGATTGATGATGAAGAGGCGGTCTGCAATGTAGTCAAGCGCAGACTGGAGCGCGATGGCCATGCTGTGGAAACCGCCGACTGCCAGGCAGCAGGTATCGAGGCAATAAAAGCCAAAAACCCACCCTATGATGTTGTTGTCACCGATATGGTGATGGAAAACCCTACCAGCGGTCTTGAGGTGCTGCAAACCGCCCTTGCGACCAATGTGTTCACAGAAATTGTGGTCCTGACAGCTTACGGCAACGTCGCGAATGCGGTTGAGTGCATGAAAAGCGGCGCATTTGATTATGTGGAGAAAAATATCCCGGGTGTGGATGTCTTTGAGATTCTCGCTCTGAAAGTCTCGCAGGCGCTGGAGCGCAGGAAAGTGTCTGTTGCAACGCTTATGCGAATTGAGCAGCATACTAAGTAGGGAACAGGGAACAGGGAATAGAAGGGAAAGTTTTTGGGACTTTAGTTGCCGGGATGTGGGCTCCTGAACCACTGAGACTCTGAAGGGAATGAAGGGGATGAGGCTAGGATTGGGGGGTTTATCTGAATAAAGATCAGAAGCATCGGCATTGATGAGACTTAATCTTCACGTTGAGAATGGGGCGCAGATGAAAGCTTGTTCACTCTTTTCATTTCCTGGCTCCCGGTATCTCATATACCTTGGTACCGCTCGTAATATCCCAAAGAAGGATGCCGCCATTTTCGCCGCCGATTGCCACAAGTTTAGAATCTGGGCTGAAGCAATATTGCGTAACAAACCATTCTTCGCTCCAGCCTGCGGACTGGCTTGTACCTGTGGCAATATCAACAAATTCCACACATCCACACCAAATATTGGCCGAAATCGCAATGAGCTTGTTGTCAGGTGAGAATTCTATGTATCCCCAGCAGTTGGGCACCCGTGTGATTTGCTTCCCAGACGATGTGTCCCATACGGTCAAAGTTCCATCAGGAGGAAGCTCACCATATTTGGAAGTCTCCAGGAATGTCGCGAGCATCTTGTGGTCGGAACTGAAGCTTTCCGGATACCCAACGCCCTTGAGCATATGTAGAAGCTTGCCTGTCTTAACATCCCAGATCTTGGTCTTCCTGCAATCAGCGCTCAGGGCAACGGTTTCTTCGTCCAAGCTCAGCGCGGCATTATTTGCCTTGAATGCTCTGATGGTTTTGCCGGTCTTTGAGGACGCGATTATAACGCCCTCGCTGCCAGATACCACGATTGTGTCCGGTTTTGCTCCAAATCGCAATTGTTCCGGCCAATCCATATTCAGAGTGAAGCCGGGCATCTTCTTACAAGTAGCGACATCGCGGAACCGAAGGTGACCATCCATATCTATACTCGCAAGCGCCTTCCCATCCGGACTGAATGCCACAGCGCACACCTGGTTGTCTTGCTCGGCAAAGTTTGCCACCAGCTTGCCAGTAGCAACGTCCCACAGCTTCACGAAGTGATCATAACCTGCGGTCGCAAGTAGTTTTCCATCAGGACTGAACGCCAGACTCGACACATCATCACTATGGCCAACCGCTGCATTATCAGCTGCAACTACCGGCGAAACCGCCAGAATCAACAGAAGCAATGACCAAGCCACTCCAAAACACTTTCGCATTTGCCCGCCTCCTAAAGAATTATAGCATACCGGAGAACTGAAGGTAACTATTACCGTTGGTCTATCTCAATACCTCAAACTTGGTGCAATCCCCCGGCACATCCATTAGCACTATGTTGTTGGTCGCGCCGATGAGGCTGGGCGATGAGAACGTCCACACTATCTTTTTGTCGCGGGTCACTTCCAGCACCTGCGGGGTTGTCGGGCTGTAGCTGCCCCAGCAGGTTATTACTGTGTTGCCATTGGGCAGTCTTTGGACGCCCGCTGTCCATTGAAGGCGCATGGGCGCTATATCTTCGCTGGTCAGTTGCCAGACAATTTTTGCTGCGGGGTCGAACTCTATAACCTGGCACGCGTCGCCGCATGATACCAGAGTGTTGCCGTTTTTCAAGCGAACTACTGCATAAGGAGTTCTTGGGACCTTGAATTCTTTGATGGGCTTGCCGTTTGGGTCATATTCTCTTACCACGCCCTCGCCCTCGTGCGCGGCCAGGTAGTTGCCGTTGGCGAGCTTCCTTGCGAGTCGGAACTGGTGCGCTTTATCAGGGCATGTGGTATAAAGCTGGACTGTTTTCACGACTTTTTCGGACTTATCCACCTCAAGAAGCTGGTTATCGGCGTTCACGCCAACGAGCGTGTTGCCGTTCGCGAGGCGCTGGCAAGCGGTGAGGTAGGCGTCTTTCTTGAACTGCCAAACTATCTGCTTTGCGCGCGTGATTTCAGTGACCGCTCCGCCGCTGGAGAAGAGGATATTGCCCGATGGCAGCGCCCAGATATCGTGAGTGTCGCCTGCAGTCGGGTATTCCCACTGCACATCGCCATCTTTGGAGAATATGCGCAGCTTTGTGCCGCCGCTCTTTGGTCCACCGCCTGAATGGTCGGTTATCAGAATCGGGTGCTTGATTTTGCCGGTGATTATAGATTCGTTGGTCGGCGCTGTCGCTGGAGCTGCTGCTTTGGTAGGGTTTTTTCTGGCTAATCTGGCAGCAGCAGCCTTGGCGGTCGATTGCTTGTCTTGTTCTCTTTGTTCGGGTGTGGTCCAGGTATCCAGACCAGGTGAAACTTCTTTAGAAACCGCCATTTCATAGGTCGGAATCGGACGGAAATCGGGCATATCTTTATATGCAAGGCCTTTTCTGCCATAATAGCTGCCGTAGAATTGGCCGTTGGTATCTACCCAGGTGCACAGCCTTATCATTTCCTCGCGGGAGAGCTTGCAATCGTAATGGCCCTTTAGAAGAATTTGGGTAAGAGCGCTGACGTGTGAGCCGAGAGATTTCGGCGGAAGATAGTTGATATTATCGCACTTGGGATAAATCTCGCCGACGTTCTTGATAAGGCCCTTGTTAATGATCTGCTCATAGGAGACATTAAACAAGTCTGTCATCTCACCCGAGAGGTTAAGATCGCCTTTGGGCGCGTCGCTGCCATGGCAGCTTATGCAGTGCTTGTCGAAGGTCGGCTGCACGTCGGTCACATAGTAAAGAGGCCTCTTGCCGCTGATTTCGCCTGGCTGCGGGCCTGGTGTCGACGGCTCCCTGCGAAGCGCTATTGGAGTAATTGCCGCAGTCGTAGGCGATGTCTCCCTGGTGCGCTCATGGCAGCCAACGCAAGAACGAGTCTCGCCCGGCTTGTAATCCACAAATGTTCGCTCGCGCTGCACTTCCATGAAGTTCTCATCCAACGCTTGCATGAAAATATTGCGGTCCGCAGGCACGAGGAAGTAAGCCGAGCCGTCTTTTTCGACCGGCGCTATGCCAATTTGAACTTTCAAGCCGAGGTTCGCGCGCATACTGATGGAGGCATGCTGCTGATCGGAAGCTCTCTCCTGCCAATAGCGTCTGGCAGCCCAAGGCCGTCCCATTTGCTCGTTAATTCGGATGTATTTGACCTCGCCGCGCTTGACACCTTCCATTCCGCGATAAATGTCCGTCACAACCACCGCCGCCATGTTCTTTTTGGCAAGTTCAGGGTTGCGGGCCGCTTTGGTAATAATTGGCTTCGGCCTTGCTTTGAGAGGCATAGGCTGCCACGCGGACATTTCAGGGTCCTTATAAATCCTTACGTTGTTTCCGAACTCATCCAGTAATGAAAGCTCATACGCGATGGAATCCCATGCGTTCTTGTCCGGGTCGTAAGCCACAAGAAATGTGCTCGCCGAAAGCGGGAATGGCTCGGCATACACCGGGCCTTTGTCGGCGTTAACCCATTGGCCGTTCTTGAGGACACACCAGCCGCCCTCGCCTCGCACATCTATTGGGGTGATATAGGTCATTGGTTCGCGGGTGCGGATGTCTTTGGTTGTGTCCAGCCTGATAATGGTGCCGACGCGCAGAGCTCCGTAATGCGGGGCGCCTACCACCACGAACGCGTTGTTGTCGCCAGGTATCGGGCGGCCATTTATGAATGTCGGCGGCAGATTGATGTCATTGCCAAAAATCTCGGAAGAGCCGCTGCCATCGGTGCGCATTACCCACAGGCATTTGACCGCGGAAGCGCCTTTATCCACATATTCCCAGCGTGTATACATGATACGGCCGTCGTTGGTCACGCATGGCGTGGCTTCGCTTACGGCGCCCTGGGATAGCTGCTCCATGTTGCCACCGTCCGCGTCAATTCGGTAAAGGTCAGTGGTGGTGAAATTGTCTGGGGCGTCACACAGAATGCCATACTGGCAGCGTGTAGATGCGAAGCAAATTCCGCCGTCCGGTAGATAGCACGGGTCTTTGTCGTCTGTCCCGTGGTGATATCCGCCAAGACAATATTTTCTCTGTAGCTCCGCTTCATTATCGGGCGGGAAAGTGAGCTGCCGCAGGCCGGTACCATCCACTTTGACCTCGTAAAGCCTGAAGCCATTTCTTCCATCCGATTTCCAGGCAAATACGATTTTCTGGGCATCATAGGAGAGATCAAAATGGCCGAATATGCCGCCCGTAAGGGAAGGCACGAGTTCGGTTACCTTGCCATCTTTAAGAGAAAGGGTGCAGAGGTTGCCGCCATATTTGCCGCAGCCGTCGATATAATCGGTGTAATAATGACTGGATGTGTAGTTGAAACGTCTCACGAAAACTAACTTCTCGAAATCAAACAGTTTGTTCTGAAGCAGAGCCTGGCGTTGAAGTTTGATGTAAGCTTCGATCAGGGCGTCTTCGACTTGCTTAGACTCAGCTACCGGGCTTTTGACCATCTGCGCAAACTCTTTATCGAGCCTGTCGAGCTGCTGGATGTAATTCGCGAACGCGGCAGGCGCGAGTTGGTTCTGCGCACCCAGCGAAATGATCGCCTTCCTCAAACTCTCGGGGGTGCTGCCTTTCATGCGCGCCACAAGCGCTTCGTAGCGCTTGGTCTTGAGATACGCCGCTCTGAGGGGCATCAGGCTTGCTTCGTCCTTGATGGCATCCGAAAGCTTCTTTATTTCATCGGGCACTCCATAAGTGCCGCCGCACATTAGGGTATATCTACTGCCCAGCTCCTGCCAATTGTTGATATCCCACGAGCGCGACCAAATATTGTCTGCAAGCTCCCACGCCATCTCCTGGCGCGATGCGGCGTCTGGGAACATCCCCCAGACTGAATACCACAACTGCTGCCTCTTTTCATCGTCTTTGTAAAGAGGATTCTGCGCGGCCGCAAGGAGGGTTCGGATCCAGTCAGTATTTTTCGCAGGTTCGATGATATCCTGGGCAAAGGCCATGCAACTAATTGAGATGAAAAGGACGATCAGTGAGATGGTGCGGGTTAGATATTTATTACTGGAAGGCATTATTGGGAACTCCATTTTAGGCGTTAGGCAAAGCTTCGGGACGAAAAACAGTCCCGAAGCATATTGAGCGCGTTACACGGGCGGATCAGAGATTCCGCCCGAACAAAAAGCTTCGGGACAAAAAGATGTCCCGAAGCATATTCTTTATAATCTATATGATCTTGCTGGCTCCACGCACAGCCGTGGCTTCCACTTCAAATAGAAGATTTTCACGGCAGATGTCTGCGATGATTGTAACGAACGGCCATGGCATTTCGTCGCGAATGCTCTGCCATACTTGCTCGATCTCGGGAGTCTTACAGTAAGCGAGAGCATGGACTACATCGCTGTCGGCGCAATTGGTGTCTGAGAGAACCCCGCGCACATTCTTGATAGTATCTCTTATCTGAGCTTCGGCATCACCGATACAGACCGTGTCGCCTTTCATATCGATGGCGGCTGTGCCGGAAACATATACAGTCTCACCTGCCGGGGTTTTGGCCTGGGTCGCTCGGGAAAATGCCGAACCATATTTGAGGGCGGAATCCTGATGACCCGCAGACGCCAGGTTTCTGGAGAGCCTTGTCGGCCCGGTCACGCTCACGAAGTCCAGCGCACACGGCGCGCCGCCCATGGGAAACACGCCAATCCCTGTGCTGGCAGGCATATCATCGTCGGCTTTTGACCGAATCATCCCGCGCTGCGAGAAAAACTTGTTGCGGACTATATTGAACTCATTATACCAGGCTGAAATATCGCCGAGCCAGAACCATGTGCGTGTAATAGCCGAAAACTCAACGCCTGCGCTCTTGAGAATAGCCTCGGCATCATCCAGCAGAGACTGTGCGCACGATTCCAACGAACTTGAATCTGAAGGAGTGAGCCCTGAAACGGTCACGTGCTGAATGTCACCAACTTTAAGCGCTCGGCCCACAGCGGCGCCTTTCAGGCTCAACTGGCAGATGGGCTCGCAGCATTTGATAGCATGGACCTGCACACCCGCGACCTCACCGGAGGGTGTCTCAGGGGCCAAAAGCCATGCGCAGGGAGCGCCATCGTCCAAATCGCCGTATGTCTCGGATCTTATGGAAGAAATCTCTGCCATTGCGTCTTTTGATGCGAAAATACGTTCCTGAAGCAGCTTCGCGCCAGTTGATAACAATGTATCTTTGACCGCACAAAATACCTCGTGAGCCTGATCTTTTATAGAAGCTTTGGGGGTTGGTACTGCCGTAATATAGATCTCTACTATACCGGCTGTCTCCACGGTACGTACGTCAATATGCAATGGTGTGAATCCTCCACAAGGTTTTGTTGCGCAGGTGCGCATATATATTGTTTGACGCTAAATCGCGCGTAATGGTTACTAATATGCTCAACAACTTATAAAATGTAATAAGACGAAAAGCGCGCGCGAAGATTGCCCGGCGATCACCAAAATTGGTTGCCGGCTATATTATATTGTTCAATCCCATCTTTTGGCGATGAACAGGCTCCGCTTACGTCTATAATAACTCAGTAGGATGTGGGTTAGCCACGCGTCCTAACTCCTCATCTGATATTCGGAAGTAGAAGAAAGGAAATTAGTAGTGAAGTTTCGCATTGCACCATCAGTTTGGTCCACATTGCTGGCCTGCCTCCTGTTAGGGGGAATATCATCAGAGGTAGTTGCCGAAGATGTCCCAATACGCACGATCGCAAACAGCAAAATCACCGCACTATTCAACGAGACAGGCTTGGTCACAATCAAAGACCTTGCCACAGACAAGGCGGTTTCGTTCAAGAGCGACAGCGCCTCCATTACCGTCGGTGATCAGACTATTGATACCGCGTCCCTGACCCCAACCATCAAAAGGAGTGAAAATGCGCTAACCTATGCCTACACGTCAAATGGCTGGAACCTCACGGTTGTTTACGAACTAAAGCCTGATTGGGGCTTTGTGAGCAAACAACTCATCCTGTCGGGACCCGATGCTGCTTACCGTGTGAATACAGTCAATATGCTCAATGGCGAGCTGATTGGCCGCATTGAGGAAGAGCACAAAATCAACCGAGGAAGCTATGGCGTCTTCCTGCGGTTTGGCGAAGAAGGCAAGCCCAGCTACGGCATGCTCTTTGTGATCCAGAACCCATTCAATAAGTGGAGTTACGAGGGGCGCACCGTAGAAACGTCTTACGCGGCGGACATGGATTGGAAGTCTGAATGGGGACCATTTAAATCAGACCGTTTGATACTGGCGCCTTATACCCTGAGCGGCAACACTTATCCCGCAAAGATCACCTCTGAGTGGAAATATGTTCAGGACCCTGAAGCTGCCTACACTAACACGGCCGAAAAGAGAGACATGGCCGAGATCGAAGCCTATCAAGGCGCAGTGGCTGCGTTTACTGAGTTTAGCATAAAGAAAAGTGTGAGAATAGATGTTGGCTGGTGCGAAAACGACTACCAGATCGACGTCGGCGCTCCCGAGGGCAGGACCGAATACAAGCGAATAATAGACCGCACAGCCGACCTGGGCGGCGAGTATATATTATATGCCCCCGCAAACAATCAGGTCTCAAAGCAAGAGGACTCTCGCGATGCCTGGGGCTGGGAAAGTCTCCTTTGGTTCGGAATGGGTCAGAAGATCCGCAGAGATGAGTGGGACCCCGCAAAAGACCCTGTCCCCGCGTGTATTCAAGAGATGCTGGATTATGCAAAGTCTAAGAACATCAAACTAGTCGCTTATGCCTACCCGACCCTGGGTTGGATGCAGGACCTGGCATGGACCGCCTGGTGCGATAACAAGCCCCAAAACTACTCGGGAGCCGACACCGGCATTCGCAGTTTCCAGGATTGGTTTGTAAAGAAGCTCGTAGATTTCCAGAAGAAGACCGGTGCAGGCGGATTTGCTTTTGACCACTGGTGGATCGACTACGGCAGCAACAAAGAAGCCAAAGTCAGCGCTACCAGCAAATATGCTCAATGGTATGGCTGCCGCAGGATCATCAGCGAGCTGCGCAAGGCTGTACCCGATATCGTTGTAGACGGCCGTCAGCAGTATCACTGGTTTGGGCCTTGGACATGGGTAGGCGGCAGTTACCCGCACCCGTTCGGGGGCGACGAGCAGCCGGGCAGCTTCAGAGCTCGCGCAGACCTGCACACTGATAGGCTCTCCGCAAACCACATCCGATGGGTCAACTGGCGATATCGAATGGAAAACTTCTGCCCGCCGGAGATGGTTCCGGGCTATATGACCCACCAGACCCAGCGCTCCGACGCCGCCGGCAAAATGCATCGAGACCCGTGGCGGCGCGCTGACTGGGACCTGCTCGGCTGGAAGTATTCAGTCATTTCATCCATAGCCACGGCTCCGCTCAACCACGTATTGAACTTCCTGCCTGCCAGAGACATTGCGGAGTTCAACGCATTCTCCAAAGCGGATCAGCTGTGGTGGAAGAATTGGATGAACTGGACCGACAAGAATATAGATATATTGCGCAACTATCGCTTCATTGCTCCGCCGATGGTTGGTCGCACTGATGGCACCGCCGCGTTCAAGGATGATAAGGGCTTTGTTTTCCTTTTCAATGCGAACTATCGCAAGATGAACGCAGACTTTACGCTGGATTCCTCAATTGGACTATTCAAGGGCAAGAGCTTCATAATAAAACAGCTCTATCCTATTGAAAAACTAATAGGCAAGCCGGGCGAGGGTATCTGGAAGATCGGTGACAAAGTTTCTTTGCCAATGGATGGAGCAGGCGCAGTTGTATTGTCGGTTGAGCCTGCATCAGATATTAAAGAGCCAATTCTCTTCAATTCCCCAGGCAAGGCCACTCTGAAGAATGGGAGCCTTGACCTCAGCGGAGTGAGCGGAGAGGTTGGAACTTCTTCTGATTTAGTTGTGGCTGTTCCCGCTGGTCAGACAATCAAGTCCGTAAAGGTAAACAGCCAGAAGGTCAAGTTCACCCAGAACGGAAACGCCATTTCTACAAGCGTTAAGTTCTCGGGCGCGCCATTTAGCCAGTGTCAGCAGATTGGGAAGTATGATCCAAAGTTCTCCGCAAGCGTTTTCAAGGGTGAGTTCACCATTCCGTCGAGAATATTCGCCCAACTAGCCGCTCGCAAGAAAGCATGGCCTGTGCCTTACACCGAAGACGATTTGATTGCTCCGTGGATTGGTCCGGAACGCTTGCTTCTCTTTGTGAACATCCCTGATGCGAACCCTAAGAAGATGGACGTCACAATCAAGATCAATGGCCAGCCCATAGCGGTCAAGAAGGCATTCAACGGCATCTACGGCGGCGACCAGACATTCATCGGTTTCTATGCTGATGTGGCTTCGCTCAAAGCCGACACGAAATATCAGGTAGAAATAGGCCTGCCGACGCTCGAAGCCGGCCAGTTCCAGGGCCTCTATTTCGATAATGTCGAAACCGAATATACGAAAGTAATCGGTAAGTAATTTCGGGACATACCGAAAGATATTGGGGCGAGGCGCTTGTAAAAAGCAGCCCGATAATTTCGGGCTTTTATTGTCTAATTATTTGTTGTGTTTCGATGGATTTTGCCGTAAAATGTATGCTTGAGCAAGTATTTTGAGTGGTACATAAGGGAGCGCACAAGATAATAGAGTGGCACTTTGACTTTCTACAATACCCCTAATGAATTGGCCGATGCCAGCCGATAATTGCAGTAATTCTAAAATTGTTGCCCCTAAAGGGGTTCCAATTATCTTATTCATGTGATACAATTCGAGTTTGAAGCCCACCCTTTGCGGGGTGGGTCACTTGTTGTTATTCCGGGAGATAATTTCGTGGAATTCTCAGAAGAAAAAACTATCCTAACACGCAACGGTTACGATGAGATTCAGCGCGAGCTAAATGAGATACTGACTGTAAAGAGACCTGCGTTGGTAGACCGAATTCGCGAAGCACGGCAGTTGGGCGATCTGAGCGAAAATTTCGACTATCATGATGCCAAGCATATTCAGGCTATGATGGAGGCCCGAATAAAGGAGCTCAAAGCAATTATCGCGCATGCCACGGTGGTGGAAGCCCCCGCGAACGACGGATCCGTGGGCATCGGATCAAAGGTTGTCGTGAAAGACCTTGAAGATGGAATGGAAGATGAATACACCATAGTGGGACCTGCGGAATCAAGCCCGTCCGAAGGCAAGATATCCAATGAATCAGCTGTTGGAAACGCTCTTCTGGGCCAAACAGTGGGCGGCGTGGTTTCGATACGCACCCCCGGCGGCGCGTTCCGCTTTGAGGTTCTATCAGTCCAGTGAGCCACCCGAATCTCCTGAATACCTCCGATACTGTGCTCCTCGTCATAGACGTTCAGGATGTGCTGCTTAAAGCCACCTATGAGCAAGAGCGCGTCGTCGGCAATAGCGTGAGACTCATAGAAACCGCAAAGATATTCCCCCTACCAATACTCGTCACCTTGCAGAATGCCGAGCGCTTCGGCGACTGTAACCCATGCGTGGCGAACGCTCTCCCGCACACCGAACGTTTTAATAAGATGACATTCAGCTGCCTTGGCGGCAAAGATTTCATCCAACAGCTTGAAGCGCTCAACCGCAAGCAGATATTAATCTGCGGTGTTGAGACGCACGTCTGTGTAAACCAGACCGCACATGACCTGCTCGCGCTCGGTTACAGCGCGCACATCGCCAAAGACGCCGTATCATCCCGCACCCCTGAAAACTGGGCGATAGGCATAGAGAAAATGCGAGACTCTGGCTGCATCATTACATCCACCGAAACCGCCATCTTCGAGCTCACCTACGATGCTTCCACGCCGGAATTCAAGAAGATATTGCCTCTAGTGAAATAGATCACTGCTAATACGCTTACTCATTCCCGCTCTCTTATTTTCCAGGGTGTCAAAAAAACTCAAGAAAACTTAGGGAAACCCCTTGACATCTTACTAAATATGGTATATCTTACATATGTAAGAAGTGAAATATAGAGGTGATGCAAATGACCGAGATAAGCGACCTGCCGAATGGCGAGATGGAAGTGATGGAGATTGTGTGGCAGAAGATGGAAGTATCCGTGCGGGATGTTTTCACCGAATTGAATAAGAAGCGCAAGCTGGCCTATAAAACTGTCGGCACGCTGCTTGGGCGGCTTCGGGAGCGTGGGTATGTTGAGGCTGAGGAGCGTAATTTCGCTTATGTATTTCGCCCACTGGTGTCCAGGGACCAAGTGGTGAGGCGGAAAGTGGACGATTTGGTCAATATAGTGCTGGGCGGGGATTTGACTCCGCTCGCGCTGTATATGGCCGAGCATGGTGATGAATTGACTTCCGAGCAAATCGATGCGTTGGAAGCAGTTGTTAAGGCTGCTAAGGAGAAAGGGGAACGCTGACATGGAATCCGGGATTATCTCTCAAGTGTTAGACGCATTATGGAAAACCTCTCTGCAGGCTGGCATATTGGCGGTGACGGTTTGGGTTGTGTGCTGTGTGGCGAAAAAGGCGCCCGCCAGTTTCAGGTGTGCGCTGTGGGTGATGGTTCTCGTGAAGCTGTTTGTGCCTCCGATTGTCAATTTGCCTGCGCAATTGGCATTTTGGAACCATCCACACGAGATCGCTCCTATAACAAGTAATACAGCGCTGAATTACGAAGCGTACCCTGCGCCGAGTAATCAGCCAGCATTGCCACCCATTGATGCAGCCCGACCGCGAGATGATTTGGCGAGCGCCTCCGCACCGCGGTTCGAAATGCCCAGCGCTCTTGAGATTGCTGCGATGCTTTGGGCGATTGGGGTCTGCGCGCTGGTTGTCCGATTGTTGATGAGAACACGTCGGCAGCGGCTTTTGTTGGCGGGAGATTCCGCAGCAGATGGTAATTTGATGGAACTGCTGGAGATTGCCGCTGCTTCGCTTGGAATCGACCGTTTGCCCAAGCTTCGGATATCTAAAGCTGTCTGTACGCCGACGCTTGTGGGGTTCGTTCGACCAACAATAGTTTTGCCGCCGAATGTGGCCGAATCATGCGGCCCGGCGGAGACGCAGGCTATGCTTCTTCACGAACTCGCACACATAAAGCGGCGCGATATGGTCGTGCTGTGGCTGTATGAAGCAGCGTGGGCGATTTTCTTCTTCCACCCTGCGGTGTGGTTTGCGGGCAGGCAGATTGAGACTGAGCGCGAGATTGCCTGCGATGAGCTGGTAGTGAGAGCCGCGTCCATTTCCGCAGCGGAGTATGCGGCGGGTTATGTGACCGCGCTAAGGCTTGCTCGACGCGCGACATCCGCGCAGGTGTCGCTTGGGATGGCGGAGCCGTTTGAGGTTGGCAAGAGACGCGTGGAGATGATATTGAGGCAAGATATGCCTAGGTTTTCTGTGGGTTGGGTTGTGGCGCTGGGAATAGTGGTGGCTGTTGGGCTGCCTACTTTTGCCGGGGTTGCGAAGATGCCTTTGAAGCCCAATGCCCGGAAGGTTCCTGCATTCCATATTGGTCATATGTTGTCATGGGGAGGTTCTGGCGTGCAAATTACGCTCAAGGACAGCCCTAAGCTCAGGACAAGTGAAAGAAATCCGCAAGTGGTAGAGACTTTCATGGTGCATGATCAGGATATATCAAACATAGTAAATGAGCTCTTTGCGGCTGGAGCTGAGGCAATAACCGTCAACGGAGAGCTTATAGGCGCTATGACTTCGATTCGCAGCGTTGGGCCGGTAATAGAGGTCAATAATAAACGCCTTGCACCGCCATACAAAATAGCGGCAATAGGCGACCCGATGGTATTGGAATCAGCTATTAAGCATCAGGGAGGAGTCGCGGATGATTTATTATTGCTGGACATGATCACGGTCAAGAAGATGAAAGAGGTGCGTGTCCCTGCTCCGCATGAATTGGTTGATGCACAAACTCTTCCAGTAAATGGGGCTGGGGTCGTAGTAAAGATAGTGGACAGCCCTAAGCTTAAACCGACCGAGACAAATCTGGATGTAATCGAGCAATTCAAGGTGCATGATCAGGATATCTGCGCGGCGCTGAATGGACTGAAGGCCGCAGGCGCGAGGGCAATTTCTATAAATGACCACCGATGGATAGATACGTCTTATGTCAGAAGCGTTGGGTCCGTAATAATGATGGATGGGGTAGGACTGGCACAGCCATACGTAATAAAGGCCATCGGGGATGCGGCGATTCTGGAGAAGTCGCTAGTTGAACCGGGCGGAGTTGCAACTGATCTCATACTCCTGAAAATGATATCTGTAACTAAAGTCGAAGACCTGACCATAGGGCCATACAAACCAGCGAAGCGGTGGGCGCGACCGATTAACCATGCAACTCTTAATGGAGTTGAGGAGGTCAACAATTGAGCAAACAAACTAGCATCGGGTTTATTTTTATCGCAACACTTTCTGTGGCTTTGTGCGGAGCGTGTTGTGCATTCAGCAATGCTGAGGAGCCATCTGCTGCATCTATTGCTGAAGCCCTTAAGGCACAGGAAGTAGCCTGTGGCAAATCCTTGGTGGTCAACTATAACATTACATTCGGTCCTGCAGATCACAGGTTTACTGAGACCAACAAATATATCAGGACAGCGGATGTGCTTGTTCACGAAGATAATGGTATATGGAGTAGCAAAGAAACATACAATAAAACCACTAAAGAAAGTAAATGTCTGTTTTGGTTCAAAGGCAAGATAGAAAATGGCACGATAAAGAATGGAATTGAAGGAACCATATTCAGCACGCAAAGCTTCATAGAAACCAGCCGTTTCGCGTTGTACGAAGGTGCGCTTTGCGACATAATCAGGTCTGGCAAGATTAGCGCTACAAAAGAAGACGTGGATGGCTTTCAATGCTGGCGGGTTGATATTGCGCCAAAAGTGAAGGCTTTCGAAAAGTATGCCGTATGGGTGGATCCCAATATTGGCTTCTGTCCGCGCTTGATCAAAATTATCGGAAAAACAAGCCCTCCGATTGTCATCGCATTCAAAGACTACAAGCAGGTGGGCGCAGGAGTATGGTTCCCGAAGAAACTAAACGTAGATGCAATGTCGCCAGATAATGTTGCTGTCAATTCGGAATGCAATGTTACAGACATTCAAATAGATCAGAGCGTGTCAAAAGATGACATGCGCCTGGATTTCCCTCTGGGAACAGAGGTGCAACCCGGCTACACAAATGCAGCCTATATTTGGCGTGGGCGTGAGCTGAAGACACCTGTTGACCCGCGCAATCGGAGACGCGCAAGTGACAGTCATTCCAGTGGTTCAGCTTTTACCGGGATAGGCAAAGGAATCAGGGTGACATTGATAAATGGCCACGGTTCCATTGGTCAGGACCTCGCGAAATATCTGGTCTATCCTGCGGATGTGCACAACATCGTGCTTATACTTTTCGCAGCGGGAGCGAAGGCGGTCTCGGTGGGCGGATGGCGAGTCACGCCGCTCTCGTGGATTACAGACGAAGCCAATGGGGTGATCAGTGCCGGTGGGCATCGCGTAAGGGAGCCGTGGGTGATAGAAGCGGTCGGTGACCCGAAAGCATTATCGGCCAGCCTAGCTAAGCCCGACACATCGGCAGCAGACCTCTTCGTGCTTAAAATGATCAAAGTGGCGTCAGTTACACGCGTGACCGTAAAAGCGGAACTGCATAGAAGATAAACGCTATATGGATGCTTCGGCAGGCTTTTTCTGCCGAAGCCAGGTTGGCATTTTGGCTACATGCCACAGTTGGTTTTAGCTTCGGCTCAAAAAGCGAGGCCGAAGCCTCTGAAACGCCGCACAATCTGCTCCCTGCCAGTTGCCGCTTATTGCAGGCATGTTTGGATGCTGCGGGAATGGCGATTCGTGATAACGCGGCAAAATCTATCAAACATCAATTCCCGCTCTTCTCCGCCCTCTTCCCCTAAAACGCCTCCTCTGGTATACTATGTATGTGGAGTAAACAATGAAATTAATAAATGTCTGTAAAAGCAAAATACATAGAGCGACCATCACCGAGTGTGACGTGGATTACGTGGGCAGCATTACCGTTGACCAGAACCTGATGGATGCAGTTGGAATAATTGATGGTGAGCTGGTGCATGTCTGGAACGTGAATAATGGCGACCGCCTGGAGACCTATGCCATACCTGCCGAGCCCGGCAGCGGCGTTATTTGCCTAAACGGCGCAGCAGCACACAAGTGCAACATCGGCGACAAGGTCATTATTACAGCGTTTTGCATAACCGATGAGCCAGTGCAGCGCCAGATAGTGCTGGTAGACAACGAAAACAGAATCACCAGCACGGTCTAGACAGCAAACCCCAGGCAAAAGGTTTGAAACATGCTCAAATTTTTGTTGTATTCGCGAGCGGCTGGCGGCGGCGAGCCCGGAAGAGGTCAAAGCCGAAGGAGTGAGAATCGCTCGCGATATATATCTGGCGGCAATAAGAGAGTTTGGCGGAGTATACTTTATGCCTCCCTTTGAGAAATATGAAGTAGTGCTGCAAGTCCTGCGTGGCGAGTAGCATGAATGAGTTCGGCAGGGCTCCAATACCCCTCGCACGGGAGATCGACCCCGATGCGCTCGCTAGCGAGAACCCCTGCGACGCCCTGCACATCCTCGGCTCATTCTGGCCCAACACTCGTAGCAGCATCGAAAGCCGCGTGGTTAAAAGTTTCAAGGAATGCTGCCCGGTCTCTGACCACAAACCCTATATTTCCGCCTTATGCGAATTCTACTCGGAAAGTATTATGCAAGTTCTGCACAACGAGAAGCCGAATTGGGTGGTGCGGGCGCTGAGCTCATCTGAGACAGAAATGGATGCCACCCGCCCGCAAAGCCTGCTTATCGATAAGATTTCCCATCGAATTGGCGCGAAAGATGCCACAAATATCTTATTCAAGAGCGGCGCGAGGCCCCCAATGAGAATGGTCAGCCACCTCTCCGGCCCGGAAGCGCTCAGAACCCGAATCAGATATGCCGCGCAGGACCTGTTCATCCGCCCATCAGAGCTCGGCGGCGCTGTGCTATTGATCGATGACATCATGAACACCGGCGCATCCATCAGAGTTTACGCATCCGCGTTAAGGCGTTATGCAGGGGTTAAACGTATAATCTGCGTAAACCTCGCGGTTACGCGGTTTAACCGCGGCAAGGATGGGCATGGTATGCTGAAGCTGGATATGTCGCCGCTAGAAGGAAAAACCGGGCTGGAAATGGTGTGGCTGGACCCTGACGGCGATTTTCACCGCAGCAAAGAATGCGAAAAATGCAAAAAGAACGCCGCTGTAGAAATGAGATTCATGGCCGAGCGGAAAGCAAAACCATGCCTAATTTGCTTCGAAGCGCCGAATGTGCAAAAGAAATGGTGGCAGATTTGGTGATGATTGGGGGCAGATGGAAGAAAGATTTCCCTTCCCTAATTAATAATTCAGCCTTCATAATTCAGAACTAATAAGGTTTGGGCGGGTTACAAACCTGCGAAGAAGGATCGGGGATTGCAAATCCCCGACCATCAGGAATCCCCGACCATCAGAAACTATAGGCCAACAAATGACGTCAAAAACTCTATGACAAAAAAATCCCGCTTGCGTAAAATCGCAAGCGGGTCGCTTTCGCGAGTAGTAATCCACAACACTTTAAGGAAGGAGAAAAATTAATTTCTCAATATTATATATAGCAAGAATCGTGCCAATCACAGCAATATACCGGTAAAATTACCAGATTTTTTTATTCGCTACCTTGCCAGACAGTAAAAGCTCAGTCTTCGTGAGAATACATGAATAACCCAGCATCCTGAGCTCCGTCGAAGGGCGCGGTCAAGTTTAGTTACATGTCACTTCGTAGCCGCATACTTCGACGGAGCTCAGCATGCTCACATTGTACTCATCAAGAGTGAGCACTTACGCCAGACAGAATTTCTTGACATTACACGGCACGAATGATAAGATGGATTTGATTGATGCGGGAGTAGCTCAATTGGTAGAGTGCTAGCCTTCCAAGCTGGATGTTGCGAGTTCGAACCTCGTCTCCCGCTCCATTTTTATGTAGGAGCTTTTCGGCCCTATTTCGCGTTTTCGTAATTCCAACCACAGCCCCGCTATTGACAATAAACCCTTTTAGCGATATCGTATCCTCAGCAATAATTTGCTCCAACATTCCTCTAAAAGGATTTTCAATGAAGCGTTTGATTCTCAATGTATTTCGCGCGCAGCAATTCGGGCTTATAGTCATAATTCTGGCGATGGGTTTTGCGCTGACCATGTGCGCGGGCTACAATAAAGGTATCAACAAGTTCCTAAACCCCAACACCATTATGACAACCATCACCTTTGGCGCAATGTTTGCGATTATGGCTGTCGGAATGACAAAGGTTATCATCACAGGCGGCATCGATCTTTCCGTAGGAGCAACTTATGCGCTCAGCGGGGTCGCAATGGCAATGGTTCTGAAAAGCGCTGGTCCAATGGGCGCCATCCCAACGCTTCTGCTTGGCCTTGCCGTCGCTTTGGGGATTGGAACACTTTGCGGCCTGATAAATGGTGTGGCGGTGGTGGGCCTCAGAGTGCACCCATTTATTATTACGCTTGGCACCATGTGGATATTCAGGGGTGTGGCGTTTGTATCGAGCAAAGCTGCAAGCATCGGGATTCCTGATAATTTGATAAACATCACAAAAAACACATTTGGACTCGGCAAGGGTATCTACCCGATGCCGATGATCATAATGCTTGTGGTTGCTATAATAGGCGAGATATACTTGCTTAAGACAGTTATGGGCAGGAACATATACGCGGTCGGCGGCAATTCGGAAGCGGCGAGGTACTGCGGTCTTAGAATTAACCGCTCCCTTATCAGTGTATATGTATTTGCAGGATTGACAGCAGGTATTGCCGCCTTTGTCGGCGCCACCTATTATGGCGCTTCCTGCTGCATTGATGCAAATGGTTACGAACTTTTTGTAATCGCTTCCGCGGTCGTAGGCGGCGCGAGCCTGATGGGCGGCAAAGGAAGCGCGATAAGCGCAATGCTGGGCGCGATGTTGATCAGTCTTATAAATCAATCGATCATCACACTCAATCAACCCCAGGATTACCAGTGGATTATAATTGGCTTTGCGATTATAATTGCAGTTGTTCTAGACAGGCTCGGGGCCGAACTCTCCATAAAGAGAATGGCGCGCGCAGCAAGCAGCAAAATAGACGCAGAAATTGAGATTCCGGTAATAACAAACTAATTCAATACATGGAGGACAAGAAATGAAACGGAAGTTACTATTAGGGCTATTGGGTTCGGCAATATTTGCAGGGGCAATAGCAGGTTGCGGCAACAAATCCGCCACAACCACTACTGGCACAGCCAAAAAGGCTGTCAGCATTGCGCTGATCTGCAAGAGCTCGACCAATCCGGTCTTCATGGCGGCAAAAACCGGCGCCGAAGCAGCAGCAAAACTACTGGGAGAAAAGAACGGCATCGAGATCAAGATCAACTGGTTGACGCCGCCTACCGAAGATGGGCAGGTGCAGGCGCAGAAGATTGCGCAGTCCGTCAACAACGGCGATGATGCGATCATTATCTCATGTTCAGATGCGGGAAAAGTGAAAGGCGCTATTGACGATGCAGTGAGCCAGGGCGTGGAAGTTATGGCATTCGACAGCGATGCTACCGGCTCGAAGAGATTTGCTTTCTATGGTGTTGACGACATCAAATGCGGCGAGCAGGTTATGGACGAGCTTGCCACCCAGTTGGGCAAAAAGGGCAAAGTAGCCATACTCGCAGGCAACCAGAATGCGCCAAACCTCCGCAAGAGAGCTGAAGGCGTTAAGCAGGCAGCCAAGAAATATCCGGGGATAACTATTGTTGACACATATTATCATACTGAAACCCCGCAGGATGCTGCTGCGAAGGTTTTGGAAGTAATGAATGCGCACCCCGAAATCACCGGCTGGGCAATGATAGGCGGTTGGCCGCTGTTTACCAAGACTCTGCTTACAGACCTGGACCCTGCAAAGGTGAAGGTTGTTGCAGTAGATTGCCTGCCGGCCCAGTTGCCCTATATCGAGAAGGGAATCGCGCCTGTTCTCCTCGCGCAGCCCTGCTACATGTGGGGATATGTGTCGGTGGAGAAGGTCATTGACAAGATTGTTCTTAAGAAGGAAGTCCCGGTCATGAATGAGATGAAGCTCATTAGAGTAACCAAAGAAAACCTTGGCGACTATGCGCGGCAGCTCAAAGAGCAGGGATTCGACGTTCCTGAAAAATATCTGAAAATGAAGTAAATAAGCAATTGGGTATGGGAGGGCGAGGCTCCCGCCGAGCCTTGTAGTTGCGAAGAGACAAGGCTCAGGGGGACCTTCGCCCTCCCGTGGTTTTTCTGCGAAATCTAAAGAATTGGTAACTTACGTGGCACAGGATACACCAAAAGTCCAAACAACCCCAAAGGTTGAGTTCAAGCACATCACCAAACGCTTCCCGGGCGTTGTGGCGTTGTCAGATGTCAGCTTGAGTGTCACGCGCGGGTCGTGTCATGGTTTGGTGGGAGAAAATGGCGCGGGCAAGAGCACGCTGGGTAAGGTTTTGGCTGGAATCTATCCGCTGGATGAAGGCCAGGTTCTTATTGATGGCAAGCTCGTGCGAATCACAAGCCCCAGCGACGCCGGCAAGAACGGCATAGGCATGGTCCACCAGGAGCTGGCTTTCTGCGAGAATATGTCTGTAGCCGAGAATCTTTGCCTGGGGCAAACCCCTTCCGTTGGCCCATTCACCTCCCACTCAAAACTGATTCAAATGGCAACCAAGCGCCTCAAAGCCATCGGCGCGAATATAGACGTCAATCAGCGGCTCGGTTTGCTTCCGATAAGCCAGCAGCAGATGGTGCAAATCGCATCAGCGGTTGGGCGCGGCGCAAGTGTGCTGATTTTCGATGAGCCCACCAGCAGCCTCTCGCAGGTCGAAAGCGAGCGGCTATTCGAACTTATCAGACGCCTGCAATCGGACGGTGTGACCTGTATCTATGTAACGCACAGGATGGAAGAGATTTTCAAGCTATGCGATACCATAAGCGTGCTGAGGGACGGCAGACACGTCGGCACGAGATCTATCGAGGGTCTGACCGAAGCCGAACTGATCCAAATGATGATCGGGCGGCCGTTTGAAGCATATTTCCCCGGCCATTTGAGCACAGAACGCGGCAAAGAACTGCTGCGCGTGGAGAACCTCAGCAGCCCCGGCAAGTTCAAAAATATTTCTTTCAGCCTGCATGCGGGAGAGATTTTAGGGCTTGGCGGGCTTGTCGGCGCTGGGCGCACTGAAGTAGCCGAAGCCATATTCGGCCTCGACCCTCTCGCCAAAGGTTCGATTTACATCGATGGTAAGCCCGAAAAGCTGATAGGCGATTCGCAGGCGGCTATGGGGTTGGGATTGGGGCTTGTCCCAGAAGACCGCAAGCGCCATGGGCTGGTCTTATCAATGAACGCGAGAGAGAATATCTCGCTTCCAATCCTAAATCGGCTCGCAAATTTAGGCTGGGTCAATAGAAAGAAAGAGGATTCTCTTTCGCATAAGTATTTTCAGGCAATGAAAGTTCGAGCCGCAGGCATAAACGCTATTTCAGCCAGTTTATCCGGCGGGAATCAGCAGAAACTGGTAATCGCAAGATGGCTGGCGGCAAATTGCAAAGTACTTTTGGTTGATGAGCCCACCAGAGGCGTGGATGTAGGCGCAAAAGCCGAGATACATGGCCTGCTGGATGAACTGGCCGCCCAGGGGTCAGGCATTCTGATGATATCAAGCGAACTGCCGGAAATCCTCAACCTGGCCACAAGAATCCTCGTGCTGAGACACGGCCAGATAGTCAGCGAACTGAACCGCGAAGACTACAGCCAGGAAGCTGTTATGCGGCTAATGGCCGGAATGGGCGCTGAGAACGCTGCTTAAGATCAGCAAATTGATATGTCGATTGAATCGACACGTTATTGTTACCGATCAGAGGGCCGATCGGAGGGGAAATCCGTTCCCCTCCGCATATTCTGAGGAAATCTATTCCTGCATCTGTCCTCCGAAGATCGTAATGCCGGACAGATTCCGGCGAGACAGCATCCGGCAACAGATTTGCCGGACGATCAGGGATTTGAATGGAGCCGCAGGCGGAATGGAAATCCCGGATCGTAATGCCGGACAGATTCCGGCGAGACAGCATCCGGCAACAGATTTGCCGGACGATCAGGAACATCATAGACCGATCGGAGGGGAAATCTGTTCCCCTCCGCATCTTCTGAGGAAGTCCGAGCTCGGTTATATTTCCTCTCATCAGCCTCCGTAGGCCTGGTATTTTCGGATGCCTGATCGCCAGAGCATCTTTGCGATCAGCATGAATGCCAGCACCCAGCCCGCTTGTATTGCCAAACCCGGCACAGCCTGAGCGAGGCTCAGCTTGCCCATGAATATCTTCACCGGCAGGTATATGGCATACTGGAACGGAAGAAAGGCGCTCAGGCGCTGCATCCAGGACGGCATCAGGTCGATTGGGATGATGAACCCGCCCATAAACGCGACTAGCAGGCCTGAGAACGGTGGACGGTCCTCCAGCCAGAATGCCGCGAGGCCGGTACAGATGTGATAGGCATAGTTGAAAACGCAGCTGATTACTAACGACACAACGCCGATCCCGAAAGCCGCCAGGCTCACATGCAGCGCCACGTCACTCGTGAATATCAAAGCCACGGGAATGTAAATCACGAACACCGACAGAAACCTCGGCAGGAACAGATAGCTGAAGTACTCGAATGACACATAGCATAGATAAGAGATCGGCCGCAGCAGGCACTGAGTGAGTTCGCCTTGCACAATATGCGGGACAATCCTGTATATATCTATCTCGCAGTAGGTTATCTCGAAGATGACCTGGAAGATCAGGTAATAGGTCACCATGTTCCTGACATCGAATCCGCCGATAGTTGTCCCCGCTGGCTGAGTGTTATAGATCGCCTTCCAGAGGACAACCTTGGCAAGCAGCGGAAACACTGATATAAACATGGAAAAGAAGAACGCGACCTTGTGGGCCATGCTGATCTGCATCTGCGTGCTCACAAGCGTCTTAACCCACCGGCTCATCAACCTACATCCTCCTCAATAGCTGCCTAGGAACTGGCGCTGGAATAGAATCTGAGCGCCTTGTTCCAAAATGCGATACTCAGCCCAAGGAACAACGCAGCCAGCAAGACCGAGTATCCTACCGACATCCATGACATCCGCCCCAGCAGGCTGCTTGCGGGGGAGTTGACCACTACCGCAATCGGGAGCGCTGTCATGAA
>JAPLCU010000166.1 GCA_026392045.1 Armatimonadota bacterium
GTGATGTCCGCGCAATTTCTTGAGCGCGGCACGTAGTATTACTAACATTCATTATTGGCATGGTAGTCTTGTGTCTGTAGATCAGGCAATCCAAAGATGAGTTCAAAAGAGGACGGATGCAAAAAAGACCAGCCTGAAAAAGGCTGGTCTTTTTATTTGGTGGGCCCACTCGGATTTGAACCAAGGACCAAGCGGTTATGAGCCGCCCGCTCTACCGCTGAGCTATGGGCCCGTGTCAATTTGCATTATAATATACCACTTTTGCCCGGATTCCGGCAAGTGTCTTTTAACAAAAAAGCGGAGAGTTCTGAATTATGAATTATGAATTATGAATTGGGACCACCCAACCCCCAACACCCTCCCCTTGACTCATGGCCTAACTCATCTATATAATTCAGTCAGGTAAGAACGATAAATGGAGACTCGCGTATGTTTTCTCAGATCACGGCAAGCGCTGTAAACGGAATCGATGCGTACCTTGTGGAGGTAGAAGTCGATATTGCGCCAGCTCTGCCGGCCTTTACAATTGTTGGGCTTCCAGACGCCGCTGTGCGTGAATCGATAGAGCGCGTCAGGGCGGCGATTAAGAACTGCGGTTTGGAATTTCCTTCGCGCCGGATTACCATAAACCTTGCGCCTGCTGATATACGCAAAGAAGGCCCTTCATTCGATTTGCCGATTGCAGTTGGGATACTTGCGGCAACAGGGCAGGTAGATAGCGCGCTGCTTGAGGATTGTGTCATTCTTGGAGAACTTAGTTTGGATGGCGCTGTGCGGTCTGTGAGCGGAATTCTGCCTGTGGCGTTGAATGCTCGTGATAAGAAGATCAAGCGTATGGTTGTGCCCGCCGCTAATGTGAAGGAAGCGGCAATTGTGGTGGATGTGGACGTTTACCCTGTGAAGAATCTGACTGAGGTAGTGCAGTTGCTCAATGAGCCCGGTCATATGCTCCCGGCGATATTCGATTTGGCTGAGCTTCAGGCGCTGGATGATCCTGGGTATGAAGTGGATTTTTCGGATGTTAAGGGTCAGGAAGTTGTGAAGCGCGCGTTGGAGATATCGGCAGCGGGTGGGCATAATGTGATTATGGTTGGACCGCCGGGCAGCGGGAAGACGATGCTTGCGCGTCGTTTGCCGAGTATTCTTCCTCCATTGAATATGGAGGAGGCGCTGGAAGTTACCAAGCTTTACAGCGTATGTGGCCTCTTGAGTCCGAATGAAGCGTTGATTACCAGGCGGGCGTTCCGAGCGCCGCATCATACGATATCTTATGCAGGTCTTGCCGGCGGCGGAACATATCCGCGTCCGGGTGAGGTTAGTCTTGCTCATCAGGGGGTATTATTTCTTGATGAGTTGCCGGAGTTCAAGAGGGATGTTCTCGAGGTGATGAGGCAGCCGTTGGAGGATGGGCACGTTACCATTGCTCGGGCGCAAGCGTCGCTGACCTATCCGGCTAATTTTATGCTGGTTGCGGCTATGAATCCGTGCCCGTGTGGTTTCTTTAATGATCATCTGAAGCCTTGCACTTGCACGCCAAATATGATTCACAAATACTTGCAGAGGATTTCCGGGCCGCTTTTAGATAGGATTGATATTCACGTAGAGGTGCCGCGTTTGAAGCAGGATGAGCTTATGAGCAAGAGCAGCGGCGAGCCGTCGTCTAATATACGCGCGCGTGTTCGAGCTGCGCGCGAAATCCAATATGAGCGGTTTGCGGGCACAAAGATATTCGTCAATGCACAGATGAACACAAAGCAGATGAAAGTCCATTGCAAGCTCAATTTGGATGCCGAGTCGATGCTCAAGCTGGCAATTGAGCATCTGAAGCTATCGGCTCGGGCATTTGATCGGATACTTAAAATGAGCCGAACCATTGCTGATCTTTCTTGCGCGGAAACTATTGGAGTTGAGCACATAGCCGAGGCTGTGCAATATCGCAGTTTAGACCGCAAGTATTGGGGATAGACGGGCGGAGAGTTATGAGTTTTGAGTTATATGCTTCGGGACTGTTTTTCGTCCCGAAGGGTGAATTATGAATTGTGAATCACTAACCAAGTGCTTTTTGTATAACATTCCCCGTCTTTCTTATACAGAAGCTCTCGATTTGCAGCATGAATTGCATGAGAAATGCGTTACGGGCAGCGTTCCGAACTGTCTGATTTTGCTTGAACATGATCCTGTCATTACCCTGGGAGTTAAGCAATCCAGCCGAAAGAATTTGATTGCCGGCGCAGAGGTTTTGCTCGCCAATGGGGTCGTGGTGGCTGAGACGGATCGTGGTGGAGATATTACTTATCACGGCCCGGGGCAGCTTGTAGGATATCCCATTATGAGGCTGAGGGAAATCGGCTGCGGCGATCTTCACGGTTATCTGCGCTGCCTTGAACAGTGCATTATAGATACTCTTGATGTCTTTGGCCTGCAGGGCAGCCGGAAATGGGCGGCTGGAGTTTGGGTAGGTGATAAGAAAATCTGTTCGATAGGTGTAGCTGTGCGGAAATGGGTTTCATATCACGGTTTTGCTCTGAATGTGGACCCGATCATGGAGCATTTTTCTCTGATAAACCCCTGCGGTCTGCCGAGTGAGCAAATAACTTCTATGGCAGAGCTTCTTGGCGGCGCGCCAAATATCGACGATGTGCGAGATGCTGTCGCGCGAAGTTTCGCTGATGTTTTCAATCTAAATTTTACTTATCAATGTCAACTTTTATCTTGAACTAGGATATATGCTAAGGCCTTACCAGAAACACATCATTGCTCTGATAAAATATGTCCCGCTGATTGTCATTTTGATAGCTAGCGGGTTGTTTGTCATGCGCCAGATTAACCGCGCTTTGGATAGGGCTAATCTTATCCTGATAGCCGAGTTGAGCCAGCGGCTGAACAGGGAAATCTCGGTTCGCCGGACCACAATCAGGCCGTTTGGAGTTGTGGTGATGGAAGGCGTCGAGATTGCGGCTGAAAAGAAGCTTTCTGGAGGCCGGATGCTATCAGTTCCTCGTGTAGTTGTTTACTATAATCTAAGAGACCTCGTTTTAGGCGGTAAGAGCGCGCAGAGCGTGTCCAGAGTCGTGCTTGAAAAGCCCGCGCTTAATCTAATACGGCGGCCGGACGGCAGATTCAATGTTCAAGACCTCTTAATGCCAACCAAGAAGCCCAAAGGTCCTCCATTTAAGGGCATTGTGGAAGTCAGTGATGCAAGAGTAGCATTTACTGACTACAGATCAGGTCTCAGCAAGCTTCCAGCGGTCACAACTTGCGATAGCCTATATGGATTGGTCGATGCCGTGAATGTTCCTGTTTATAAGTTTAGCGGTTCAGGACGAGGAACCAATGGTAAGTTCGACAATGTCAGCGTTGTGGGAACTTACAATGCCAGCGCCAGGGTGTTGAATGTTGATGTGAATGGCAATGGGGCGGATGCGAAATATTGGGCTGTGTATTTTGACGTGTCTAAGATTGTAAAGGTTTTGGGCGGAAAGTTGAACATCGCAATAGGCGTGCAATACAAGCGGGTGGGGGAGAAATCGCAGACATCGTTGGCGGGCGCTTTCAAGATAAGCAACGGAGCTGTGCAGTTGTCGATGTTCAAGGCGCCTGTAACCCAGGTGACGGGTAGCGCCAGCATTATCAACCGCCGCATTTTACTGAGCTTAGTGGGCACATTAGCTGGTTCGCGAGTGAAAGTGAGCGGCAGCATCAATGATTTTGTTAACCCCAAGTTAAACCTGATTGCGAGATCAGCAAGCGCCGATTTTGCTCGCGTGATGAATGTTTTGAAGATACCCGATGCCGTACGGCAGCTTCGGCCTATCGGTCGCGGTCCTGCGCAGGTTACGATTACTGGGACAGCAAACGATCCTGTTATCGACGCTATCGGGACTATACCGGCGGTATCTATTCGTGGATATAGGCCCGAGAGCGTTGAGGTATCGGCTGCGTACAGACCCGGTGGAATTGAGTTTCGCTCGGTTAAGTTCAAGATGCTGGGCGGAGACTTTTCCGGCAGGGGAACGCTGTCTCTGCTGGGTGCGCCTCGCATAGCTTTTGAGGGCCGGGCGGACAGAGTGAAGATGTCCTCATTGCCGCTGCCGACGAATGTTAGTATCTCTGGAACGGGGAGTGCATCGTTTGTCGTGACGGGGCCGCTGGTCAGGCCGGATTTCACGGCAAATGTGACTGCTGCTGGCGTGAGTGTCGGCGAATTGCGCTTCAGCAAGGCTGCTGCGAGGGTCGAATACATTGACGGCAACTTACAAATAACGGGTCTGCAGGCGGTAGGCGGACCTGGGGGGTCGCTGTCCGTCTCTGGGCAGTTGTCGGCAAAATCCTTGAATGTTGCGGTCACGGCAGAGGCGACGGATATCGGTAAGCTTGCTCGACTCTTTGGCTTGGAGGGTCTGAGCGGCATGGGGTATTTCAAAGGTTCAATCACCGGCACACCTGCTCGCCCACGGATATCCGGCGCTGTTGAAGTATTCGAGGCAAATTATAGCGGTTATGTTGTTAACTACGCGCGGATGGCTTTCTCCGGTGATGCTCGCGGTATACGAATAAGCCAGGCTGTAGTTCGCGTGTTTCCGGCGGAGATCAAATTTAGTGGTCAGGTAGGACGGCTCGATGCGGACCGCATACCATTCCAGATTGATGGTCAGATGGATAGGCTAACCGTGAGTAAGTTGATGGAGTTGATCGGCCGTCGGGTGAATGTGACCGGCACAATAACCGGTGCGATATCGGCTTCAGGTATATACTCGAAAAAGGCAGGTAGGGGTGAATCACCATTTGTAGATGTCAATGGCGAGGCAGACCTGCGTCTTGAGCACGGCGCCATACTGGACATGCCTGTCAACGACGCTTCGGCGAAGGTGACATTCGCCGACAATCGCCTTAGCATTGCTGAAGCGCAGTTGAGTAGTCAGGGTGCGAAACTGACGGCAAGCGGGTCCGTTGATGTGCTTACCAAAGCTATTGATCTGCGCATCGGCCTGAGCGGGCTGGATTTGGCCAGGCTTAAGGATAGGGTGGAAGATTTTGCCGCAATTGGTGGAATCCTGCGAGCGTCTGTCACGCTTACCGGCGCCCTGCCCGATGTAAACGCGGACGTGAACGCCACGGTCGACAATCTGGCAGTAAGCAATAGGAAATTCGATCAGGCTGAGATCAAAGCTTCGTATGCAGAGAATATTGTGAAGTCGTTTGTAATAGCGCTCAAGCGCGGCGAGCAATCGTTATTGGCGCAGGGCAAGGATTACGATCCCGAAACGAATAAAATCGCATCTTTGAGCGGGCAGATGGAGAATGTTAAGGTATCGGATTTGTGGGGTTTAGTTCTGGATAGCCCGTATATGCAGTCTACCAATGCAGCGAAATTCCGAGAAACATTGCGAGGTTTGCCTAAGATTCAAGGCGGAATCTTAAACGGTTCCTTTGATATTAGCGGGAGTCTTGCTCGTCCGAGCGGTCGGTTGGATATAAAAGCCGCGGACATCATGCTCGATATTCAGAAGGTCAATTCAATAAGTGTCAGCGCAACAGCAATCGATGGCGAGGTGAGATTTGAGAAACCGCTGATAGTTGTTTCCGGTGATACAACATTGACGGCTGAGGGTGGATTCAATATTCCCAGGCGGGATGTCAACCTGAATGTTGCAGCTAATATCGATTTGGCAACTCTTAAGCCCTGGCTGGGCGCAATGACTCCGGGTGGAGTTTTGGGTGGAGATTTTATAGTCAGCGGAAATTTGTCAGACCCCAAGGTTGCGGGATCATTTGATGTGGAGCGACTGAGCTACGGCGGGATAACATTTGGATCCCTGCGTGCGCTGCCTATTGAGATATCATCTGGTCAGATCAAGTTTTCACAGATTATCCTTTCCAGCAATGGGCATCAGGCGGTGGTAAGCGGGTATTTACCGTGGAGTTGGTCTGATTTCAGTGTGCCTAGAACGCAGCAAATGCAGATCACAGTTTCGATGAACAGACAAAATCTGTCGCTGATTAACGACTACGTGGGTGGTTCGCTCGATACCGCAAAAACGGCCGGTGATATCGAGGCACAGCTTGTTATGGCCGGAACTATTGCTAAACCTGAACTCAGTGGGAGTTTCAAGGTTATCAATGGCACATTTGCGCTTAGGAATTTCACCAATGATTTTACTAATATTAACGTTGATCTGGCATTTGCGGGTGATCGAATTGCTGTGAATCAGTTGACCGCCGCGTCGAGTTTGGGCGGCAGCATTTTTGTTAAGTCCGGCGGATCTATTTTGGTCAGTGATTTGGTCAACAGTAAGGTAGACCTTGCGCTTGCTGCAAATGCGCTGATTGTGGGAGAGAAGAATGCGCTTGGGCTCAAAGAGGATATTATTACTCGAATTGACGGCGGTTTGTCGGTGACGGGAAATCTTGCAAGTCCTTTGATTGCGGATGCTCAAGTCGGCGCTATTCTTGGCGGAATATCCATATCGCGCAGCAGGTTTGCGTTTGTGGCGCCGCAGGGGCTGCGCGCGCGGAAGGCCAGGATATACGCTATAGATCCCAGATTTGACATCAGCTTACGTGTCGGCGGGGATGTGTGGGTATTACCGCCGAGTATGACTATACGTGTGTTTGGTTTGGGCTCACTCACGGGTACGCTGTCGAGTCCAAGGTTTGCTTTGTCGCTTCAGGTGGCTGAAGGTAACATCAGACTGGCTGCTTCGCGGCTTAATGTGGCGACAGGCGGAAAAGTGGATATACTTTATGCTCCGCCGGCAGATCTTGACCTGCGCGTCAATTTTACCGCATCGACGAACATAACGGCTGCCAACCAGTTCGGCAATCGGCAGCGTTATAAGGTCAGCATGGCAGTGAGCGGACCGATCGACAATCTTCATATAGACCTGGTATCATCACCTGGCGGCTTATCCAGGGAGCAGATTTTGTCCACGCTGGGTAGAGTGGAGGGCATTTTTGGGGGTGGGGTTCCGTTGGAGCGGGAACTCGGCAATGTGTTGGCCGCTGTTGGTTCCAGCACACTGTTTGCGCCAATCGAGATGTTTTTTACCGAAAAATTCGGGTTTGAACAATTTACGCTTGAGTATTCTCCGTATCGGCCATTGGCGCTCTATATTTCACGAAGGCTCGCGGGTGATATCTATCTCTCTTATTATGGCAGGCTTACATCTGCGTTTGCAAATGTGAGTGATATTAGCTATGAGTTGACATTATCTTATAGGTTTAGAGAAAACTATCTGTTTAGCTTCGGAATTAACGACCAACAGACAAGCACCGTTCAAACACAATACACATTTTTGTTCTGAGTGTGCGGCAGGGGTCTTAGGTCTTCGGCAAAATAAAATTGCGCAGTTTAGGGCGATGACGCCGCTGAACAACGACTATATAGTAGTGGCGGCGCTTTTCTTTGTTTTTTTGAATTATCACTTGAATGCGCTTGCCAGGTATAGTATAATCATTCGATAGCTAGAGGGATGTTGAGGGTTGAGGAGGAATGATAAAAGATGATGAATCGGGTTTTGAGAACGCGTTATATGGCGCTAGTAATGGCATTCTCGTTGCTTATTGCGGCCATACCGTCCAATCTGTGCGCTCAGGATGCGGCTAAGGTGGTTGAGGTGGTTATTACCGGCAATGTGAACATCAACACCGAAACCATTTTGAATGTAGTTTCTTTGAAAGCGGGAGACACATACACTGAGGAAGCTGCTGAAAAAGACAAGGCAGCGATTATGTCACTTGGTTTTTTCAGCGTGGTGACAGTCCTGAAAGAGAATGTTGCGGGTGGAATTAAAGTTACGTATGAGGTAACTGAAAACCCGAAGATATCTGGTGTGAACATCACAGGCAGTGATCCTATCCCGGTCAAGGCGATAACAGACTTGATCAAGACTCAGGCGGGACAGGTGTTAAATACAAACACGGTAAACGCCGATATTGAGCGCATTCAGCAGTATTACGGTGACAGAGGCTATATCGGCTACGTCACCGAGGAAATCGGCGTCGATTCGGCGACCGGCATCCTGAATATTCCCATACTTGTGCATATAGTTGAGAGCGTCGAGATTACGGGAAACAAGAAGACGCGTTCTTATGTTTTTCTGAGGGAGATGGATACCAGGGCAGGAACCGTTTTTAACAAGAAAACTTTAGGAGCCGACCTGATGCGAATCTACAACCTCGATATTCTCGAGGATATTAAAGAATATGAAGTCAACGCTGGATCGGACATCGGTCTTGTGAAGATCGTGATCCCTGTGGTTGAGAAAAAGACTGGGAACATTTCGTTGGGCTTTGGTTACAGCTCCAGGCAGAGGTTGGTTGGTCAGTTCAGGATGCAGGAGTCCAATTTCAGGGGCTTGGGTCAGAACGTGAATGCGCTGTGGGAACAGGGAACCACTAATGCGACTGGCGGCAGCGCGAGCTACGAATTGGGCTTTTTCGAGCCTTGGATCGACAAAAAGCACACTTCGCTCAGTGTTAGTGGATTCAATAAGCTGGTATACAGATTTTCATCAGGTATATTCGGTACCGGTGGAACCTTTGCTAATGACACTTTCTATAGTGAGCGCCATATCGGCGGCGACTTGACTTTGAGCCGTCCGCTTTCAACAAAAACAAGAGCTTATGTTGGCTTCAGGTTTGAGAATGTCGATGCTAATCCAGGCCTGCTTAAAGGCGGTCTGATCCCTGGCTCACAACCCAATGCATACTATGTTAGCAACCTTGTGAATATTGTTCAGAAGGGCAGCATAGCTACAGGTTCGCTGCGTTTCGTAATCGACACCAGAGATATAGGTATCGATCCTGCTGTGGGTGGTTACGATGCTTTGTCTCTTGAGATTGGAACTGTGGATGCTACTCAGTATACGGATCAGGGCGTGCCTCCTCCTCCAGCTCCGCAGAATCCGATTGCTCTACCTTTCAAAGGCCAGTATGAAAAAGCTTCTATCGATGTGAGACGCTATTTCAGCAGGATGGGACGAAAAACCTCGCCAACCGACAAGCGCACAACCATCGCAATGCGCCTCAGAGCGGGCTACGGCAGCGGCAAACTGCCTTACTTCGAGCAATTCTTTGTGGGCGGCAGCGAAAGTTTGAGAGGTTACCGGGAAGACCGATTCTGGGGCGATAAGATGCTCCTTACCAGCGTAGAGTTCCGTCAACCTATTGCTCCGTCGTTGACGGGGGTGGCATTTGTGGATTATGGCGGCGCTTGGGGTTCAGCGTCTAATTTCAACATACCGGAACTTCCTCAAAGCCAGAAATTCAATGGCAGTTTTGGAACAGGTATTGGCATTAGAGTTACCACTCCAATAGGCAACTTGAGACTCGATTATGCTGTTGGAAGTGAAGGCGCCAGGACACATTTCAGCATGGGTCATGCGTTTTAATATGGCGCTGTGAGAGATTGGCCGGGGCGTGTCCCCGGCCTTTTTTAGGTAAGATCTCACTTTTTGTTATGCTGCGTGGAACGACGGTTAATGCTCTCAATGAGATTATCACGGACCTAAGTTCCCGCAGCTGCGGTGTGCGTCTAACTGCGGGAATTGACGCTTATCTAAACTTGTATAGCTGGTGAATCCGCCATTCCCGCAGAATACCTTAAGAATTCTTGTCAGCCTGATGCTGAATCAAGTTCAGCATGACAGACGGCTGTCACCCTGAACTCGATTCAGGGTCAGCTTTGTTACTTGCTTGTTGAGGCAGATGGTTTCTGCTATAATCTGGTTAACGCAGCTAAGTTGGATGAGTCTGCGTAACTTACAGGAAGAGGTATATCGGATGTTTATGTCGCGCAGGATTGCGTGGGTCGTGATTGTTGTGGTGGCTTTGGCCGCTTTCTCTGGTATTGCGGCGATGGCTGCAGATACTAAGATTGGTGTTGTTGACCTCGCTAAAGTAAATAGCGATGCGCCGCGCATGAAGCAATACTGGGATGATTTCAATGCAGTTAAGGCGTCTCTTGAGGCTAAGCTTGATATTCGGCAGAAGAATATGCTCCTTAGCGGAGACGAGGTTCAGCAGCTTGTAGACCTCAAAATTAAGGCAACTCGAACAGATCAAGAAATTTTGCGTGTGAAAGAGCTCGAAACTTTGCAGGACAATAACGCTAAAGAGATGAGCGATCTGGCGCAGACCAAAGAGCTTACGGATCAGAACAAAGCGCGTCTGAAAGAATTGCAGGATATTCGTAAGAAGTCTGAAGACACCGGCATGGCCCTCACAAAAGATTATGATGCAGAGCTTAAAAAGAAGCTTTCCGAGCTCGATGCTAAGGCGGAAGTTGACCTTCAAGATGCTATTTCCAGTGTTGCAGGCGCCAAGGGCATTACTATTGTGGTGGCCAAGGATGCGGTTTTGTTTGGTGGAGAAGATATAACGCCGGATATTATAAAGAAGCTTGATCGTAAAGCACAGTAAATCCGTTTTGTAGGAGTTTAGCGTGAGGCTTGCGAAATACTTCCTGATTTTTATCGTTTTTGCAATATTGGCTGTTGGCATTATTGGGGTGGGTGTTAATCTTATTGGTTACCGCCCATCTAAAATCATAGTAAGCCGAAAGCCGGCGAGGGAAGTATTCGTTGATATTGATAAGCTTGTTTCGGGGCACCCCGCTTGGGATGCATTGAAAACAATTGATTCCACTATGGGCGATGTTCGCGCAATGCAGCTGAGCGCATTGCGCGGGGAAGTTATTCCGAGACCAGGAAAAGTCAGCATCTCGGACACACGGGCCAGCGTGGGAGTTCCCAGATGGCAGCTAGAGGCAACAACCGCTCAACTGGCAGATGAGTCTTTGCAGCAATTGAAGATCGAGCACTTGATGGTATTGCAGGGACGAATCCAGGCCAGCCGTATTACGATGCTGGACAGTGCAGAAGCGGATATCATGACTGCGATGCGTGAGATCCAGCAGGAAACAGCAGTTAAGATAACTGAGATTGGTAAACGCCGTAGTTATGATGTGGTCAATTTGCGTATACGAGCTAAAGCTCTGCGCTCAATGCTGGGCAAACCGGGCATAAATGATGCGGAGATTGGGCGGCAGCTGGCTCCCGTTGAGGCTGAGCTTGCTTCAATTGAGCAGACCGTTCAAAACGACACTCAGCAGGTGTCGGAGGACGCTCAAAGCGTTATAAGCGAACTCCGCAAGAATGCCAACGAGAAAATCGACGTGGCGATGAGCGCATACAGCCGCACCGAGACTCTGAAGATACAGAAACGCATTGATGATGCTCAGAGCCAGATAATGAGCGATGTGGTATCGTTTGATGAGCTGGCGGCGGCTGATTTGTTTGGCGGTAAAAGTATCAAGCCTGTAAAGGCCAAGTCCTTAAAGCCGCCGCAGATCGGTTTGGCAAGCAAGTATGATGCTGGCGGCGATCTTGTGCAATGGAGCAAGAAAACTGACGCGCTTAAACGCCGGATTCGAACCGATGTTGTATCTGAGGCGCTAGCTTGGGCCGATGAGCGCAACTTTAAGATAGTGTTTTCACGCAAAGACCGCGCATTGCCTGACGAGACTGCGCTTTTTGAAAAGCTGATGTGGAGCCGGGGGGTGCGCAAAGGCATGCCGATTCTGTATGGCGATAATGGGATTTAAGTTAATATAAGTTTTGTTGGGTGATTTTTTATGCGAGTTGAGACTACAGTTGCCGAATTGAGCG
The DNA here is from genome assembly GCA_026392045.1 of Armatimonadota bacterium. Lineage (GTDB taxonomy): Bacteria > Armatimonadota > UBA5829 > UBA5829 > UBA5829 > JAMCYN01. Next base: position 11,670 of record JAPLCU010000166.1, read on the forward strand.
AAATCATTGGCGGCACGGTGATAGGCTGCCCGGAAGCTCGGATTACGGGAGTCGGCAGTGTGGACAATGCGCGCAATGGCGATGTAGTCCTCGCTGAGGGCGTAAAATACTTTCGGCGCGCGGTAAATAGCGCGGCTGCGTGTATTATTTGCAGCCCCGCTGAAGTTAAGAATTGCGACGGTAAGAACATAATTGCGGTTGAGAAGCCGGGCGAGGCGTTTGTAAAGGCGCTTGAGATGTTCTGTGATGATGAGTTGCTGCCGGAGGTCGGAATTGGCCAGGGGGCGGTGGTCGAGCAGGACGTGAGCTTGGGTGAGGGAGTGGCGATTGGGGCCAATTGCTTCGTGGGGCGCGGCGCTGCACTGGGCGATGGGTGCGTATTGTTTCCTAATGTGTATGTTGGGCCTGGGGTGAAAATCGGGAGCGGTTCTAAGCTTTACCCGGGGGTTACGGTTTACGTGGGATGCAGCATAGGAAATCGAGTTATTTTGCACGCTGGAGCCGCGGTTGGTGTTGATGGTTTTGGTTATATTGCTGGTCCGGGTGGACTGGTTAAGCTGCCGCACGCAGGAAGCGTTGAGATTGGTGACGATGTTGAGATCGGCGCTAATTCGACTATTGATAGAGCGAAAACCGGCGCTACGATTATTGGCCGCGGCACAAAAATAGATAATCTCGTGCAGATTGCCCACAATGTCAAGATTGGCGAGCATTGCGTTATAGTTTCGATGGTTGGAGTCGCCGGGAGTGTTGAGATCGGCAATGGGGTAACCCTCGCGGCTCAGGCTGGTGTGAAAGACCATATACGCATTGGGGATGGCGCAGTGGTTGCGGCGAGATCGGGCGTAATCGGAGATGTCGCCAAAGGAAGCGTAGTGTCGGGTTTTCCGGCGAGGGAACATAAGGATGAAATCAGAACGCTGGCTATTATAGCGCGTTTGCCGGATATCCTGGAGCGGCTGAGGGTTATAGAGCGCGAAGTCAGGCAGCTTCGGGAGGGTGGTGAAAAGTAAAATGGCGGCTATGTTGAATATTGATGCCGGATTGGACTTGGTGGAGGCGCTTGACAGTTATGCTTCGGTGACTCTTCAGAAGACACTGGCAAACAGCATTAAGCTGAGCGGAATGGGTCTCCACAGCGGTGGAGAGACTTGTGTGCATGTTCATCCCGCCTCCGAAAACACCGGCATCGTTTTTAGCGATGGCAAACATGAGATACTCGCCCTTGCGACCAATGTTGTGGACACTTCGCGCGGAACCAGCATCGGTTTTAATGGCGCTAGAATCCGAACTATAGAGCATCTGATGTCTGCGCTGCGGGGATGTGGAGTTGATAACGCGGTTGTGGAAGTGATTGGGCCGGAAATGCCGGCGCTCGACGGAAGCGCTCTTCCTTATGTAGAGGCTATCGCTGGTGTTGGGCTTGCCGAATTGGGCGCGCAGCGCGAGCCTATACGCCTTAAGGAGCCGATTTGTGTAAGGCAAAACGGGTCTTTCATATTGGCGGTTCCCGCGCCAAAACTGAGTATTACTTATGTATTGAATTATGATCATCCTCTGATTGGCTCTCAAATGATAACTTACTCGCCAGAAGAGAATGACTTTGCAAAAGAGATTGCTCCCGCCAGGACTTTTGTGCTTTACGAGGATGTGGCTGGTTTGTTGAATGATGGCTTTTCCAAAGGCGGTAGTATCGACAATGTGATTGTTGTCTGGCAGGATCGAATGAGTTCGAAACTGCGCTTTCCAGATGAACTCGCCAGACACAAAGTTATGGATTTGGTTGGGGATGTGTCGCTTATTGGCGGCTTTTTACAGGCTGAGGTGCTGGCGGTCAAGTCTGGCCATACCCTGAATGTGGAGTTTGCCAGGGAAGTGCTCCGCGCTCAGGAAAGTGCTCAGACTTGATGAGAATCACATGTCATCCTGAACTCGATTCAGGATCTGTTAAGCTTAAGGCTTAGATTCCGAATCAAGTACGGAATGACAAAACATCAAGAGTGAGCTGTTCACCTGCTACAAATCTTTTCTACCGACCCGGTTTCTTATCCTGAGCAGGTAATACAGGAAGTGTTGGGGTCTCAGGTCCTGCCACAGCTCCAGTTGTTGGCTGCGTTACAGCGCCTGCAAATGTAGGCTGTGTTATTGTCTTCTTTGGATTAAGCTTACATGATATAGAGAAATCTAACCATCCGGGATGGTATCCCCCAGCCTGCGGCGCTACCGTTCCACGATTTGCATTGCCGCCAGAGGCCCCTTGGTAAGGAACAGATCCTGCAGCAGCCGTACCGCTGAGTTGCCCCGCCGACACAACACTCACTTCACTATACAAATCGCCTGCGCGATAGAGATTCAGCAAGTATCTACCAAACTCATCCAGGTTCTTCGCTTTGCCGGTGATATCTACCTTCATCCCGTTGCAAAGCAGAGAAGTGTATTCGACATTCTTATAGGTCCACCTTGCCACTTCAGCATACAGCGCAGGATACTTCTTATTGTATTCAAGGACCGAGTTGATGAAATCCAATTTCTTCTTCATCGGACCAATAGAAGCCAGTAAATCTGTGCCTTGCTTTTGAATGGCCTCAACCTTAGACTTAAAGGCTTCGGCAGCCACAGCTTCCGTTTGCTTTTGTTCCACCTGGGATTTTATACTCGAACCATAGGCAATGCCGCCGATAATAATCACAATCAGCGCTACACCGAAAGCCAACATTGTGTTGTGCAGAATCACCTTTTGGTTTATTGTCTTTGGCAGCAGGTTAATCTTTATCATCTTGCTCACGCTACTCCAATGTTAAGGCAGCCAAAAGCCGCCATGGCATACAATACATAGTCTACTAATCGACCATATCTCTCACGGCCAGGCCTATGCTGACCGATACCATCGGAGATATCTCCTTAAGATATGGCGGGGAAGCTGAAGGAACTTTGACCTTCAATTTCCTTACAGGGTCCGCAACCTCTACGAATATCCCCAACTCATTGCTCAAGAACTTGTCCAGGTTCGGCATCTTTGCCGTACCGCCGCAAAGGTAAATCTTTAGCGGTATTTTTGCATATTTCGTGCTGTAATACTCCAGAGATCGCCTCAACTCAGTCGCGAGGTCAGTCAAAACTCCCGATATCGACTGAAAAACTTTCTCCTCGAGTTCCGTTATAGCGCTGTCCTTACGTTCTGGAACAGCATGCACAAGTTCTTCCTCAACATATTCCTGATATTCGCCCGGGTTAGCGCTTTCTTTGGCATCGCTCAGGTCGAAATCCGGCTCCACTTTCTCTGGCTCCATGCTTGGATTCGGCTCATCATCATCAAGATCGAAAACCGGGCTCATAGACCGCGTTTGCGGTGCATCCACCGGTTCGCTCTTCGGCATTGAATCATCCACACCAAAATCGAAAACCGGACCCGCCGCAGGAGTTGCGGGCTGGGAATCGCCCAATAGCGGATCGACATCAAAGACCGGACCGTCTACAGTATTCGTGAATGCCCCGGCATCCGCCAGGGCTGCATCAGCAGGTGCGCCCGATCCTCCAAGATCAAATGCCCCATCAATTGGACCCACTGAGGTCCCAAAAGAAGTCGGCTCCGAAGCCACAGACATCGTCGCCGGATTCGCCGCACTGTCGAAAGCATCCAAATGCACGGCCGCGTATTCTTTTTTCGTAAGCTCGGCCTCTTCCAGCGTCTGCCCCATCGCTTCAGCAATTTCTTGCGTGAATGTAGTTCCCGCAATGCCGAGAGGCGGACTGGGGAAAGTCAAAACGCCATTTTCGAATATGCTGAGATCAGTGTTTTTAGAGCCGATATTTATGATCGCATAAATCCCGCTAGGGGTAAAGGTCGGAATTGCATCCACAAGCGCCCTACTGGCCGCCAGAGGCTCGATATCGATGGCCACAGGCTTTAGGCCTGCCGCCTGAAGCGCCTCAACATGACGATTGATCAATTCTTCTTGCGCAACCGCAAGCAACACTTCCATATTCTGCGCATTAGGATCAGGGGTGGATACTTCCAAAGGCGCGAAATCCATCACCACTTCATTTGCTGAGAATGGAACATGCCTTTCCACTTCCCATTTCATAGTCTCAGCCAGTTCCTTGCCGCTCATTTTGGGAACCTCGATGACGCGAACCACCACTCTGGATTGTCCAGACACAGAGCTAACTGATTTTTTTGTTTTAATACCAGATTCTGCCAAAAGCGCTTTAATAGCATCTCCAAGAGCTTTGGGATTAACAATAACTTCGTTTTCCACAATACCTTCAGGCATCTTGGCAACGCCCAAGCCAGTTATGGTTATGCCGTCTTTAGCGCTATATTTGGCCTCAGCAACCTTAATCAGGTCGCTGCCAATATCCACGCCAACTATAGCAGAGGGCTTTGTATTTCGTGACGGACTCATATATAATTCTTCCTAATCTCCAAATGAAGAGCTGTCCACAAGCACTATCGTAGCATCAAAGCCTGCAGTGTGTCAATGAAATCTTTGCTGATAAATGATGGGTGATAGGAAAATATTTTCCTATCACTCAACATTTATGATCTATCTAGCGGCGAATTCCGGGCTAACCGTCTCCCAGAACAAATCTGAGGTTCCGCCGCGAGTACTCGTCCAGAATAACCATATCTTTGATGACATTGCAGGACCTAATGTTCCCGAAACTGGGTCAGCAAATGCATATATGCTGCCTTCGTTTACATTTCCGTCGGCCGTAAAGCCCAATAATGACTGCTCCGGCAGTTCCGACACCCAGAAAATATCATTCGCAGGCAGTTTGCCGTCTTTAATCTCCCCGTTGCTGTCTTTCCATTGATAGCGAACAATCAGCGGAGAAGGCAGAGTGCCCAAACCGGACTTGGCAAGCGTCTGATATTTCTCATCATCCTGCCTGAGGTATACCTTGCTCCCGCTTCCGTCGATCTCCCATGATTCGCAGCCATTTCCCCCAGTTGCGCTCTCAACACCGGTAATTCGGTATTTGGTATCCGTGACCATAGTCTGGCCATTGCGCTTAAAAAGATCGGGTAGATCAACGCCTATCCTGTAAGTGGAGAAATAAATGGTGCTGCTTTGGGCGCCGGGAGCGGCCTTCCGCCAGAATGTCCATAACCTGTCCACCGGGTAGTATGTCTTGTTATCATTCTGATCCAGCACGGCATTTCCGTCTTTGTCTATTTTCACCATAGATGAGGTCTTCTCGATAAACGCCCTCGGGCTGTTATCGGTGGCCTTATCAGTGGTAAACCGCCAGGTTCGCGGAGTGTAATCAGCATAGACATTCGCCGAGAGGAAACCCATTTCGTCCGGTTGCTTAATCTCGCTAAGCGCTTTTGTTATTCTAATAATACCGGCTGAATAATCAGCTATCATCTGACCAAGGACTTGATCGGCAAGGCTCCCGGCTGTGTATTTATACACATACGTTCCGCTGCCTTCGTCGATGGTGGGAGTAATCGGCGTGCCACTTGCAACAGACTGCCAAGTCCAAACACTATTGGTATCTTTCACATATTCCCACACACTACCGTCAGTCGCGCTGATAGCGGTCTCATTGGTTAGAAATACGTCTGTGCCATTGCTATCCTTATACTTGTAACCCACCGGCAATACCACACGAATATATGGCAAGTCCGGATTTGAATCAGCCATATTATACATGCCCCAATTATCCAACGCAGCGCTCTTAGCAGGCCGCATCCATGCGATATGCTTGGACGTATAGAATGCATACTTTGTATCGCGCTCGAGCTTCTCACCAAGCGCCCTCGGCATCGGATGCGCCTTGTTGCTGGGCAGATCAGGATTCGAAGCATCTCCACCCCTATCCTGCTCATTTACCGCATTATAGCGCGTAAGCATAATATCGGATGTCTGCGAGAGCTTCGTGGCGCCCGCATATATCACGTCAAATAGCTGACCCGCCCAATTGTGCCGCAAAATAGCATTTGGCGAGCTTACGGCAGTCAAGCAATCCGGCAGCATAAGCTTCATATCCATAGACCACTGCGTCATATCATCAGGCGCAGGGTTGGCTGAGCAATACAGGCTCCAGCGCCCATCGTTGCCTCCCTGCCAGAACGCCCACAGCTTACTGCCATCCATGACAATGCTGGGGGATCGCTTCACCATAGCCGGGTCGTGCTCGATTGCGAAAATGTGCGTTGCGTCCGAGCTAACATTGCCTCCGTCTGCCGGAGTATAGAATATGCGATGCTCCTGCGCGACCTTTTTAGTAACAGGATCGGTAATATCCGCAGTTCCTACCCACGCCAGAATAGCCTTCGGAATGTTGCCATCCCAATACTGCGCAATCACAGGCGAAGTATGGCGCACAGACGGCACACCGGCTGCACCAGCCCACTCCAGGATGTCCCAATTGGCATAACTGCCAAGAAGCGCAGACGGCCAACCGAAGCTCGGCAAATACGGATTCGGCGTGCTGTCAGCCCACGGAGTGGAGAGCCACCATCGAGTTGGGTCTTGAACCGGTGGGCGCCATGCGCGAACAACGGGATCCCAGATTAGATTCGCATAAGACAGCATCCACGGCGCATTGGCAAGCATTTCGGGATTGTTTGTCCGCAGTGTTGCCAGTGCGCTTGGGGATACAACCCTTTGACTCGACCAAACCAGGAATACGTCACCTGTGACCGGGTCTCTGAAAGCCGCAGGAGTAGCATCACCAAACTTCGCATCAGGTCCGTAGTCTATATGCGGCAAGCTGGAATCCGTGACACCGCCCGTAAGCTGAGTTTCCTTTACCGTCACCTTCAGTTGGAAACTCTTTTGCGAATAATATTCACCAGCATCCAACCGCTGATCATTATTATTATCGCTGAAGACCGGCACATAAGGCACGTTAAAAGTCGTGTCAACACTCTGATAAATTCCGACAGGCTGCGAAAGCGGTATCATAACGCTCACCAGTGTGGGCAGCGGCGAGTTCAAATCACGCAAAATTTTGGAGTTTGTCATCTCCGGCAATGCATTCACAGTATCAGCATATAGACCGTAAAGAGTCTGCGCATAAGACCTCGCGCCTTCAAAATCCAAATTCCACTTTCTCTTGTCAGGAATGGTCATTTCTGTCGGGTCTGCATCACCCACCTGTGCCTTTGTGATCGTGTAGCCCAGCCCAGAAGTGCTGAAAGGCGGAATCTTAAGCGCTAAAAATGGATTTCCCGGATCAGGGGCCACATCATCCAGTGAGCTTGTAATCTCAGACCCTGGTATTGGAGATACTCGGGTATTACCGCTTCCATACAAATTCACATATCTTCCGATTTTCATGTTCTTCAGGTTAATATTGCCGGCATTCTTAATAGTAACCGGCTTGAACCACTGCGCAATACTCGGTAATGGATTGTACGCATTGAACTCCCAGGCCCCGCTCATGCACTCACCCAGACCGTGCGGAGCTATGCCGATATCAACCAGCTGTTCCTCGACCTCTATCTTTGGATCAGCCGGAACCATCACACCAACCTTAAACCTCCTATAGCACTCCTGGTTCACAGTCGGCCTGCCAAGCACTGTATCACCAAAGTCGCAACCGCCATCCTGGTCCGAGTCAATAAATGCCGTCATTGTTCTCGCATAGCCATAACCATTAAAGTCATCAGGCAGAGGTCCTAGCGTCGGATTTGAAAGATTATTACTGATCAGAGCCGGCTGGAATCTTGGGATATCCACAGACGTAAACACAGTGTCAGGACGCATAGTAGATTTGTCATACGACCCGATAGTTTGCCCATTTTTAAGATCGTTCGGGGTAATACTGCCCACTACCGGCGGCAGAGACGTCGCCAAAGCCACAGGCAATCCATCGTTAGAAGCCTGGCGATATTCTTGCCGCGATGGCGCAATATTCGGATAATCTATGGAACCCGGGCCATATTCCCACGGGAACCAAATTCCGCCCGAACTCGCGATAGCTTCAGGGCCGCCGTGCCAATGCAGGTCGCCGCTTTCTATTCTGAAACTCTCTATCTTTGTATACACTATCTCGCCGTCAGTTAGAATATTTTGAATTCTGGTTCCTACAGCGCTCGCATCCATTACTCCCAGGCTGGCCTGGCGAGAAGCGGTGCCGTGATTGACAAACTGATAGTCTACGAATGGCAGGTTCATTAAGCCGGTATACTCGCCACTATCTGAAATCCCCGCATTTCCATTATAATGCCTATTAGGATCGTTGCGCATATTTCTCGCCTTATTATCGACCATAAATGGGTTAGTGTCAGTTATCTTGGGCCATCCAACACCATTATAAGCGCCCTGTATCGAATCCATATCATCCCGAATAGAAAGTGGATTATTTATCCCAAGCGGCTCCTCGTTCCTCACGTCCGGAATGGGCGGCGTAGCAGAACTGAGTTTCGCGAGAGGTATTGTTATCTGTGTCGTAGGTGAATTACTGGTTTCGTTCACCTTGCGCGGGAATTCCACCACCAGATTCCACCCCGGTCCCGGGCTGAACGGCGGATTCTTCTTATGATCCAATGTGATCTGTGCCATAGCATAGCAGCGCTTGACCGTGTGTCCCCATCCATGTTTCAAAGGCACGTAGGCATCTGATATCACCGTTCCGTCCCCGTTTTTTTCAGTCTCGTCGGAAAGCACAATATATTCTTTGAGCGTCACACGACCGGTCTGCCTGACGAGGTTCCCCGAACTCTCGCCCTCGCTCGTGTTCTGGAATTTGAACACAAAGCTGCTTCCCGCAGATTGTGCGTTTCCTCCAGACAAGAACAGCAGTTCCGGCAAGTTCCAGATAACTACATTGATCGTCTCCCCCCACTCGAGGTAGATTGGGTCGTTACTATTTTTTGTGCGCCTGGCAAGGCTGGGGAAGATGTATGGGTCCATTCTGCGCTTCAGCGCTTCAGTTTTAAGATAAGCCTCTATCTCTGTGTTGCGCTTCGATCGAAGAGCGACGATGTCCGGGTGGTTCGTGTATTCGTCGGCGCGAGGAGTGCCCTGGTATGGTGTCAGGCTCGGATAGTTTGGTTTCTTCATCGTCGGGCTGACAATCCAGTCATCTAACCACGGGGTACCATTCGTGTTCTCATCGAGGTAAACATCCCTCATCGCCCCAGTGGGTTTCCCGACCTTATCTACCACAGCTATCTGCCTCATGGGCTGCGGGTCTATGCTTATGCTGCGGTCGTAGAAGTCTTGCTTGTAGAGTTCCACCTGAACAACAGTACTTGGAGGTTCTCGCGAGTCATCGGGATCAGTGCTCGAGCCGCCGCGTCTGATGCCGCCGCGTCGGAACCGCGGATAATAGCCGCCAGCCCAAGCGCCGCCCCATGCGCCTCCATCTTGCGAGAAAGCATAAAGCCTGCCGTCATCCCCTCCAACATAGATATACGTCATCGAAATAGCGTTGCCAACGAAATTCGTTATGTTCGGCGACGAGAACAGCGCCCCATCACACTGCCAACCAGTGTAGTTTTGCTTGTTGGTTGAGTTCGGGTCAGTAGGATTATCAGGATCATACATCCAATCGCTCTTACCTGTTTCAGCGTTGAACCAGCTCAAATACCCATCCATGTCACCAACATACATCGTCATGGAGTTGACGCCGTTACTGTCGATTTTTTCTCCATCGAATGCCGGAGAGCCCTGCACCGCCGCCATCACCTTCGGCGTTACAAAGTTCGTGTCTATATCCTTCGCATTCTTCATAAAGTTCGCGCCTGCTGGATCACCGGCATCGAATGCATGAATGCTGCTATCCGTGCTGGCCGCCCAAACATAGTTCTTGGTCGGTGTCTTCACGCAAGAAGGGGTGGAGAATCTATAAGCGCCCACGCCGCCGACACTCTTCTTCGATAGCAAAGTCTCAGGGTCCAGCGCGTAGAGCGTCCCCGATGTGGACGCTGCAAACAGCATCGGCACCCCTCCGCCGCTAACGCCGGTCTTACCGACAGTCACCGATGAAGTAAATCCTGACTGGATGTCTCCGGCCGGTGTACTGAAACTGGCAATATTTACGCCTGTCTGAGCATTGACGCTGTGGATAGCGCCGCCGAGGGTGGCTATATACACCCTCTCTTTATCCACATTATTATAATAGGTCGCCGAAGCGCCAACCGATCCCAACGAAGGCTGATCGCCGCCCGTATTGTTGTTAGGATCCGTAATATTATACTTTGTTCGTATCGCCGGGTAGAACCAATCGACCTTACCAATATTACCGTTTGAAGGCTTAGAGTCCTCAAGATTAAAACTCATGAGTCTACCTTCAGTCGCAGTGCATGCATAGGCTCTGGTCGCTAACTGCTTGCCGGTTGCAGAGGGAAACTCATCAACAGAAAGCTCCACATCCGTGGCGACACTACTATAACCAAATGGCCCAACAGTCTCAGGCACGATCATCGCGGCATCGGCAACCACGCAATAATCCTTCTCAGATTTTCCAGTTGTCATATCAGTCGTTTTACTGCTAAGTTCAAGACGAGTTACATTGAAAAATGCGCCCAACCTAACCCACCGTCCCTGATTCACACGCAGCCTCTGATTGACCTTGATCGTTGTCGTACCGCCATGATGATAAATCGTGTAGTTAGCGTCAGTCGCGCGAGTCTTACCGCCTTCGGTACCAGCCTTAACAACAGGTATCCAAACGAAAACATTATATGACCAGCCATCAACAAGAGGTTGTCCTGTCTTAGATGTGAATGGATTAAAATCCCAAGTCATCTGTTTATCTGCGGCCGGGTCTGCTGCTGTACACTCTGCCCATCTAAATTGCCCACCAAAAGCATCATTCCTAAGCGTCTTGGTGGGATTGGTATCAATAGGCTCAGCCTTATAGAGTGTATTGTCTTTATCCTCAGAAAGCGTTATACCCGGGCCTTTCCATAGCAGTTTTCCGGTCTCGGCGTCCAGGGAATATACTTGTCTATCCATAGCGGCGACAAGACACTCAAACTTGTTGACAGTTCCGCCCACATGCGCCAAAGTCGGCGAGGAATAAATACCGCCCTCAAGAGGACCCTCGATAGCAGAGTTCTCTTCCAGCAGAAAATCATCTACCTGAGTTGGGGTCATAGCCTCGAAGTTCCTGGGGTATCGCCACAAGGGAGTTCCCAATAGTTTGGAAAGCTCCTTGTGGGTGTCGTCGGAGTCAAAACTCTTATTGTCCGGAGTAATGCTATTAATGCAGTAAACAGCGCCCATATCCTCAGCGCCCGCCCCTCTAACGGCCGGCTGCTCCACCGTTGCGACATACACAACCGGAATCCGGCCGGACCAGACGTTGCCGCTGCTCAGCTTATATGTATAATCTACCTCCGCGCTGGTTGGCGAAGAATAAATCTCCTGCCCTGTCAACTGCACGAATTTTATAGCGTCCGCGGCAACCCAAATCCTTTCGTCTGCGATCTCCGTCAGCGTATCATTGGTTGTGCTGGATAGAGAAACTCGCAGTGTGCGCGTTCCTGTGAAATCGAAAGGGTTAGCAGACAGCAACTGCCAAGTGCCGCCGCGCGTCTGATCGAAAACGATAGAAGAAGAACCCTGAGCATCGTTGACGGTATATATGGCCTTTTTTGTGTAATTAAACTCAGGTGAAGGTGATTCGCCAGGAATTACAGGAGGGCCAGGCGGAACCCATATCCAAACCTGATAATATCCTTTTGGAATATCAGTAGGGAAATTCCATTGAGCTAATGCCTTTATAGTAGTCGGAACCCCTTTGTCGTCCAGCTTGCTCTGCGCAGGCGTCCTGAGATACGAGAAAGGGGTGTTTTCCTGAGAACCGTTTGCCGAGACATAGCCCCACGCTTCCGGGTCCGTGAATTTCTGCCAATTGCCTGCGCTGGCAAATATGGGGCTCCGGTTATCGACGATGTACTTGTAGTCATCCGTCACGGCTTCCTCAGTCGCTCGAGGAAAAACCCATATCAAACCCACAGAAGCAGGATTTTTGATGTCGGTCGAATTGGAGTTCACACCACGCCGAAACATCTCTCCATGGTATGTCGGCCATATAGAATTCGGCCCAGCAGCCCAAAGGCTGGATGCAGCCGTTACAAATGCCAACATCAAGACCATTAGCCAAAATAAGCGGACTCTGCTATCCCTCATATACTTCCTCCATGTTCACTTACGCACCCTAGCAGCCTCCGGATAAAGTCTGCTAATCAGGCGGACTATGCTTTGCGGGCTCCCTTTTCGCCCCGAAGCACGCTTGAGAACCTCACCCTTCGGGACGAAAAACAGTCCCGAAGTATATCTTTGTCACTTTATCCGTGCCCTGCTAGCCGATATATGCCCCAGCAATATTGCGCTTCAAGGTTACATCAGCTTCAGAAATTTCGCAACAAAAAAATATCGAATGACAACATGCCCAGCCTCCCGGGCCAAATCCGAGGGTAGACGTGTGAAAATCCAATCAAGGCTTACACACCTATCACACCCCTATATTCGACTACATGCTACACATAATTGTTCCGCAAATTGCATGGGTAGCTGGCTCACATTATATCATATTCGCCGAGCTTAGCGGACAAACGTAAGCGCTCAGACTTGATATTATTGTCATTCCGATACTGAATCAAGTTCAGCAGATTCGGAATCTAAGCATCAAACATAACAGATCCTGAATCGAGTTCAGGATGACACATATTTCCACGAAGACTGAGCTCTCAGCGGACAAACTCATCTGTTGCCACCAAATTGGCACGATTTGTGCACAATATATAATATGTGTTATCACCCCTGAGGAGAATTCATATAATGAAAACTCGAGCAACGAGTATATTTGGAATTATACCCAGCATTGCGCTAGCCACAACACTGTCCGTAAGCATAGCGCATGCAGTGCCTAAATACTGCGCCGAGACCATATCAGCAAACACAATTTACAGCCTCACAGTGGACACTGCGGGCGGAGCAATCTCATCTAGCGTGTTGTGGAGCGGCGGCGCAAATCTGGGCGGAGTAGCCACTTATGGCAAGTACGTTTTCGCCACAGATAATACTGGCGCTGAAGCATATCTGCGGGTATTTGATCTCACTTCAAGAAGCTTGATAGGCAGCAAACTTATTGGAAGCAAAGAGAACGGAGGCGTGCAATCAGCAGGCCAGATATCTGTAGACGGCAGCGGAAACGTGTTCGTTGTAGACTCCAGTAAGGGCAACACCTCAGCCAGATTCGCAAAGATCACTAACTGGCAGAACCCAGGCTCCGCGAACGTGGATTATGGAAGCGTGTCCGGATACTCGCAAGTCGATGTCGCAGGCCTCGCAACGGGCGGAGCATCCATACTACTGCAAGGTAACGACGACTGGGAACAAATCGGTTTTACCACCTGGGACGGCAGCATTTCTAACCCAGGCAAAACATTAATAGATGGGTCCAACAATCCAATAGCGATAGCCGCAAACAGGACAACAAGCAACTCCTACGTTCTCTCAACGAGCAGCAGCCTTGTGGATGGAGAAATTGTTATAAGCACATCGTTAAGAACCTGCCAACCTGGAACGGCAGACCTGGCCGTCACAAGCATATCAGGCATCGGTCAAGACGTGGCGATGATATCCGACGGCACATTGGACTATGCAGCCGTCATACGCACAAACGGCTCTATTCTGCAGGCGACCAGGGTCGGGATAGTAAACGGATTGGCAAACGGCGCCACAAGTACTCTGAACATCGCAACAGGTGATTCAAGTCCGACTCACTTCGCGCAGGCTTCCGCAGACGGCAAAATGCTCTGGGTTACCGCACAGGGAAGCGGCAAAGTCTACGGAGTTTCCAGTCTTAGCTGGCAACTGGGCCAAAGCACAAGCATCATCGATCAGATCGGATCGATTGCAACCCATGAATACTATGCCCAGGTCCCCGAACCGAGCAGCCTAATAACCCTGCTCGCCATGGGCGCAGGCGCATTAGGCATATTACGAAGAAGAAAGTAAAGCCTCATACACGCATTCCCATCATTGCCAATAACAGCCGCACCCCCAAGACAACATAGCCGATATCAACAACCCATACTAACGCTATTGCCTTCCATTTTTGATCTAAAGCTTAGAAAACGGCGTTTTAACATATTATAATGTATGGTAATCTCATTGCGTGATGGATTCATCCATAAACTGCCGAGGCGCTTGGAGCGATCTCTGGCTGTGAAAGATGTGAATGATTTGGTTGTCTGGCAATGGCTCGAAGTTAAAAGGAGACTGGCAGATGATGCGCCAAATTGACGGTTTTGTCTTGCGACCGCCTGAGATAAGTGATCTGGAGGCTCTCCACAGGCAGAAAAACGATCAAGCAGTGGTCTCGTCGCTTGGCGGCTTTTCCACCGGTTACTCGCGAGATGATGTTCTGGAATGGATAAATCGCCACAGAAAATGTGCTGATGAGGCGCTTTGGATCATAGCAGATGCCGAGCAAAACAAGTGCCTGGGGCATGTGGGGCTTTACAAGGTAAACCACAGAATTCGATCAGCCGAGTTTGCAATTATGATTGGCGAGAAATCTGCTTGGGGCAAGGGGCTTGGACGCAATTGCAGTAATGCCATTATAGAGTTCGGCTTCCGCGAAATGAACCTGAACCGCCTTTCTCTCACCGTAATGACCTCAAACGAAAAGGCAATCCACCTCTACCGATCCATCGGCTTCAAAGAAGAAGGCATTCACAGGCAAGCTCAGTATAAGAACGGCCAATACCAAGACCTGATGTCAATGAGCATGTTGCACAGCGAGTATCTTCAAAACCCAATATTTAACCCCGAGAGAACGAGCGAAAGCATAACCGAATAGACAATATCCAACACAAATCGCCAGTTCTCATTTGTCATAGGCCAAGCCTTGGGCGAACACGTTGGTTCGCCCAAGGCATTGCGTGCCGTAGAGGAAGGTTATCGGTCGGTTATAAGTTTCTTCATCTCATCATCCAGCCCGGTCATTTCCCAGCGGACGAGTGAAGCGGGGATCATTCCGAGCGCAAAGTATTCATCAAGGAACGTTTTGAGGCTGAATTTGTCTCCAAGCTGAATAGATCGGTCTGCGATGAGCTGCTCGAACTGAATCTTGCCCACTACATAGCTTGTCCCATAGCCAGGCTGGCGCAAATACAGGCTGAGATCGCCTAAAATAGTATGCCCATCAGCCTTCAGCCACCCGCGAGGCGTGTTTGTGACGGAAAAATCGATCGCATCCTGCAACTGCCACTCGCGGCTCTGCATTTTCAGGTCACCCATTGCGCGCGCCGCCCGGAATGCGAGCAGTATATAGACCACCTCGCGCGCTCTGGGAGTATGGTCCATCATTCCGGCCTGAAGCATCGTCTCCTCGAACGCCGTGGCGAAACCCTCAGCTCGGCTGTCCCAAATATTGTAGAGCAGCGGCTCCTTGCGAATAGGATGTGTATTGCGCAGCTCGCGTTGTTTTTCGAGCCAATGCACCATATGGCAGCGCAGAGGAATCAGGCTGTGGTATTCGCATTGAGTAAAGATATCGCGGTGCTCGGGCGGCGCCAATCTCTGGGGTTTAGGGCCGCTGAGTGTCATATAATCGGGCACGGTGAAGATTTCCTGTGTGCGCAGGAAATCCATAAATTCGGGATACGCTGCTTGCACGCGAACCTGCATTTCCTCGACACTAGCTGGCGGGTAGAGCGGCGGCAAAGTGCGGTTTCGATGCTCTTCCAACTTGAGCGCGGTCCATGATCGCTCCAATTCTCTTTGGATGATTGCTTTTTGCTCTTCCCAGCAATATGGCACGAGATGCACGCGCTTCTGATACCAATCAAATTCCTCTACGCCGATACCATCGTAAGAATCAGCCATGGCGCCATGCTTTTGCTTTAGCCAATCAATGAAATCATCCACCGCAGCCCCAGCGCGCTCCACATCAGCAACTATATCCGGGTGAATTTCAGCTAGTCTCTCAGCCAAATGGCGCAGCGCGCGGCTTTCGTGCTCTTTATGGATGATACCGAGAAAAAAGAGCTCCTTGGTGTTCGGGACAAGCGTTTCTTTTGCTTGGCTAAGAATACCTGGAATAGCTTTAATCTTTGCATTAAACTTTTCTTTTTGCTCGCCCTCCAAGGGGAATTTGCACTCAAAAAGACGCAGCGTATCATGTTTTCGCGGGGCTTCGCGGGCGGGAACATCACTTTCTCCCATCTCAACAACAGAGTAGAAAGATGGGTCTCTTTCCCAAGGCCTTAACTTGTTGTGATCGAACTCAAGGCCGTTCATCTCGGCGCGAACAAGCTCAATATCCACTTTCTGCGAAATCGTCCAGCGGCTCGTGTCAATGGCATCAAGCCGCGCGCGATACTTCGGAAGCTTCTGCTCCTGCTCCCTCATCACATCAACGCAATAGTTGTGCACTCCATCAGCGACCGGCGGCTCCTGGTAGATACGAAAATCATGAAAAAGTTGAATCAGCTCATTATAAATGCTAATAGGTTCCGCGTCGCGCGACATACTGCTCTCCTTACAAGAAACGGGTGTTTTTGCAATTATAACACTAAATGGCAGGCAGACGCTATCCAAAATAACAAGGCTCGGTGCATTCCGAATTCAAGGCAAGCCTTAGATACTGCGCCTAATTGCGGTATCATCTAGACCTTCAAATCTAATAGGAATTGTTTTATATTGTTTTGCAGGAACCAACCAGACTCTTGTATTATGTGGTATAGTGCATTATATGGTTGGCTTGCTGGGTGCGAAGTTATGCATGCTGCCATAGTGATGCATACTATAATTGGATGAAAGAATTTACAGCAGCCCACCTAATACTAATGAACTACTATAAATACGCCTATTGTATAATAT
>JAPLCU010000040.1 GCA_026392045.1 Armatimonadota bacterium
CTAGCATCCTGAGCTCCGTCGAAGGGCGCGGTCAAGTCTAGTTAGGTGTCACTTCGCAGCCGCATACTTCGACGTAGCTCAGCATGCTCACATCGTACTCATCAACTGTGAGCTCTTACTTCTATTTCACAAACTTGACAAACGAGCATATACTGCGTAAACTCAAGCAGGCGTCAGGAGTGTATCAGTGAGCCGAGCGGGGTAAAGCTATTTTGCTTTTCAGAGTTGCTTGTTGGGTGATGGTCGGTTTCTTCAAGCTCTACGCATAAGAAGCCGCATATCGTTTTTTTCATAATCAGGAGGTTGATCGGATGCGAAAGTATTTAGGAATCATTGTAATTGCCGTGTTGGTGTTGTTGCTGATTTCAGCCGGTGCGATAGTTGGTCTTTACACAGACTGGCTGTGGTTCAATAACATCGGTTTCGGCGTGGTCTTTTCCAAGATGGTGGTGAACCAGATCGGGATGGGGCTGGTGATGGGCTTGCTGTTCTTTGGAATAGTTTATGGCAATCTGTGGTATGCGCGGCGCATTGCGCCTCCGCCATCGCCGATGGGCCTTGAGCATCAACTGATTGAGCGTCTCGGAAGCCTTGCGCGCAGGGGCATCGGGATTGTGATCTTTCTTGCGAGTATAATCGTCTCGATAATGATGGCTTTGGAAGCCGCCACCCATTGGCAAAATTGGCTGATGTATACGAGTGCGTCCAGCTTCGGGGTGATCGATCCGGTCTTCGGTAAGGACATCGGGTTCTATGTCTTCAAGATGCCGTTTATAAGCTATGCTTACGGATGGCTGTTCTTTGCTCTGGCTGTGGCGACTATTACGTCGGCCGCAATTCACTATGCCGATGAAGCAATAGAAGTGTTTGGCAACCGTATTCAGTTCGCTCCTAAAGTGAAAGCTCATCTGGGAGTGCTTATAGCCCTCATGTTTTTCCTGAAAGCCTATGGATATCGGCTCGCCATGTATGGTCTGCTCAATTCTCAGGGTGCGCAGTTCGATGGCGCTGGCTATACGGACATTCACGCGAGAATCCCGGCAATGTGGATATTGATAGTGGTGACCATTATCGGCGGATTGCTGGTGCTGATGAATATTGCGCGCCGTGGGGTGGGGCTTGCGATAGCTGGTTTTGTGGGAGTGATAGGCGCCTCGATTTTGGTGGGCGGAATATATCCTGCGATGGTGGAGCAGTTCAGCGTGCAGCCGAACCAAAAAGACAAAGAGGCGCCCTATATCTCCAGGGCTATTGAGGCTACCCAGATCGCATACGGGCTGGGAGATGTGCATACAAAGTTATTTGCCGCCAATGACACGCTCACAGCAGATCAGGCGGTTGCAAATAAGGCCACAATCGAGAATATCAGGCTGTGGGACAGTGATCACCTGCAGCAGGCATATAATCAGATCCAGACCCTGCAGCAGTATTATCACTTCGGCGATGTTGATGTGGATAGATATTGGCTGACTGATCCTAAGACTGGCGAGAAACAATATCGGCAGGTGTGGCTTTCTGCAAGGGAATTAGACCAATCGCGGCTCGCCGAGGGCTCGCAGACGTGGGTGAACTTGCATCTTCAATACACTCATGGCTACGGCTATGTTATGAGTCCTGTGAATGAAATGGACAGCGAAGGCAAGCCAAATTTCTTTGTGAAAGACATTTCTCCGCGCACCGCAGTCGGTCTGCCGATGGACCAGATGAGCGCTTATTTCGGCGAATTGACCAATAATTATGTTTTCGTAAAAACGAGCGCTCAGGAGTTCAATTTTCCCGGCGATGGTGGGAAAACGACTAAATATAAGGCAACAAGCGGCATTCAAGTAGGCGGATTTTTACGTAAGTTGGTTATGGCGATAAAATATTCGGACATCAATATTTTGCTCAATGAGAATATCCAGTCTGATAGCCGCATTTTATATGACAGAGATATTGAAACTCGGATGACCAAAGCGCTGCCGTTCCTAAGGTTCGATAGTGACCCATATCTGGTGACCGCAAATGGTAAGCTTTATTGGATTCGGGATGCTTATACCATCACGGACGCTTATCCATATTCCAAGCGACAACTTATGCCGGATGGAACGTATGTAAACTACATTAGAAACTCCGTCAAAGTGGTGGTAGATGCATATACCGGCGCAGTTGATGCATATATTGTTGAAAAGCCTCTCAATGATCCCATAATCGAGACCTATCGGAAGATGTATCCTGGTATACTCAAGCCAGTTTCACAGATGCCAAAAGAGCTTAAGGAGCATTTGAGATATCCCGAAGACCTTTTTCAGATCCAAACGGCTCTTTATGCCCGTTGGCATTATGACAAGGACAACCCAAATGGATTCTATAATAACGCTGACCTTTGGAAGATACCGGGTAAGGCGGAGTTGGGCACGTCTTCTGATCAGGCGGCAACGGTAATGGAGCCATATTATGTGATTATGAAGTTGCCGGGAGAGGACAGCGAAGAGTTTATGCTGATGACTCCTTACGTCCGTGCGGGCGAGAGGGCGAATATGGTCTCGTGGATATGCGCAAAATGCGACCCTAAAGACTATGGCCGAATTGAGCTTTATCAATTCCCAAATCAGAAAAATGTATATGGCCCGCAGCAGATTGTGGCCAGAGTCAATCAAGACCCTGTGATATCATCGCGGTTATCTCTTTGGGGACAGAAAGGTTCGACTGTTGGCACTGGGAATTTGCTGGTAGTGCCTATTGAATCATCGCTATTGTATGTTATGCCGGTATATCTTATATCCGAAGGTAATCAAATCCCTGAGATAAAGAAGGTGATTGTTGCCTTGGGTGACAATATCGCAATGGAATCGACTCTCGACCAGGCGCTTTCCAAAGTTATTGGCGCTCAGGTAAGCGTGACAACTCTCATAGGCGCTCCCGCAGCGCCTGTAAAACCAGGCGCGAAACCAGTTCCAAGCGCAGATATTTCTGGACTCATAGACCAAGCCTCGCAGCAGTATGACAAGTCCCAAGCCGCTCAACGAAACGGTGATTGGGCAGAATATGGCAAGCAGGTGAATGCTCTCAAAGCCACGCTGGAGGAGTTGAAGAAAAAAGCCAAATAGGTCTTAGATTATAGGTTCTAGGTTCTATGTTTTAGGTATTAGGTTTTAGGTATTAGGTTTTAGGTATTAGGTTCTAGGTTTTAGGTTTTAGGTATTAGGTTCTAGGTTTTAGGTTTTAGGTATTAGTAAGCGCCGCTCCCTTTTGGGAGCGGCGCTTTTTTTGTGGTTGTTTCGGTATCCTGATGCCGAAACCGCGGCCACAGGTCGCGAGGCGCTTTGTTACTTTGGTTGCAGCAGCCGAAGCCGCGGTTTTTTTTGCATGGCTAAAAAGAAACAGAAAAAAAATATAAATATTTTTGTGTAACCCATTGACAACAGAGAATATGGGTGCTAAACTACAATTCATCAGATGGTAACTACATGGATACTTGGTGGGTAGAATCCACAAATAATCAGGAATATAGTTCTCAACTGGTAAGATGTTGGATATTTGATAGTAGCTTTATGGTAGCGCGCAAGAGGGGTAGCCATGTTCGGTGGGTCGTTTACACATAGTTTGGATTCGGCAGGCAGGTTTGTATTGCCTAAGAAGTTCAGGTTTGACCTCGGACTCGAGTTCTTTGTAACAAAAGGACTCGGATGTTTGTGTGTCTTTGAGGATAAATGGCGCCATACCCTCGAAAGCGAGCTCAATGGCCTTGGAACTCCTCTTGAGCTTCTATTGAATCCGCATATATCACGGCTCCACAGGCATTTCTTTGGCGATATGGTGACCACCGGCGCAAACGATCAGAACAGGATGCAGCTTACCCCTGAACATAGGCGATATGCAGGAATTGAGGACGAAGTTGTGATCTGCGGCTGTGGAAACTATATCGAGCTGTGGTCACCGAAAGCTTGGGAAGAGTATAAGAAGCAAAACGATAGCGTTGATGACTTAATCGCCTCCGGAGCGGCCCTGTTGGCCTCGCCGGTTGGCGTTGCGACTGGGGGTCAGGATGCCGGATTATCACAAACCGGTCCTGCTAAATGAGACGATAACGCTGCTTGACCCTAAAGAGGGCGGCATTTTTGTTGATGCAACTCTCGGCGGCGCAGGTCACGCGGCTGCGATACTTGAAAAAATCGGTCCGAATGGCCGTTTGATTGGAATCGACAGAGATCAGGAAGCGATTGAGCGCTCAAGGGAGCGGCTTAAAGAGTTCGGTGACAGGGCGATTTTGGTCAAGGGCAATTTCAAAGACCTGAATTCGATTCTGGAAAGCGTTGGCATCAGCGAGATTGACGGCGCGCTATTTGATCTTGGGGTTTCATCGCATCAGTTGGATTCTGAGAGGGGGTTCAGTTTCTCAAGAGATGAAGAGCTGGATATGCGAATGTCGCCGCAGGACGAAGGTCCGGACGCTAAACATGTTGTTAATGATTATTCAGAAGTTCATTTGGCTGAGCTGATCTATAAGTATGGCGATGAGAGATATTCCCGCCGTATAGCCAGGATGATTGTAGAGAAACGCTGGCAAGCGCCGATCACCACAACCAAAGAACTCGCAGATATTGTGACCCAGGCTATCCCGGCACAGAACCGGTGGCAGGATATCCATCCAGCTACAAGGACATTTCAGGCGATTAGGATAGAGGTCAACAAAGAATTGGAAGCCGTGGAGGTTGGTGTCCCGGCTGCCATTGAGGCATTGAAAATTGGCGGGCGAGTCTGCGTGATCAGTTTTCACAGCCTCGAAGACAGAATCGTCAAGCAGGCATTCAGGCGCTATGCAGGACATTGCGAATGTCCGCCAAAGCTGCCGATATGCGTGTGCGGCGCCAAGAAGACTGTCAAGATACTAACAGGTAAGCCGATCATTTCAAGCGCTGAAGAGATTTCTGGAAACCCGCGAAGTCGTTCCAGCAAGCTGCGATGCGCGCAGAAAATCAGCTGACGCGGTATTTCGGGAAACTTGTTTCCGAAAGAATTGAAGTATTTAGAGATTCAATGAGGGAGGGTATGCAAAAGATGGCAGCTGTTGCAACGCGTGGATCTGCCGCGCAAAGGCAGACAACCACCTCACAGGAAACGCGAAAGAAAAGACGTCCCAAGAGAGCGCGAAGGTCTCTGAATAAATTTAAGCGATTATTCATTCTCGTGGTTCCGGCTCTGATTTTTGCACTGGCGCTGGGGTGGATGAGTGTTTATGCCAGGATATCAGTTAATGACTGCAGCAACCCTAAAATCAAAGAAGTTTGCCGGGGTGAGCGAATGAAAAACCAACGCCTCAAGCTGAGGCTGGATTCGCTTAGCAGCCCGCACAATTTAGTGGCTGCCGCGCAGAAATCCGGGATGGTATATGCCGCCCGTTACGATTTCATCGGCAAACCGCAGGCTGTGGCGAGCGCTGGTGAAAGGACAGGCGAGTAGTTTGCCCAACGGTGGCGCTAAGTCTTCGGGTGAGAACTTGACATCCAGGCACAGAGCGTTTGTGCGAGATCGCACTACATTCCTGTTCCTTGCATTTGCACTCGCCTTTGTTGTAATTGTCGGTCAATTGGTCCATGTGCAAGTCATAGATAGGAACTTTTATCGCGCTAAAGCTGCGCGCATACGCTATGGAACGCTGACTATATCGGCCTCAAGAGGCGCGATTTATGACCGAAACGGCCGTGTTTTGGCAATGACCATCGATACAATTTCGGTGTTTGCCAATACGCGCGAGATCAAAGATATGTCTGGCACCGCGCTCAAGGTGGCGCAAGCGCTTGGGATGAAAGCCGATGAGATCGAGCATCAGCTTAGAACCCACGACGGTTATTTGTTGCTTGCGAAAAATGTGGAACCGAGTGTTGGCGATCAGTTGCGTAAACTCAGGGCTGGGATGCCCGGAGTTGGGTGCGAACAAGGTACTATGCGGGTCTATCCGTTGGGTTCGCTTGCAGCGCAGATCGTAGGATTTACGAACATTGACAACAAAGGCATTGAGGGTATTGAGAGCGTTTTTGACGATAAGCTGACCGGCAAACCAGGGCAGTTTAGAGCTGAGCTGGATAGCGCGCGCAGAGTCATTTCCTGGACAAAGCGAACCATCAAAGACAGCGAGGACGGCAAGAACGTATATCTGACAATCGATGTCACAATACAGCATATCACCGAACAGGCCCTGGCGAAGATGGCTAAGAAGTATTCTCCTAAAGGCGCTTACGCGATAGTGACCGATCCAAACACAGGCGAAATCCTGGCTTTGGCAAATTATCCTACCTATGACCCGAACAAGCCAAGGGCGGTTCAGCCGGATCTTTGGCGAAATAAAGCTGTAAGTGATCTTTATGAACCCGGAAGCACTCTCAAAGTCGTAACCATAGCGGCAGGCTTAAACGAGGGCTTTTCACCGCATGTTCCCATGGCATACTGCACTGGAAAAGAGAAAATGAAGGGCGGACGAATCCCTTGTGTGCTGCACAAGCCGTTTCTCAGCGGACATGGCAGAGCGGATATGTATAGGATTATTGAATATTCATGCAACATAGGCGCGGCGCATGTGGCGATGAAACTGGGGGCCGACCGCCTCAAACGCTATGAAAAGGCATTTGGATTGATGGAGCGCTGCAGGGCCGGATTTGGCTGCGAAGCGCCCGGTTATCCGATTTCTGAAAGGGAGTGGCGTCGCCCGATCAAAGTGGCAAACGTTGGCTTCGGGCAAGGCATAGCCGTTACACCGCTCCAAATGGCCGTCGTATATGCAACCATCGCAAACGGCGGCGTAAGAGTGCAGCCCAAGATTTTGCATGATATAAGAGACCCTGATGGCACAGTTTCTGAGCCATTCAAGGTGGGCGCATCTCGGCGCGTAATATCAAAGAACGCAGCAGTCGAGATGACCAAAATGCTCTCTATGTGCGTGGATATCGGCACAGGCAAGCCCGCTCAGATAGATGGACGCACGGTCGCCGGAAAGACCGGCAGCGCCCAGATTGCACGTTTGGATGGGGATGGGTACGAGAAGGAAGCTTACATAGCTTCTTTCATGGGTTTTGCCCCCGTCTCCAAGCCCAGGCTGGTGATAACTGTGGTTGTTGATCGACCGAAGAACTCCCACTGGGGCGCCACGGTAGCTGCGCCGGTGTTCCAGGAAATCGGCGAGAAATCGCTTTGGTATTTGAAAGTGCCATCTGATGCGCCGATGAAGAAAGATATCAAAAGCAAACCGGGCGTAAAGCCCAAGACAGTGGCGTAGATTTTGTGCAAACCACTGGCCTGGATTTTGTGCAAACCACGCCATCCTAAGGCGACACTTCGCCATCCTGAGGCTCTCGAAGGATGAGCAGCATGATAAGCCTTCAAGTTGAAACGGGTCTGCTTTTCAAGTTTTCTGCTCTTCGTCTTTTGGGCGAACGAGAGGTCGGGGCCTTATGGCTCGGGCGGTTTGACGAAGAGCCGGTGGTAGGCGATGCCGATTGCCTGTCGCTTGTGTGGGGTTGTGTCATTATGTGCATGGCGAGTATTCTTGCAGTGTGCGGCACAGCCCCTTTTTTCTTATTGGGTAACTAAAATTACGACCTGCGACCTAAATTATGCGTTATAATAAATGGGGAGTTTTGAGATGCGCTTTTCTAAGATTCGCGATTATATCATGGATGCCAAAGTGATCATTGACGGCGACGCTGAGATCACGGGCATTACTTATGATAGCCGCAAGGTGGAACCCGGATTCATATTCGTGGCGATGCAGGGCGGCTCTTTTGATGGCCATAAATATATTTCGACGGCCTTAGACGCAGGCGCGGCGGCAATTGTTGCTGAGCGCGTGGTAGACGATGCCGTCGGGCGAAAAGCGCCTTACGTGATCGCGCCGGACGGCAGAAAAGCTATGGGCGAGATTGCCGCGCCTTTTTATGGGTTCCCAACCAGAAAAATCAAGCTGATCGGAGTGACCGGCACCAGCGGCAAGACCACCGCCACGCATCTCATTCAGGGGATATTCGAATCGGCAGGAATGAAAGCAGGCCTGATCGGAACCGTTGGCGCAAAGATCGGCAGCGAGGTTCTCGATACCAAGCACACCACGCCGGAGTCGGTCGATTTGCAGAGGTTGCTCGCATATATGGTAGATCGGGGCGTGGAAGTTGTCGCGATGGAGGTCAGCTCGCACGGCCTGTATCAGGGGCGCTCCATCGGCTGCGAGTTCGATTGCGGCGTCTTTACCAATATTGCCCGAGACCATCTGGATTTCCACAAGACCCTCGAAGCCTACCTTGACGCAAAAACTATACTTTTCAGGGATTACCCCAATATGACCGCTAAGCCGTTCTGTTCGGTTATAAATGCCGATGATCCGTCGGCAAAGAGCGTGCAAGAAGCGGCGTCAGGGTGTATAATTACGTTCGGAATAGAAAAATCCGCCGATCTTACCGCTACGGATATCGAAGTGACGGATAGGTCGGTTTCATTCAATATAAACTACAAGGGCCAGAGCGTGCCGGTGCGAATCGGCATAGGAGGCGCTTTCAATGTGTATAACGGCCTTTCGGCGGCAGCATCGGCGTTGGCGCTGGGGCTGGATTTGGGCACGATTGCAAAGGGGCTCGGTTCCGCGCAGGGCGCGCCGGGGAGGTTCGAGTCGGTCGAGTGCGGGCAGGATTTCGGGGTGTTAGTTGACTATGCGCACACCCCCGATGAGCTTGAAAACGTGCTCGCAACCGCCAAAAATCTTACATCGAAGCGTCTGATTGCCGTATTCGGCTGCGGAGGGGACCGCGACCGCGGCAAACGCCCGATTATGGGCGGAATCGGCGCTGATCTTGCAGATATTGCGGTGGTAACGAGCGACAACCCGCGCTCGGAGGACCCGAACGCCATCATCAAAGATATTCTTGAGGGCATTTTGGCTGAGAATATGAGCAAGGTGACCGTAGAACCAGACCGCAGATCGGCCATAAAAAAAGCTATTCAAATGGCAAAATCAGGCGACCTGATAGTAATCGCAGGCAAAGGCCATGAAGACTACCAAATCCTTGCCGACCGCACGATTCATTTTGACGACAGAGAAGTGGCGCGGGAGGTCTTAGGTGCTAGCAGGGCACGGATAAAGTGACAAAGATATACTTCGGGACTGTTTTTCGTCCCGAAGGGTGAGGTTCTCAAGTGTGCTTCGGGGCGAAAAGGGAGCCCGCGAAGCATAGTCCGCCTGATTAGCAGACTTTATCCGGAGGCTGCTAGGTCTTAGGTGATAGGTGCTAGGTCTTAGCAAGTGAGGGGTGCGATGCAGCCAATCAAAGCTGGTGAAGTTCTTTATGCCGTAAAAGGCGAATTGCTGGCGGGCGATCTTAATACCAAGATAACCGGCGTCAGCACGGACACGCGCACGATAAAGGCTGGCGATCTCTTTGTGGCGCTGGTGGGCGAGAGCTCAGATGGGCACAAGTTCCTCGCGGACGCGCTCGCTAAGGGCGCCGCCGGGTTGGTGGTGTCGCGTAAGGTCGAGGCAAGGGCGCTGGCGATTCGCGTTTCGGACACCCTGATAGCGCTTGGGGATTTGGCCGCGTATTATCGGTCTCAATTCGACCCGGTTGTGGTCGGGGTGACGGGCAGTGTCGGCAAGACAACCACGCGCGAGATGATCGCCGCAGTGGTAGCCGCGCGAGGTCTCGTTCTAAAGAGCGCGGGTAATTTCAACAACGAAATCGGCGTGCCAATCACCCTTTTTGAGCTCAATTCCAAGCACAAAACCGCCGTAATCGAGATGGGAATGCGGGGCGCTGGCCAGATCGAATACTTGGCGAAAATGGCGTGCCCTTCGATTGGTGTAATCACAAATATACATATGTCTCACATAGAACTTCTGGGCACAATGGACGCCATCGCCGAAGCCAAGGGTGAGCTTTTAGATTATCTGCCCGATGATGGCGCGGCGATCTTAAACGCTGATGACGCCTATTTCGATTATCTAAAAAATCGGGCGAAATGCAAAGTTGTCTCATTCGGCGAGAGCCCGGATGCGAATATCAGGGCTGTTTCGGCTGGAATTGATTCCAAGGGCTGCTGCACTTTCCAGGTGCTGACCCCCAGGGGCGATTTCGAGGTGAAGATTCACGTTCCCGGCGAGCACAACATCAAAGACGCGCTCGCTGCGATTGCAGTGGGCGAGGTTTTGGATATCCCGCACGATCACATGCAGCAGGCGCTGGCTGGTTTCAAGGCGCCTGAAAAGAGATCGAACGTGCTGCCGTCAAAGCGCGGTTTTGTAGTGATTGATGACACATATAACGCAAGCCCGGCATCCATGCAGAGCGCTCTTAAGACTCTCAAAATGATGGAGGGCGGCCGCAAGATTGCCGTGCTCGGAGATATGCTCGAACTCGGTGACCACGCCACCGAAGCGCATCTGAACATAGGCCGCGCTGCCAAAGAAGCCAATGTTGATATGCTGGTGGTAGTCGGTGAGTTAGCAAAACTAATCGCAAGAGGCGCAATAGACGCGGGAATGCCCGTAAGCGCCGTTCACGAGTTCGAAGACAGTTGGCTTGCAGCAAACGAACTCCCCAGCAAGCTTCAGGAGCGAGATGTAGTGCTGGTAAAGGGCTCCAGAGGGATGAAAATGGAGAGAGTTGTGGAGGGGTTAATTGGATCGTAGTATATTCTATTCCGAAGCAACTATACTGCCGTTTGCATTGGCATTTGCTGTTTCAATGATTATTGCACCGAGCGTGATTTCTGCCTTAAAGCGCATGAAAGTTGGTCAGACCATCCAGGAAGATGGGCCAGAATCTCATCAATCCAAGGCCGGAACGCCTACCATGGGCGGTTTTATCATTCTGGCCGGTTACTTGGTAGGAATCATTGCGCCGCTGGCATGGATGTCAAAATACGGTTATTGGAAAAGTGAGATAGATGTTGTTATCGCAACAACATGTCTGATATTCTCTTTTGCTGTGCTTGGAATGGTTGATGATTACTTGACGATTCGACCGATAAAGGGCGTGAGGGGAATTGCCAGTAAGCCAAAGGCATTTCTTCAGGCGCTTATTGCATCAATGTATGTTATGTGGCTAAGCAGTACCGGAATGCCTCCTAGATTATCTATTTTGGGCATCACCATTTTGAGTGGCACAGCCTACTGGATTTTCTCTGTGTTATTCATAGCGGGCATGGCCAATTTCGTTAATATTACCGATGGGCTGGATGGTCTTGTATCGGGTTTGACAATCATCTTTTGTCTTGGGGCGCTGACGGCGCTTGGTTTAAGGTCAACGAATCTGGTGGTGTCGCCGATACTTGCGGCATTAGGGGGCGGATGTCTTGCTTTCTTGTGGTTCAACACAAATCCCGCAAGAGTGTTTATGGGTGATACAGGCTCGCTTGCTATTGGCGCTGCATTGCCAGCGATTAGTATACTGACACATCATGAAGTGTTGATGATGGTCATCGGCTTGGTTTTCATATTAGATGGCTTTTCGACCATCATCCAATGGGCAGTTTTCAAATACACAAGAATCAGAACTGGCACAGGCAGGCGAGTGTTCCTAAAAAGCCCAGTGCATCATCATTTCGAAATGGCGGGGATACCCGAGCAGACGGTTGTAGTAAGATTCTGGATTTGCGGCATAATCGCAGCTGTGCTGGGCTATGCAGGGATGAGTTTGGGCTGGTGGTAAGACGATACGGTTTCGGGAAAAGGGTTTCCCGAAACAACTTGAAGATAATCCACCACTTCGCCATCCTGAGCCGCCATTTCGCCATCCTGAGGGTTTCCCGAAACAACTTGAAGATAATCCACCACTTCGCCATCCTGAGCCGCCATTTCGCCATCCTGAGACTGGTATGATAAGAGCAATATAGAGGGTTGGAGCCTCCCGTGCTGAAGTATAAGGTATAACGCCAAAAATTCAGCGAGGAGGATCCAACATGTCTAATTATAGCACACCAGTCAGAGTTATTGATC
>JAPLCU010000198.1 GCA_026392045.1 Armatimonadota bacterium
CCTGTCAACGCTTCCCCACCGCCCTTACGGACGACAAGACATGACTCGGGGTCGGTGTGGCTCGCTATGCCTTCACCGTACAGAACTTACATCCGCTACAACTTGCCGGTTTTCATCGGCGCATCGATGGAGTTTTTGCGACCCACAGTAGCGGATGTTACCAATACTCTGATAGGGTTGCAGCATAATAAAAATTGATCACCGCAGTAACCGTCGGCGATAAATATATGCTGTGTTGACGCTTCTTAATGAGGTTCGTATAATATAATGGTTAAGTAAGCTGAGCAGCTACTCGCATTTCGTCTGGGTGTTCCGCTATGGAAGGAACATATGTCTGTAAATATCTCGTCTACGACCACGTTAGCAAAAATCACTCTGATTCGTAGTGTGTATAGATCGCTTATACGGACTGGACGATCTTATGCTGCATTTACAGAAAGAGAGAGAAGGCTAACACAGGCACTTTGCGGGCGCGGAGAGATTTTGGATCCAATGTCAGGATATGGACTCTTGACCCAATATTGCGCTGAGATCGGCATTGCTTCTTATTGCCTTGAGTTCAACAGGCCGCAGCATCTTTGGCAGCTTCTGTGCCACCCAGCAAATGCAAATGCCTACTGCAAATCAATCGACCTGATATTGGAAAGCATATCCCGATGGCCACAGCATACAGCTAGGGCTGCGATAGCCGTTGAATGGTTTCCCGAGGAGTCGCGCCAGATTTTGCATCGTTTGCTTAATCTTTCAGTCGAAGTCGTGGACTGCACATTTGACACAACATGTGGTTCTGAGGATTTAGCGTTGGCTCTGATCACGCCATTTGTCGGTCGTCTGTCATGTTGTGCAGCTAGTAGCAATTTGGGAACGCACACGAAAGAAGGCGGACTCTGCATATATAATGGTTGGCAGGATGATTATCATGCATATCTACTTGCACTTAAGAGGCGACTGCAGTCAATTACGGAGAAAGCTAAATCGACTGCTCATATCGCAGTTTTAGGCGATGCCAGAACTTATCCGTTGCCAGAGAGAAGATTCAAAGCAATGGTTTCATCGCCACCTTACCCTAATAGGCATGACTATGCCAGTATGTTTCAAGTAGAGCTCGCATTTCTTGATTGGGCAGCTTCGCGTAATAACGTAGTGTCTGACGAGCGTATTATTGGCACCAATTTTATTTCCGGTCGTGAAGCAATTTCGCCGAAGACATCGAAAGCACAAGAATTTTTAAGTGCGATAGCTAGCGATAGTCATGGAAAGCAAGCTGATTACCATGATCGAATCTATTATATTCCCTACTATGAACAATATTTTGCGGACATCGAGCGAGCATACTTCAACGTGAGTCGAGGAATTGCTGATGATTTTGAAGGATATATTGTCGTTGCAAATAATGCGCATCGAAATCTGATCGTGCCAGTTGCAGAGGTTATTATTGAGATATGGAATGATCTTGGATTTAATGCAAGCATAAGTGAAGCTGAGGAGACTTATCACGTTGGAACTATGAACCCACGGGCTCGAGGCCATAAGGCACGTCAAACGGAATATGTGATTAAGGTGGTGAGATGATCAGCACTATCACTCGAATTACAAAATCTGGATTGCTGTTCCGGAATGATCCATCCATAGGAATGCTTACTTATTCGCCATATACCGGGCTGGTTCACGCCATACATGAAGACGCGGCGAAAGCAGTGGTAGAATGGTTGGATACATCAATGTCGGTGCCTCCGTCTGATGTCTATTCTGATTATCTTTGGGGGGGATGGGGCGTTCCGCCTGATGAGATCAAACATATCATGCCGCATCTTCTGCCGGATGCTGAGCATTGGACAACACTTCCTGTGTCTCGAGAAGTTATCGTTGTAAACTGGTTACTGACTGGGCTTTGTCCGCTCAAATGTATTTATTGCTATGCGGAGGATTTGATGCGACGCGAGAACCTGGAACCATCCGTTGAGGATATTTTGCCAATTTCTCAGGCAATACTTGCACTCAACCCGCTAGTAGTAGTCTTAACTGGTGGCGATCCTCTAGTAAGCACGCATTTAAAACTTGCTATAGAGCAGCTTGCAGGCAGGGTTGGAATTATCGTGGATACAAGCGGATGTTTTCTTCAAGATGAGCATATTGAACTCTTCAAACACTACAACGTCGCAGTACGCATATCGCTTGATTCGGAACGTCCGCAAATCAATAATGGACAGCGCCCCTTCGCGAGTTCCAAATATGTAGATGAATCAAGTAGCGGTTCCGCTGGAGCTGCCTTATCTGCTCTATGTCGGTGCTTGGATGCCAGTCTATCAGTGACTGTGCAAACTGTGGCAACGAAGAAAACCACAAATGATTTACCCGCATTGGGCGACAAATTGTATAGACTAGGTATCCGCTCATGGCGCATACTAAAGGTCGCGCCGTCTAAATCAAAAATCGACATTTACCCTCGCCTCGTGGGAACGAAGACCGATGATGGACGAAGATTGACTGGGAAGCAAGCACGTGGTGGGTATGATTTCATGTTTAACAAGATACGCATTGCAGCGAAAACAGTATGGTCAGGTAAAATGGCCGTCCAGGTGGCTAATAACGACGCTCCTAACGCGGTTGTGCTGGTTGGGCCGGATGGAACATTTTACACGGAGTCTACGGTGAGACCTGAAAAAATCATCTTGGATGAAGTTAACCCTCGGAATCCAGACCCAATAGCAATTCTTCCGAGATTGAACATGTCGGCTCATACAGAGCGTTATCTTAACCTTTCGATGAAGAATATTGACTAATCATATAAGGGAGAATTATGAGCAACAAGGTAACCACAACGTGCTTTACAGACATTGAAAATTCGACAGCTCTGACAGAAGCTTTTGGCAATGAACAGTTTGGGCATTGTGTCCGGGATCATCTCAATATAGGCCTGCTACTGGCGGAACGGGCAGGTGGTGTGTATGTCAAGAATATTGGCGATAGTAATATGGTATCGTTTGAATATCTGGAATCGGCTATATGCTTTTCGGTGTATGTGCAGCAGTACTATGCCGAGCATTGTTGCTCATCCCATCCGGCCATTAGAGTTCGTATTGGACTGTTTCTCGGGGTCGTGGAACCAAGTAACGGAGATGTCTTTGGGTCTGGAGTAAATCAGGCTGCACGTGTTGAGAGAAAGGCCGCGCCAGGTCAGGTTTTGGTAAACAAAGATTTATACCTTGCCATTGCGAAAGTGTGGGGACACAGGAAAGCTGAAAAATATTTCACTTCCATGGGTGAGCATGAACTAATGGGCATAAGCAATCCGCCGAAGCAAGAGCTGTATCTTTTCCATTGGGACGAATATGCTCAGAAAACTCCGTCAGATACACTTGCAAAGCTTGTGCATGACCAACTTGACAATGGAAAAGTTGAGATTTCGAATCTAAGTGTGAATGATTTGGCGAATTCGCAAAGCGTGATCTGGCCTGTTGTGCCTCGTTCCATAGTAACTGCAATCCATCGTGGGCAAGCAGAAATAATACGTATGCTTGCTCGTCTCGGCTGGAATGTACATCTTTTGATTGCTGATTGCAGAAGCAGGGATTACGGAACGGAATATTGCCAAACATTCTGTGAAAAGCTTACAGATTACGCAAATCTACGGGAGTTCAAAATCGCTAAAGTTGATTACTCTTCTGAACTCTTTCAGCCCAACCATAAAGGGTATGTAAAAACGCAGGACTTGTTTCGACGTATATCAACGCACTTGACGCTCGACGACATGTTGGTAATCAACAACAAATCATACGACGAAGTGGGTCAGATCAAAAACCCAACTACTTCAACACTAGATTTTCTTCGACCTGCTATTACAATGGCCTCTGTGCTATATATAGCAGAGCAGAATGAAGGAAAGTGTCTAGTAGTTGCCGGCTGTGATGAGAGAAAACAATGGAATCTCGCTTACAGTCTTTCCGCCGAAACAAGGTCATTTCTTGGAGTATTAATGAATCCCATGCTTAAGGGAACCAATGGAACTGAATACCAGTTCAAACAAAAGGACGATCAGCCCATATGGAACTCTTGTCCCGAGATGGTTGCTGCTATGAATGACAGCAATCTCGCGTGGTGGATATATCATATGCATGCCTATCTACCCGCATTTCCAGCGAAAGAAGTAGATATCGCGGGGCTGCCTGTAAGCCCACAAGATTGGGCCTCCGATACCGGTTTCCCATCGGGTTTGGACAAAGAAGCTCTTGCAGCGTGCTGTTGGAAGATACTTGATCCTAATCTTACCGGTAGTTAGCTGAGTTATCTATGCTAACTCATGTTGAGATGCAAGACCGCTATAGCTTGCTTGAATATGTTCAGGGAGTCCGAATGCTGGTATTTGTAGGTTCCAGAGCATCGGCAACTGCTTCGTCAGCGCCGTAAGCGATAACCCGCTCGGCTCCTCGCCCATCAGGATCGGTGGATTGCAAAAAACCTATCAGGGAAACTTATGCTTGCTTTTTGCCAATGATTGTTGTTGATTCTTTGCGATGCTTGTCAACCGGCATTGAATATTGACCCACCGTCGGCTGTGAGTGCTACCTGTTCAAAAAGTCCATCTTCAAACTAGCGTTGACAAATATAGAACGACCCTGTCGGCCAGTAGCCCAACTTGATTACGAAAGGCCGATTCAAAAGTGATGTAAAGAATTGGTAGGAGCGCGATTCTAAGGCATGACAACGGCATGGAGTGTTACGTTAAGTGGGTTACCGTCACATACTCCCCAACCTTTACCGGGATGGCCTTCGAACTTTGAATTATCAAGTATCGGTTGCATTACAGTTTTGAAAGGTCGTGTTTCACCCGGCCTAACATTGCGCATTGTCTCCAGAGTCGCGCTACAGCGTCCGCCCCAGGTCGACTTATAGCTGTTCCCGTATACGAACTCAAACCCCTCGCAGTCGGCAACGATGGTCACGGACGGTGCCAGAGCGTTACCGGTATTCGTAATACTCCCATCGATCACAGTGCCGCTGTCCAAACTTGCGCGATCGTGCGTAAATGTACCATGTACTTCAATATCACTGCTGCTGGCCGTCTCAATCACAGTCGGCGATGTTTCCAAGGGCGCAACTATCGGGGCAAGTTGTTGGTATGGTCTGCTTTTCGGTTGCTGTGGGGACATCTTGCTTTGCGATGGTAAAGACCGATATTGTTGCGCATGCCGAGCTGCCACTGCGACGCACAGAAGAAGAACAATCATTAGTGGAATGTACAGCAAAATGCGCTTCTTGCGCGGCTGATTGGCTATTAGCCACTCTCCACAGTGTCGGCACTTCTTCGCGTTTTGCGCTACGTCGCCTTGACAGAATGGGCAGGCGCGCAAATGCGGGTCATCTGCCACACTATTGCTACTTCCGGGAGCCGAGACATCGTGCTCAGTCTGTGCCTGTACGTCAAGGCTCAGCGGTTCTGCGCATTTGAAGCATTTAGGTCGATCATCAGGATTTGGAAATCCGCACTGAGTGCAGTATTTCATGTTTCACCTCTCGGCAAGTGGCAATGTCGTGCGTTCCGTAAAGTTTGAGCATTCTGCAAAAAATAAAGCGACTGTAAATTTTCTGATGCACGATTACCATAGTCAATCCTTCGTTTATGGGAAATGCCCAGTTAAGAGCATTTTGGTGATTATACCAGTAAGCACACAAATCAATAGACACATGGCAACATAAGTAGCCGATTTTTGCTGATTCTGGCTTTTACGTTCGGATTCGTCCAGCCACTCTCCACAGTGTCGGCACTTCCGAGCGTCGTACGCTACGTCACCCTGGCAGAACGGGCATGGTGCAATACGCCATGCTTCATCAGCTTGTGGTTGCGCATTAAGAAGATTCAGCGGTTCTGCGCATTTGAAGCATTTAGGTCGATCATCAGGATTCGGAAATCCGCACTGAGTGCAGTATGGCATGCTGTACCTCTTCAGGATAAATTTGTGGCATTAAGATTAGCGCTTCTTCGACAAGGAATCAAAAGACCCATGCTCAATATAGATATTAGAGATATGATATTCATCATTCGAGAAGGTTCTGATGACTTACCAGATATTCTGCTAAGCTAGGTCCTAGAAAACTACCACTGCCGGTCAATCCTGATGCCATCCCGGCGATATGCTGGATGTGACATTCACGAATGAAAGCTCGTTGATCTGAAGATAGTTGATTATACCTATCCATCACTTCTGCCTGAATTGCAGCTGTCTGTGCCTCCTGCTCCTTCTTGTTGGCTGCAATCTGCTGCCTTTTTTGTTCAATAGCCGCCTGCTTTTGAGCCACTTCCTGGGCGTCAGCAGCATCTTGACCCGGATTGCTTACTCGTAGGCTTATCGGCAGTGTGGATACAGTCCTTCCGTTTGACTTCGCGATT